>CAMUFJ010000017.1 GCA_947088135.1 uncultured Clostridia bacterium
GAGAAATTTTTACAAAGGGTACGGATATGGAAATTTTGGAAATGTTGCAGGCGCACGGTCAGGGGGACTTGTTGCGCTTTTACGAAGAGTTAAACGAAGAACAAAGAGCGCGTTTTACGGCGCAGTTAAAAAATATCGATTGGTCGCTCTTAGAGGAAATCGATAAGCCCGAACGCAAGAATTTGGGCAAAATCGAACCGATCGAGGGAATGAGCGTCGCCGATATCCAAGCCCGAAAGGATGAGTTGGAAGAGGCGGGAAAAGCGGCGATCCGTGCGGGCAAGGTTTGCGCGGTGTTGCTCGCGGGCGGCATGGGCACGCGGCTCGGCTCGTCCGCGCCCAAAGGGTGCTATAATATCGGGCTCACCCGCGAGCTGTATATTTTCGAACAACTCGTCCGCAATTTGCAGGATAGCGTAAAAGCGTGCGGCGCGGGAATCCCGCTTCTTATCATGACAAGCGAGAGGAACGACGCCGAAACCCGCGCCTTTTTCGAGAAGCACGGTTATTTCGGTTATCCCGCTTCGCTCGTGCGCTTTTTTCCGCAGGAAATGGCGATTTGCGTGGGGTTCGATCAAAAAATCCTTTTGGAGGAAAAGGGTGCGCTTGCGCTCTCGCCGAACGGCAACGGAGGGTGGTACTCCTCCCTCGTCAAAGCGGGACTTTTGGAGGACGGGCTGTTAAAGGGCGTGGAGTGGTTCAACGTGTTCGCGGTAGACAACGTGTTGCAGAGGATCGCCGATCCCGTTTTTGTCGGCGCGGCGATTTTGAGCGGAAAACAATGCGGCGCGAAGGTGGTGCGCAAAGCTTGCCCCGAGGAACGGGTGGGCGTGTTGTGTCTGCGCGGCGGGCTTCCCGACGTCATCGAATATTACGAACTTCCTAAGGAGCTTGCTTATCTCAAAGATAAAGCGGGAAATTTGCTTTATTCCTACGGTGTGATCCTCAATTATTTGTTCCGTGCCAAAACACTGAAAACGCTGTCGGGCGAGAAGATTCCCGTACACGTGGTAAAAAAGAAGGCGGCGCATCTCGACAAAGCGGGGAACAAAGTGATTCCGCAGAGCGAGAACGCCTACAAATTCGAAACGCTCATTTTGGATATGGTGCGTCTATCGGGGAGTTGTTTACCCTTCGAGGTGGAGCGGGAGCGGGAGTTTGCGCCCGTGAAAAATTTAAACGGGGTGGATAGCGTGGATACGGCGCGCGTCCTCCTTCAAAAAAACGGAGTGGATTTATGACGGAAAAAACGGGAGAGATCTCTGCAAATCAAGCGGAATTCGTAGCGCTGTTGTACGAACTTGCAGGCACGCTCAAAGAGATGTTCGAGAGCGGGAACGGGGAGCTCATCGGCAAGCTCAATAAAACGGTGAAGCAAATGTATCACGTTCAGCGG
This sequence comes from uncultured Clostridia bacterium, assembly GCA_947088135.1. Classification (GTDB taxonomy): domain Bacteria; phylum Bacillota; class Clostridia; order Christensenellales; family Borkfalkiaceae; genus Gallimonas. The sequence continues at coordinate 1,397 of CAMUFJ010000017.1, forward strand.
GACAGCAACGAGGACGTTATGAAGCTCATTGCACCCGATTGCGAGGTGCTCTATAAAAACGTGGACATGACGACGGCGGTTTTGCGCACTACGGATAACGGCGTTATAGACGACGGAGCGCGAAAAGCGATCGGCAAATTTTTGCACAATATTAACGAGGCGGTCGTGAATATCGCAACCGTGTTCGGCTTGGTGTAACTTATGGCAAAGAAGAGAAAAAAAGCGAAAAAACTTTCTTTGGGGTTTATCGCCCTCATTTTGGTCGTCGCAATCGCGGCGTTGGCTTTTTATTACTTTTTCGTCTATAAAAAACAGCAGGACGTTCCCGCGGGCGATACGGGTGATAAGACCCAAACGCCCGAAGCAGGCGATATTAAGGAGATCTCCTCGGCGGATCTATCCATACATTTTTTGGAACTCGGTGTACATAATGCGGGGGACTGCGTTCTCATCAAGTGCGGAAATACGGAAGTTTTGATCGACGCGGGTGCAAAGAAAAGCACTGCGCCCACCCAAAAAATGATCGATTACGTTGCGGATTACTGTACGGACGGCGTGTTGGAGTACGTGATCGCCACGCACGCCCATGAAGATCATATCGCGGGACTTGTCGGGCAGGTAAAGGACGAGTCCCGTACGGGCTTTTTATATCAATATAAAATCGGCACGATCATTGAATTTTCGGGGCACAACACGAACAGCGGGATTTATAACGACTACGTAACGGCGGTAACGGCTTGTAAGGATAAGGGGACGAAAGTTTACAGCGCGCTCGAATGCACGAAGGGCGAAAACGGTGCAAAAGCGACTTACTATCTCGACGAAGCGCAAACGATATCCATGAATATTCTTTACCAAAAGTATTACGAGCAAAAATCGTCGAGCGAGAATAACTATTCGGTTTGTATGCTTCTGACGCAACAGCTCGGCGCTCGGCAAAACAACTATCTTTTCACGGGGGATTTAGAGGGTGCGGGCGAGAAATCGCTCGTAGAAAGCAATCCGGATCTCCCGCATTGCGTTTTGTATAAGGGAGGGCATCACGGTTCGTCTACATCTTCGAACGACGTGCTGTTGAACAAGATTACGCCCGAAAATATCGCTATTTGCACCTGTGCCGGTACCTACGAATATGCCGACAAACCGAACAAAGACCCCGACAATCTCAAACCCGAAAATGCGCTTAATACGTTCCCTACGCAGGAAGCGATAGACAGAATGAGCAAGCATACGGAAAAAATTTACGTTACAACGCTCGGGATCTTAAACGATGACTATTCCACCAAGGAATTTGTTTCCATGAACGGCGATATCGTATTTTATTACGGAAAAGGCGCGGAGGAAACGGAAAAACGGCTCAAACTTTGGTGCAGTAATAATACGACGGTTTTAAAGGATACGGATTGGTTTCAAAAAAACCGTACTTGGGGCACGGCGGGGTAAATATGGCGGAAATTACGGCGATCACCCCGCAGAAAAAGGACAAAACCCGCTGTAATATCGAGGTGGACGGCAGATTTTATTGCGGTATGAAGCTCGAAACGGTGATGCAAAACCGCTTAAAGGCGGGTATGAGCGTCACGCCCGAATCGCTTTCCGCCATGCAATTGCAAAGCGAAAAGCAGACCGCGCTCGATAAGGCGCTCACCCACATTTCCGTAAGCATGAAGACGGAGCGACAAGTGCGGGATTATCTCAAAAAAAAGGGGTATTTGGAGGACGTTTGCGACTTCGTGCTCGAAAAAATGCGCGGGTACGCCTTAGTGGACGATCTGCAATACGCACAGCGTTATGCGGAGAGCGCGGGAAAGAAAAAGGGCGCGCGGCTTATCGCGGCAGAACTCAAACGCAAGGGCGTGAGCGACGAGAGCATTCGGGAAGCCGTTTCGCAAATGGAAGACGGCACGGACTCCGCCAAGCGGGTGCTTGAACGATATCTCAGAGGTAAAGAGATCAACCGCGATACTTTGCGCAAGGCGTACGGACATTTGATTTCCAAGGGGTTCGATTACGACACCGTGCAGAGCGTTCTGCGCGCGCTCGGGGAGGAAGATGAAGATTGAACTTTTGGAGGAAATCTCCTCCACGAACGACTATATCAAACGCTATTTGGAGCGCGAAGAGGATACGATCGTTTCCGCAAAACGGCAGACGGGAGGAAAGGGCACCAAGGGGCGCAGTTTTTTATCGGACGAGGGCGGAGTATATTTTTCCGCGCTCACCTTTTATAAAAACGTGCCCGCCTGCGACGCGTTCCGCGTGATGACGCATGCCGCCGTTGCCGTTTGCCGTACGGCGGAATCTTTCGGCGTCTTCCCCGAAATCAAGTGGGCGAACGACGTTTTTGCGGGAGGCAGAAAGCTTGCGGGCATTCTCATCGAAAACGTGTTTCGCGGCGCGCTTTTGTATGCGAGCATCGTGGGCATCGGCTTGAACGCGGAAAACGACGTGTCCGCGCTGGGCGGGATCGCCGTAAGCCTTTCCGAGCTCGCGGGCAGAAAAATTTCCGCAGACGAGGCGCGGGAAACGCTCATAAAAGAGTATTTGCGGGAGAGCACGTTCGAAGACTATCTTTCCCGCGTGCGCTTTTTGGGGCGGACGGTGCAGGTCACGGAGGGCGAACGGCAATATTTCGCCACGGCGAAAGAAATACTCGGCGACGGGCGTTTGCTCATCGAAGAGAACGGAGCTTTGCGCGCGCTGTCTGCGGCGGAAATCGGAATCAAGCTGTAAAGAGGTGCTATTGTGAAATTTTCTTTTACAAACATTCAGATGAGGGAGGCGGACGCGCGGACGATCGGAAGCGGAACGCCCTCGTTAAAGCTGATGGAACGGGCGGGAGAGGCGCTCGCGAAGGCGGTGCGGAGCGCAATGGAAAGGCTCGGGATCGGCGACGTGCTCTTTGTATGCGGGGGAGGGAACAACGGCGGCGACGGGTTCGTCGCGGCGCGTATTCTGCACGACAGCGGTGTGGACGTGCAGGTTTTGTGCATTGCCGAAAAGTTTTCCGACGACTGTGCGGCGGTAAAAAAGCGTTTCCGCGGCGACGTCGTCGGGCGCATTCCCCGCAGGAGGTATGCGCTCATCGTAGACTGTATTTTCGGAACGGGGCTTTCCCGCGCGCCTGCGGGGACGGAGCGGCTGCTCATCGATTTTATCAACGACAGCGGGGCGTACGTCGTCGCCTGCGATTTGCCCAGCGGGCTCAAAGAGGGGGGTGTTGCTTTCACTCATTGCGTGCGCGCCGACGAAACGCTTACGCTCGGTTACTATAAAAATTCTCTGTTGCTTGCGGACGGGGCCGATCATGCGGGAAAAATCACCGTTGCCGACATCGGCATCGCTTCCGCCGTCAAAGGTGCGGAGATTTGGGAGAATACCGACGTAAAAACGTTTTTCCCCAAACGGCTTTCCAATTCCCACAAGGGCAAATACGGCAACGCCTGTATGATAGCGGGCGAAAAGATGGGCGGGGCGGCTCTGCTTTCTGCGGGCGCGTGTTTAAAATCGGGCGCGGGCTATACCCGACTGTACTTGCCCGAGCGTTACGCTTCGGCGGCTGTGGAGCGGTATCCTGCGTGTATCGTGCGTCCGTTTAACGGCTTGGAAGAGGAGATTTTGCGGGCGGACAGCATTGCCGTCGGTATGGGCATGGGGGTGAGCAAAGAGCTTTATGGCTTGATAAAGCAACTTTTACTTTCCTATCGCGGGACGCTGATCCTCGACGCCGACGCGCTCGGCGCTCTGGCAATCTACGGTGCGGAAATTCTCAAACAAAAAAAATGCCGCGTCGTGCTTACGCCTCACCTCGGGGAGTTTTCCAAGCTTTCGGGCGAGAGTGTGGAGAGCTTGCAAAACGCGCCCGTGGGAGCGGCGACGGCGTATGCGCAAAAGTACGCCGTAACCGTACTTCTCAAAAACAATAGAAGCATCGTAACGAACGGCGAGCGGACGGCGATCAACGTCACGGGTTCGCCCGCGCTTGCAAAGGGCGGGAGCGGCGACGTGCTCTCGGGGATCGTCGCGGCTCTTGCGGCGCGCATTCCCGTATTCGAGGCGTGCTGTGCGGGGTCTTATTTGTTGGGGAGAGCAGGAGAAATTTCTGCGGAGCGTTTGGGGGAATATTGCTCGGACGCGACGGACGTTATCGACTGTATTCCTTCCGCAATCGCAAACTTATGATTAATTTGGTTGCTTTTTTTGCAAAAGTTTGATAGAATAAAATTACAATGTACCCTAAACGGAAAGTTTTACTGACTGCAAAGGGCTGAAAAGAACGTTTGCGCGGTTTTTCCGCGTGCTTTCCTTTCGCCCGCGTTTAGGGCGGAGGGATTTTTTTATGGAAGAAAAAAGAATCGCGGTGCTTTCCGTTTTGGTGGAAAACAAGGGAGAGGTCGCCGCGCTCAACGGCTATCTTTCCGAATACGGGGAATATATCGTGGCGAGAATGGGTATTCCTTACAGGGAGAAGAACGTATCGGTGCTCTCCGTGGTGCTGGACGCGCCCGTGCCCGTCGTAAACGCGCTCACGGGAAAGCTCGGCAAGCTCGCGGGCGTTACCGCAAAAACGCTGTTCAGCAAAATATGATGCGCGCCGTTTCCCCTAAGGGGAAGTTAAACGCGTATCGGCAAATCGAAAACAAATCGGAGGTATTCATATGAAGAAGCAACTTGTATGCGCCTTGGCGGCGTGTGTTTGCATGGCGGCGTTTGCCGCGGGGTGCGGAGAACAAAAAGGGGAGGGAGGGGATAACGCTCCCGATCCCGTCTATTCGGTGTTTGCGCCCGACGGCGCGCCCGCGCTCGGGCTCGCAAACGGGATCGCGCAGACGACGGCGGATTTCGAATATCACGTCGTCGCGTCCAATCTCATTCAGGCGCAGGTAACGGGCGCGTCGCCCGCGGCGGATTTTTGCGTGCTTCCCGTCAATCTTGCAAGCAAGCTTTTGGGAACGGGCGAAACTTATAAAATGCTCGGCACGGTGACGCATGGAAATATTTTCCTGCTGACGACGGGGGAGAACGAAACGGTGACGGCGCAGAACGTTGCCTCCCTTAAAGGGAAAACGGTGGGGGTGGTACAGCTTGCAAACGTGCCGGGGCTCACCTTCCAAGCCGCTCTTTCGGGCTTGGGCGTAGCGTATCAGACCATCGCAAATTTGGAGGCGGAGAAGGCGGCGGACAAAGTCAATCTTTTGCAGATGGGCACCGATGCTTCCAACGTGACCCCCGCTTACGGGTGCGATTACTATTTGTGTCCCGAGCCCGCCGTTACGGCGAAAATCAAGGGGACGGCAAACACGCCTAAGCCGTTCAGGCTTGCGGGCAGTTTACAGGAAATTTACGGCGGGGAAGAAGGGTATCCGCAGGCAGTGCTCGTTGCCAAGAGCAGTATTTTGCAAAACAATAAAGCAGTCGCGGATAAACTGATTTCCTATTTTGCGGGGAATGCGGAGTATCTTGCAAACGCTTCCGCGGCGACGGTGCTCGGACTTTTGGACGGCGTGCGCGCGGACGGGCTTACGCCTGCGTTTACGGATAAAAATTTCAACGAAACGGTCATTGCGAACTGTTCCGTCCGTTTTGTTCCCTCTCGGGACTGCAAAGCGGAGGTGAATACCTTCCTCGAAAAACTCGCGGGGGTCAAAGCGGACAGCGTTTCCGCCGTTGCGGACGCCTTTTACTATCTCGGATAAATGAAGCGGTTTAAAATCCAAAAAAACTTTATATTTTCCCTGTTTTCCGTTGTGTTTTTGTGGCTGTTTTGGCTGATCGCCTATTTTATCGTGCGCAACGACTATTTGTTGCCTTCGGTATGGGATACTCTGCGGGAAACGGGACGGCTCATGGGTACGGGAGAATTTTGGCGGGCATTCGGCGGAACGCTCCTGCGTACGCTTGTAGCGTTTGTGCTTTCCCTCGTTTCGGGAACGGGGCTCGCCGTGACTGCACGGCTCTTTACGGGCGTGCGAGCCTTTTTTGCACCCATCGTTTCCGTGCTGAGGAGCTTGCCTACCGTGGCGGTTATTCTCGTGATACTGCTTTGGACTTCCCCTGCGGTCGCGCCCGTTATCGTGAGTATGCTCGTATTACTGCCCGCCGTGTACTCGGCGGCACTCTCCGCGCTCGACGAAGTGCAAGAGGAGTACGGCGAACTCATTCGCGCGTTCCGCGTGGGCAAGGCGCGCAGCGCGGTAAAGTTCTATTTGCCCTTGGCTGCGCCGCCCGTATTGGGGCAGGCGGGCGGGATCTTTTCTTTGGGATTAAAGATCACGGTATCGGGAGAAGTACTCGCTTCCACTTACCGCAGTCTTGGCGGAATGATGCAGGAAGCGAAAATGTACGTGCAGATGCCCGCGCTTTTGGCGCTCACGCTCGTAACCGTTTTAACGGGATTTTTACTCGAAGGGCTATGCAGGCTTGCCTGCCGTTTGCTTGTGAGGTGGAGAAGATGAAGCTGACTTCGATTCAAAAACGGTACGGCGATGCCGTCGCGCTCGAAATTCCCGAGCTGGAACTAAAAACGGGGGAGATCACCGCCGTGCTCGGAGAAAGCGGAGCGGGCAAGAGCACGCTTTTGGGTATTATTTCGGGCATGATCCCCGCCGAGGGGAGCACGGAGGGAGTAGGGAAGGTTTCCTATTTGTTCCAATCGGCAAAGCTGCTGCCAAACTTGAACGCTTTGCAGAATTTGCTGTTCGTTCTGCCCAAGGGGAGCGACGAAGAAAAGGCGCGGGAAATGCTCGCCCGCGTGGGGCTTCAAGGCAAGGAGGGGCGGTATCCGCACGAGCTGTCGGGCGGAGAAAAGCAGCGGGTCGCCGTTGCGCGCGCCTTCCTGTTTCCGCACGATACTCTGCTGATGGACGAGCCTTTTTCCGCAATCGACTTGTCCCTCAAAAAATCGCTTGTCGAGCTTGTCGTTTCTCTTTGGCAGGAAACGCACGACACGGTTGTTTTCGTCACGCACGACGTGCACGAGGCGGCTTTGCTTTCTCACCGCGCCGTTGTTCTGAAAGGGGGGCGCGTCGTTGCCGACTTTCCCGTTGCGGGGGAACTACCGCGCGATTTCTTCAACCGTCATTCCGCGGAAAGCGAGCTCGTCCGCGCTTTGGTGTAGAAAGAATGCGGTAAATTTGCCCCCGCTTTCTTTGCATAAATACACATATTTCGTTTGACAAACGGCGCGCGCGTGTGTATAATGAAATTATGAAACGCAGTTACTTTGCAATTTACGGTTACGGCTACGCGTATTATCTTTTTTAATACGTAGTTTTTTCGCGTAAATCGCCCGAGATTTGTATGAATACGGTTTGCGCAGGTCGCAAGCCGTTTTATTTTTAAAAAAGGAGAAACTTATGGAAAACGTAATGGACGCGCTTCGCGCGCGCGGATTCGTCAAGCAAACGGTATTCGAGGACGAGCTGTATGAAAAGCTCGGGAGTGAAAGCGTGCCGTTCTATATCGGATTCGACCCTACGGCGGACAGCCTTCACGTGGGGCACTTCATGCAACTCATCGCCATGAAGCATATGCAGGAGCATGGACACCGTCCCATTATTCTGATCGGCGGGGGCACGGGCATGGTTGGCGATCCTTCGGGCAGAACGGACATGCGTTCCATGATGACTAAGGAAACGGTGGAGCACCACGTGGAATGCTTTAAAAAGCAGATGGCGCGCTTTATCGATTTCGAAGGGGAAAACGGCGCGATCGTCGTAAACAACGCCGATTGGCTTCTCGAACTCAACTACGTGGACTTTTTGCGGGACGTCGGCGCGTACTTTTCCGTGAACAAAATGCTCACGGCGGAGTGCTACCGCTCGCGCATGGAGAAGGGGCTCACCTTCCTCGAATTCAATTATATGCTCATGCAGGCGTACGACTTTTTGGTGCTTAACCGCAAGTACGGGTGTTTGTTGCAGCTGGGCGGCGACGACCAGTGGAGCAACATTCTCGCGGGTGCAGACCTCATTCGCAGAAAGGAGCACAAGGCGGCATTTGCCATGACCTTCACGCTCCTCACTACGAGCGAGGGCAAAAAAATGGGCAAAACGCAAAAGGGTGCTGTTTGGCTCGATGAGAACAAGACGAGCCCGTACGATTTTTACCAGTATTGGAGAAATACGGCGGACGACGACGTGGAAAAATGCTTGAAGCTTTTGACCTTCCTGCCTCTTTCGGAAATCGCCGAGCTTTGCGCGCACCGCGACGAGCGCATGAACGTTGCAAAAGAACGGCTTGCATACGAGCTTACCAAAACGGTGCACGGCAAGGAAAAGGCGGACAAAGCGCAGAGCGAAGCGCGCGCGGCGTTCGGCGGCGAAGGGGAAATGCCCGTAAAAGAGATCCCCGCAAGCATCAACGAGCTTTTGGGCGCGCTCACCGCTACGGGGCTCTGCAAGAGCAACGGCGAGGCGCGGCGCCTTGTGGAGCAGGGCGGCGTCGCCGTAAACGGCGAACGTGCGGAAAGCGTCAATATGCCTCTGCCCGCAGGCGAGTTTACGTTGTTTAAGGGTAAAAAAGTTCGTATTAAGGTCGTGCGCGTCTAATGTATTTATCCGTTTTCGGCGAAACGGTCGCAGAGCGAACAATCGAAAAATCCCGTTTTATCGCATACGTATCGCATATCGAGGGGGAGGAGGAAGCGAAGGCGTTTCTTGCCCGCGTCCGCGCGGAACACCCGCTTGCCACGCACGTATGCTACGGTTACGTTGCCGACGCTTTGGGTAACGAACAGCGTTTTTCCGACGCGGGCGAACCGCAGGGTACGGCCGGGATGCCCATATTGGGCGTGTTGAAGGCGCAGGGGCTCTTTCAAACGGCGATCGCCGTCGTGCGCTATTTCGGCGGGATCAAGCTGGGCGCGGGCGGGCTGACCCGCGCCTATTCTTCCGTTTCCGCATTGGGGCTTGCGTCCGCAAAAATCTGCGAGTACGACGCTTGCGTTTCCCTCCGCATCAAAATGGAGTATTCGGGCGTCAACGCCGTGCTCCTGCTGTTGGAGCGCGAGGGGTATTCGGATCACGAAAAATTTTTCGGCGAGAGGGCGGAGTTTTTGGTTTCCGTCCGCGAACGGGACTGCGAAGCGTTTTGCGCTACGCTCCGCGACAGGTTGAACGGCAGAGTAGAGATCGCGGAAGAGAAACGGTTCGTTCATTCGTTCCCGATCAAAAAATAAGAAAAACTTTCATAAGGACGGTTGACCGTCCTTTTTCTTTTATCGGGGAAATTGCGTCGTTGTTTAATCTTTGCGAAATTGCGGTATAATACAAGCGAAAATAAAATTCATATAAGGAGTGGATATTATGGACGCAAACAAATTTACCCAAAAATCGATTCAAGCCATTCAGAGCGCACAAAATATTGCGCTCGAATACGGAAACGCGGAGCTGACGGCTCTGCACCTTTGCTTTGCGCTTTTGGAGCGGGACGGGCTGTGTTTCCGCATTATCAAACGCGCGGGCACGGATGCGGACGGACTTTCGAAAGGCGTGCGGGAGGAGATCGAACGGCTTCCGCGCGCGTCGGGCGGTACGGGAAGCTATCCCTCGTCCGCACTGCAACGTACTTTCAACGAAGCGGAGAAGCTTGCCGACGGCATGAAAGACGAGTACGTTTCGGTGGAACACTTATTTCTTTGTTTGTTCGACAATGCCGAGCGGGGGCTCGATAAGCTTTTTTCCCGTTTTGGCTTGACGAAGAACGGTTTTTTAAAGGGAATGAAAGAGGTGCGCGGGAATCAGACGGTAAAGAGCGACAACCCCGAGGGGACGTACGAAGCGCTCGAAAAATACGGAACCGATCTCACGGGGCGTGCCCGCGAGCACAAGTTGGAGCCCGTGATCGGCAGGGACGAGGAGATCCGCAACGTGGTGCGCATTCTCTCCCGCAAGACGAAGAACAACCCCGTGCTCATCGGCGAGCCTGGCGTGGGCAAAACCGCCATTGCGGAGGGGCTTGCGCAGAGGATCGTAAAAGGGGACGTTCCCGAAGGTTTGAAAAACAAAAAGCTCTTTTCGCTCGATATGGGCGCGTTGATCGCGGGCGCGAAATATCGCGGGGAATTCGAGGAACGGCTTAAAGCCGTCTTGGAGGAGGTCACGAAATCCGAGGGCGGGATATTGCTCTTCATCGACGAGCTTCATACCGTGGTCGGCGCGGGCAAAACGGACGGCGCGATGGATGCGGGCAACCTTTTAAAACCTTTGCTCGCGCGGGGAGAACTGCATTGCATCGGCGCGACCACGCTCGACGAATACCGCAAGTATATCGAGAAAGACGCCGCTTTGGAGCGCAGATTCCAGCCCGTGCTTGTGGGCGAGCCGACGGTGGAGGACACTGTTTCGATTCTGCGCGGACTGAGAGAGCGGTTCGAAATCTTCCACGGCGTGCGCATTCACGACGACGCGCTTGTCGCCGCCGCGACGCTTTCAAACCGCTACATTTCCGACCGTTTTTTGCCCGATAAGGCAATCGACTTGGTGGACGAAGCGGCGGCGATGATCCGTACCGAGATCGATTCCATGCCTGCGGATATGGACGCCATGAGCCGTAAAATCACACAGCTCGAAGTGGAGGAGAAGGCGCTTGCCAAGGAGAGCGACAACCTCTCTAAGGCGCGGCTCGAAGCATTGAAGAAGGAGCTCACCGAGCTCAAAGAGGGCTTCCGCGGTATGAAGGCGAAGTGGGAGGACGAGAAAAACGCCATCCGCGCCGAAAAGGAGCTCAAAGAAAAGATAGACGATCTGCGCGGGGAAATCGATTCCGCAATGACGCGGGGCGAGCTCGAAAAGGCATCCCGCCTCCGCTACGGAGATTTGCCCAATCTCGAAAAACAGCTCGAAGAGGCAAAGGCGAGCGTAAGCGGCAGGGAGAACGCTATTTTGCAGGACGAGGTGACGGAGGAGGAAATCAACCGTATTGTCGCGCGGTGGACGGGGATTCCCGTCGCACGGCTCAAAGAGGGGGAGCGGGAGAAAATTCTCCGTCTTGAAGACGACCTTCATAAGCGTGTCATCGGGCAGGAGGAAGCGGTAAAAAAGGTTTCCGAAGCCATTCTCCGCGCGCGGGCGGGGATATCCGACCCCAACCGTCCCATCGGCTCTTTCCTGTTTTTAGGGCCTACGGGCGTGGGCAAAACAGAACTCGCCAAATCGCTTGCCGAGAATTTGTTTGACGACGAGCGTAATCTCGTCCGTATCGATATGTCCGAATACATGGAGAAGTTCTCCGTTTCGCGTTTGGTGGGGGCTCCTCCCGGATACGTCGGTTACGAGGAAGGTGGCGCGCTCACCGAAGCGGTGCGCAGAAAACCCTATTGCATCGTCCTTTTCGACGAGATCGAAAAAGCGCATCCGGACGTGTTTAACATTTTATTGCAGATCCTTGACGACGGCAGAGTCACCGATTCGCAGGGACGCACCGTAGACTTCAAAAACACGATCATCATTCTTACTTCAAATCTTGGTTCGGAGCTCATTATGGAGGGTATGGAAGACGGCGAAATTTCCGCCCGTGCGCTCGGTCAGGTGCAGGAGCTCTTAAAGCGCAACTTCCGTCCTGAATTTTTGAACAGGCTCGACGAAATCATCACTTTCAAACCGCTTACGCGGAAGAATATCGATAGCATCGTGGAGATTATGCTCGATCGTTTGAAGGCGCGCCTTTCGACGGAGCATATTAACTTGGAGGTAACGAAACGCGCCGCGGCGTATCTTGCCGACAACGGTTACGACGGCGTCTACGGCGCGCGTCCGCTCAAACGGTTTATTCAATCGCGCGCGGAAACCTTGCTTGCGAAATATATCATAAAGGAGAATCCCGAAGCGGGCAGTACGTTAACGCTCGATTGCGGCGACGACGGACTGTTTATAAGCAAGTAACGTAGGGAATGCAAATCGTTTTTCCAAAATAACCAAACAACCCCAAAAATGAGAAAATTTTTTGGGGTTGTTTTTTATAAAAAAACAAAAATTGTCGGGAAAAAGGTAGATTTTTCAAACGGAATATGTTATTATAATATTGTAAAATGTATAAATATGTCGTTTTGCGCATTTTCTTGTAATGTACGGCAAATATCGGGAAAGAGGACACTTGGCATGGCAAAACAAAAAATTCTGATTGTAGACGATTCCGAGATGAACCGCTCTATTTTGGCGGATATTTTGGGGGAAGAATTCGACGTCATAGAGGCGTGCGACGGGTTTGAGGCAATCAACACGATGCGCAGTTACGGCGTGGAGCTTTCTCTTGTTTTGCTCGACGTGGTAATGCCGAGAATGGACGGTTTCGAGGTTCTCGCCATGATGAACAACTACAAGTGGATCCAAGATATTCCGGTCATTATGATTTCCGCGGAAAATTCCTCGTCTTACATGGACAGGGCTTACGAGCTCGGCGCGACGGACTATATCCAGCGTCCTTTCGACGCGCTCGTCGTCCGCCGCAGAGCCATCAACACCATCATGCTCTATTCCAAGCAAAAGCGGCTGATCGGGCTCGTGGAAGACCAAATTTACGAGAAAGAAAAAGAGCAGTCGCTCATGATCAATATTCTGAGCCATATCGTTGAGTTTCGCAACGGCGAAAGCGGACTTCACGTGTTACATATCCATACCATGACGGAGATCCTTCTTCAAAACCTCTTGAAGCGGACGGATAAGTACCAGCTTTCCCCGCAGGAAATTTCTCTGATTGCGACGGCTTCGGCATTGCACGACATCGGTAAGATCGGAATCGACGATAAGATTTTAAACAAACCCGGCAGGCTTACGCCCGAAGAATTCGAGCAGATGAAGAATCATGCCGCTTACGGAGCGGAAGTGCTCGACAAGATGCCGTTTTATAAGAACGAACCGCTTGTCCGCATTGCACGTGAAATTTGCCGTTGGCATCATGAGCGATACGACGGAAGAGGCTATCCGGACGGACTCAAAGGGGACGAAATTCCCATTTCCGCGCAGGTGGTTGCGCTCGCGGACGTTTACGACGCGCTCACGAGCGAACGCGTTTATAAAAAGGCGATTCCGCACGAAACGGCAATCGAAATGATTTTAAACGGTGAGTGCGGCGCATTTAACCCCGTGTTGCTCAGCGTGCTCAAATGGGTTGCGGATCGGATCCAAGTGGAGCTTCGCGTGAATTCCGTGGGCGAAATCAGCAAGCAAGACCTCAACAGGATTACCAAAGAGGTCATTTCGCACGAGGAGCTTTCCGTTTCCAAACGCACCATCAATTTGTTCGAACGCGAACGGGAAAAATACCGCTTCATCGCGGCGATGAGCAAAGAGATCATGTTCGAGCTGTACGCCGATCCCGTTACGGTGAGCTTTTTCGACGAGAGCGCGCACAAGCTCGGGGTGGATATGATCATTCCCAACCCCTTGGAGGACGAGAAACTGATCGCTTGCCTTGGGAAAGAAAACATGATCGAGTTCGGCAAGCTCATTCGCAGCGCCACGCACGACGATTCTATCGTGAGCTTCGAGTGCGACGTCAAGATGGACGGCGAGCCCAGACATTGCCGTATTCTCGCCATGACGCAGTACAATTTGAACGACGATACCGATACTTACGAATACGTGGGGACTGTGGGTAAAATCGAGGACATCACGGAAGAATATTCCAAGATGAAAGCGTTGGAGCAGGCGGCTACGCACGATTCTCTGACGGGTTTAATGAACCACGCGCACGCAAAGTCGATCATTCAGGAAAAACTCTCCGAACAGACCGAAAAGAAATTTTTGCTTGCCGTAATGGATATGGATAATTTCAAAGCCATTAACGACACCTACGGGCATATCGCAGGCGACGAAGCGCTGAAAAACATTTCCGCAAAAATCAAAAACGTACTTCCTTCCGACGGGGTGGCGGCGCGGATCGGCGGCGACGAGTTTATGATTTTTTGGGAATGTATCGGCGATGCGGAGGCTTCCGCCAAAAAGATATTCCGCGCCTTTAAAGTCAAATTCGGGCAGGACGACGCGTCGCTCAGCATGGGCATTTCTACGTCCGATATTTCCCGCGACTACGAAGAGCTCTTCCGCTTGGCGGATATGGCGCTTTATGCGGCGAAGGACGCGGGCAAGCAGAGATGCTTGTTCTATGACGAGAGCATGAAGGGCATCGATTTGCCGCTTCGGACGAAGTGCGATTCTTAATGGGGGAAAGTTATGACGACGGAAGAATTATATCAGACGATAGGCGGTAATTACCGCGAGGTATTGGGACGGTTCATGACGGAGGATCGCGTTTTGCGGTTTGTGAAAAAGTTCCCGGCAGACGGGAGCTTCGAGCTTTTGAAAACTTCGCTTGAAAACGGCGTGCAGGAGGAAGCCTTCCGCGCGGCGCATACCATTAAAGGCGTGGCGCAGAACTTGGGCTTTACCGCACTGTACGAAAAGGTCGTTGTGGTAACGGAAATCCTTCGCGGGGGCAGTATGGAAGTGGCGGAATATATGCCCGAATTGGAACGGCTCTACAAGCTCACCGTAGAAAGCATTTTAAAGTTGGATTAAATAGATCAAGCGATCGTCTCAGGGCGGTCGCCTTTTCTTATTTTGTGGGACAGGCAACTTTGCGCCGCGCTTCGCATACAATAGGAGTGTGGAAACGAGCTTTTGCGAATTAAAAAAGAAAGAGGTCGTCAACCTCGCGGACGGGAAACGGCTGGGGCGCGTGAGCGACGTAGTGTTTACCTATCCCGAAGGGAAGGTGCTCGGCATCGTCGTGCCCGGCGGAAAAGGGTTGCGCTTTTGTAAATCCGATTTGTTTATCGAGCTGAAACAGGTTACAAAGATCGGCGTCGACGTCGTGCTCGTCGATTTGAAAGCCGCGCCTAAACCCGACAAAAAGAAGTGCAAATGGGAGGACAACTGTCCGCCTCCGCGCCGCGACGGCGACAGGCGCGATTACGGCGAATACGAATAAGAATACTTATCCCAAAAAGAGAGGACGGAACAAGCATTCCGCCCTCTCTTTTTGAGTACTATGTGTGACATAATAAGTCCGAAAAACGCGATTGTATTGCATTTTAGGGGCAAATCCGTTATTTTTGGAGTTATTTATGATAGCAGTTGCACATTTTGCCGCTCGGCAAAAATCCCGTGTCCGAGCACTGCTTGCACGCGTATTGCGGCGATAGATCCTGTTCCGTAAGGCGCAGCTCGGCAAGCGCTTCGGTGCGCGCCCGTCTTGCCTGTTCGAGCTGCAGGGTCAGCGCGGGTACGCGGTCGGGGGAGTAGATCTCCGCGCGCGCAAGCTCGATCTCGCCTTTCTTGATCGCGCTTTCGGCGTTCTTGAAAGGGAGGCTCTTTTCGGCCGCCGCGCGGGCCCTGTCCGCACGTTGTTGCGCTCTTTGCCGAAGCTCCGCAAAGTGTCTTTCGCGTTCGCTCCGCTCGTCTGCGGCGATTGCCGCCTCGCTTCTGAAATCGTTTTTTTGCGCGCGGGGAGCGGGGGCGGACTGTCTGTCGGCAAGCGCGGCGGGCGTGAAGCAACCCTCCCGCTTCCATTCCGAAAGAAGCTTATTCATGTAGGGCAGGGGCGCGCCCGCGTTGGCGCTCCGCTTTGCCGCCTCTAAGATCATTTCGTCCGAGAAATTCCAGCTCCGCCATGCTGAGAGCATATCGAGCGCGGATTGCGTTTTTTTGACGACTCCGCAAACCGATTGGATTTTTTGCAGAAGGCGCAGTTGTTTGTCGCGGGAGAGACAGTATTCGCGCACGCCGTTTGCGTCCACGACGCCTTCCGCATAGAGCTTGTCTAAGAGGGCGTCCATTTCGGGGAAGCCGTAACCGAGCTTCATGCAGAGGGAGGCAAGGAGGGAAAGGCTCTCCTCGTCGTACCCGCGTTCCAGCCATTTCTCCGCGTATTCGTCGCTGTAAGGGCGGGGGTTTTGCACCTTTACGCCGAGGCGGCGCGCAACGCCGAACACGACGGCGGTCAGCTCCTCCCTTCGCTTCAAATATTCTTTCGCGCTCTCTTCCGTCTTTGCGTCCTTTTCGACGAGTTCCTCCACAAGACGGTCGAGGGAGGAAAGGGTGCCTTTGCCGAGCGTTTCCGCCGCGGCGATCACGGCGCGAAGTTCTATCCCGCGGGAGGACCATTTGTCCAAATATTCGTAGTCGCTTTCCGCAGGCTTTTTGTAAATGCCGAGCAGGGTGAAAATTTTGCTCAGCTCCTTTTCGTGCAGGTTGAAGTCGGCAAGGTCGCGCTCCACCTGTTCGTAGGTGAGTTTTTGCTCGCGGCAGAGCTTGTTCGCCTTATTGAGAATGTGGTTGCAAGTAATTTTGTCGCCGTCCTTTTTTACGCAGTATTCGGCAACGAGCAAAAGTGCCTGCGGTTCCATCGGGTTGTTTTCCAAAAATTCGAGAATGCGTTGCATTTCGTAGGGCTTAAACTCTTTTTTTGCCCGTTGCAACAGGCTGTAAAAACCGCGGTTAAAGGTTTCGTACTTTTCCGCGCGAATAGGCTTGGGTTTTCCGACCGCAGAGTTTACGGGCAGATATTCCACGAACAGCGGATCGCGGGAAAGGATATGTACGAGGTCGAATTCCTCCCAGAACTTGTAAATATCCACGAGCTTTTGGGGGGTCAGCTTTAAAAGCTTGGCGGCGTTTTCCGCATCGAATTCCTGCGCGCATTGGCAAAGATACAGCCCGTAGAGATAGACGCGAACGGCGTCCCCGTCGGCGATCGGCAGGTATTTTGTTACGAAAGCGTTCTCCACACTCGTATAGAGGTTTGCGGTGAACTCTTTGGAATAGGTGCAAAACGACATAATATCCCTCGGCGGCAGTAGAATTTGTTTTCAGAAACGATTGTCAACGCTTGCTTTTTTCGGCGCGGCGGTGTATAATAGTATATCATAACCCGCGCCCGAATGCAACCTCATTTTCGGGCAAAGCGGAAAATTTTTAGGCAAGCGAATGAAACTGTTGCACACGTCCGATTGGCACCTCGGTAAACGCTTAATGGAAGCGGAGCGGCTCGGCGAGCAAATCGCCGCTCTCGACGAAATCGTAAGCATCTGCGAAGAAGAGCAGGTGGAGCTCGTTCTCGTCGCGGGAGACGTTTTCGATACCTATCTTCCGTCCGCCGAAGCGGAGGAAGCGTTTTTTGCCGCCGTGAAGAAGCTTGCAGGGGATTCGCGCGCCGTGGTGCTCGTGAGCGGAAATCACGACGACGGCATAAGGCTTGCCGCAAGCGCGCCCGTGTGCGCCGACGAAGGGGTTTATATCTTCGGGAACCGTCCCGTTTGCTTTCCCGTAGGGGGGAACCGTCCCGTTAAGGTCGTCGCTTCGGGCGAACGCTATCTTTTGTTTGAAAACGAAAGGGGGGAGAGGGTGTATATCAACGCTCTTCCCTATCCCAACGAGGCGCGTATGCGGGAAGGGAAATCGGACGAGAGTTATTCCGAGCGGGCGGCGCGTTGGATCGAAAAAGGGAACGCGGGCTACGACGGAAAAACGCCTTACGTTCTTTTGACGCATCTTTTCGTCTTGGGCGGAGTTACCAGCGAGGGGGAACGCGGGATCGATTTGGGCGGCGCACGCGTCGTCCCGCCCGAAGTTCTGCCAAAATACGGATACACCGCCCTCGGTCATCTTCATAAAAAACAGCGGGTCGGCGAAAACGCCTATTACAGCGGATCTCTCTTGCAATATTCTTTCGACGAAGCGAATATCCGAAAATGCGTCATGCTTTTGGAAGCGCGGGACGGGAAAGTCGTGTTGGAAAAGGAAATCCCGCTGAATTCGGGCAAACGGCTCGTCCGTTTGGAAGCGCGCGGCGTGGCGGACGCCGTTAAGCTTTTAAAGAATTACGATAACACGCTTATAGAGCTCACCTTACAGCTCACCGCGCCCTTGACCGCAGGCGAAACGCGGGATCTGCGCGAGGCGAACGAGGGGCTCGTTTCTTTGATCACGCGGGTGAATACGGACGAGGTTCGGGAAACCGTTCTGCGCTCCGCCCTGTCGCCCGAGGAGCTGTTCGGGCAATACTATACGTCTAAATTCGGAGAAGACGCACCCGAGGAACTCAAAACCGCTTTTCTCGCGCTCTTGGAGGAGGAAGTATGAAGCCTGTCTATTTGGAGCTGTGCGGCATCAATTCCTTTTCGGAGCGGGCGGAAGTGGATTTTCGCGCCCTGCTCGAATACGGTATTTTCGGCATTTTCGGGGATACGGGTTCGGGCAAGAGCACCGTTCTCGACAGCATCGTGTTTGCGCTCTACGGCAAGGTTTCGCGTTTGGACGCCAAAGACGCCGTGACCGCAAGCCTCGTCAATTACCGCTTGGACAAGGCGTACGTTAATTTCGAATTTGAAATCGTGTACGGCGGAAAGCGGCGGCAGTACCGCGTGGAGCGGGAAATAAAACGCAAAAATTCCCAACAAAGCGTGCGCGTTTACGAGCGGGAGGGCGAAAAACTTTCGGCATTGGCGGAGGGCTCGCGCGACGCGGGCGCATTGCTCGGTAAGATCATCGGGCTCGAACAGCGGGATTTCGAAAAATGCATCGCGCTTCCGCAGGGCGAATTTGCGCAGTTCGTGAAATCCGCCCGTTCGGACAGGCTGAAACTCATTGCACGGCTCTTCGATTTGGAGCGGTACGGCGAAGGGCTCGTCAAGCGGACGGGCGCGAAATATACCGCCGCGAAGAACGAGGCGAGCGTATTGGAAGCGCGCATAGAGCCCTATCTTTCCGTTACGGAGGAGGGGATCGCGGGGGCGAAGCGGGAATTGAAATCGCTTGCGGAGCAGGAAAAACAGGCGGAAGAAGCGCAGGAAAAGGCGCGTGAGAGAGAAAAGCGTCTTTCCGAGCTCTATAAAACGCGCAAGGCCGCGATCGAAGCGGAGCGCGATATGGAAAAGCTGGAAGCGCGCAGGGAGCGCATGGCGGCGCTCAACGCGGAGCTTTCCCGTTTGGAAAAAGCGTCGGCGGTAAGCAGGGCGGCGCGCGAAGAACGGGACGCCAAGACGAAGCTCCTATTCGCCGAGCGTGCGGCAAAAGAAGCAAACGAGGCGTTCGTCCGCGCGGAGGCGGGAGCAAAATCTCTCGGCGATGGCAAGGCGGAAGAAATAGAAACCGAGATCCGCGCGCTTACGGAGCGCGTCAAACAGGCGGAGCTTTCCGAACGGGACAGAAAACAGGCGGAAGAGCTCAAACGAAAAATTACCGATACCGAGCGGGAATACGCCGAGGAAGCGGCGTCGTACCGCGATTTTAACTACGACCGCGCGTGCGAAGAGATCCAAAGAGAGCTCGATGCTTGCGGGAACGCGGATTTTAACGAGTATGCGTCCGCTTACGCCAAAGAGAGTTTCCTGCGCGGAGAATACGCCGTGTTTAAGGGCGAACTTGTCGGTTTGACGGAAAAGCACCCCGCAATTGCGCCCGACAGCGAACCGCTTGTTGAAAAATACGGCAAACTTGCCGAGGGGGAGAGTACGGACTTTTCCCGCATCGGGGAGGAATTCCGCTTGTTGGAGGCGCGCAGAAAGGCGGCGCAGGAAAAGCGGGTCGCGCTCGAACAGGCGCGCGGGGGATATCGGGTACACCTCGAAAAGCTCCAAGCTTTGCAAACGGACAGGGTGCGCATGAAGGCGGAATACGAAGCGCTCGTTGCCTCCATTCCTCTGGACGAGGGGTTAGAAGCGTTGAAGGGGAAGTTGCGCTCTGCGGAGGAAGCGCGGAAAGCGTTTGCCGAGCGTTCGGCTCGCGCCGCACGGCTCTTGGAGGAGGCGCGCACGAATACCGCGCTCGCTTCGGAGCGCGTAAATTCCGCAAAGGAACGGCTTTCGGAGGCGGAAAAACGGCTTTCCGAGGCGCTTTCAGAGGGGGATTTCAAGAGCGGGGCGGAGGCGGAAGCTCTTACGGAGAAGCACGGCGACGCGGAGAGCGCGCGGCGGAGAGTGGAAGCTTACCGCGAGGAATACGCGGCGGCGCGGGCGCGGTTGCGGGAACTCCAAAAAGAGGATTTTTCCGAGGCGACGGACGAAAACGTGCGCGCGGTTAAGGAACGGCTCGCAGAAGCGGAGCGCGCCGTGAAGGAGATCGCGCGGGCGGCGGCGGTAAAGACGCAGGAGATCGCGCGTGCGGAACGGGATATCCTCGTTAAAAAAGAGCTTACGAAAGAGCTTGCCGGAAAGCGCAAGGAGGCGGAGCTGTACGAGCGCCTCAAAAAGCTGATCGACGGCAATAAATTTATGGAGTACGTTGCGGAGGAGTATTTGCAGACGGTTGCGGCGAATGCGAGCGGTCGGCTTTTGGCTCTCACCGACGGAAGATATTTTTTGCGCTACCAAGACGGATTCGTGGTGGGCGACAACTTCAACGGCGGGGAAGCGCGCGGAGTCTATACGCTTTCGGGCGGGGAAACCTTTCTCGTGTCCTTAGCGTTAGCGCTTGCGCTCAGCGCGGAGATCTGCGCCCGCTCCCTTCGTCCCATCGAGTTCTTTTTTCTCGACGAGGGGTTCGGGACACTGGACGAGAGGCTCGTGGATACCGTCATGGACAGTTTGGAAAAATTGAAGGGCGAGCATTTTTCGATCGGGATCATCTCCCACGTCGAAGAGCTTCGGCATAGGATCGATAAAAAGTTGCTCGTTACGAAAGCAACGGAACGGCACGGTTCCAAAATTACGATGGAGTGAGGTGTGAAGTGGCTACGATATTGACGCCGGTAACGCTTTGGCGGGATTTCGACAGCGAATTACCCTTAAACGAAGAGATTCTCTCCGAGCGGAGAGAGGGCGGTTTCGTGTACCGTGAAATTTGTTTTTACGGTCGGGAAACGGGCGCAGGCAGAGTAAAGGTTTACGCTTGCTATGCTTTTCCCGAAGGCGTGGAAGAATTTCCCGCCGTTATGATCTTATTCGAAGCGGGTTTCGGCTTCGACGAGGATTTTTATAAGCGGTTTCTCGACCGCGGGTACGGCGTGCTCTGCGTGGATTATTGCGGGGCGAACGGTACCGATAAGTGTACACAGTACCCTAAAAACGTGGACTACGCCAACTATGCGCGGGCGGGCGAGCATCTCGTATACGCCAATCCTACGGCAAAGGAAACGAGCTGGTACGAATGGGCTTGCGTGGCGCGCTACGGCGTAAGGTATCTCGCGACCCGCAAAGAAGTTACCAACGTGGGAGCGATCGGGCTGAGAACGGGCGGAGAGATCCTTTTCAAAATCGCGCCCTACGCACCCATTTCCTGTATGATTTCCGTGTGCGCGGCGGGCTGGCTCGCCTATCGCGGGATCGATAAATTTTCGGATACGCAACAAATTTTCAACGAGGAGCGTCACCGCTTCATCGCGGGAATCGATTCGCAGAGCTACGCGCCTTACGTAAATTGCCCCGTGCTTCTCATTTCCGCCATCAACGATGCGAAATACGACTACGACCGCGTTTACGATACCTTCCGCCTCATCAATCCCAAGGTGGAAAAATCCATTCTTTTCTCCGCGCACGGGAACGGGCTCGTCGGCTCGCACTCGCAGGAGAATATCAACTTATTTTTGGATAAATATTTGAAGGGCAGGCTGGTGTTTATCAGCAGTCCCGTCAAAATCGGCATGGAAGAGGACGAAAACGGAAACCTTACCGTCCGCAGCGAGTTCGACGGAAAGGGGGAGATCCGCGAATTCGGTATCTTCTTTACCGAGAAAATTACCGATTCCAAGGCGCGGGATTGGACGAGAATTTTAGGCAAAAGCGAAAATTTATACGAGGACAACGTCGGCGTCGTTCCGCTCAGCGTGTTTACGGGCAGTAAGCGCGCGCTCGTGTATTCGTTCGCCAACTATTCCAACGGATTTTCCGTTACTTCCAAAATTTTAGAGGTGACGCTCGATAAGCAGTACGCGAACAGCACGCCTGCAAGTCGGGTCATCTATACGAGCAAGGACGACCGGAACGGCTTCGTTGGCTATCGCCGCCGTATTCGTTCCGTTGCCGATTGCTTTATGAAAGGAAAATCTGAGGTGACGCTCAAACCGGGCTACGGCGGGATCTTGGGGATTACTTCGCCGTCGGGTATCGTGTCCTACCGCGTGGGCGAACCGCGTTACGAACCGCCCGAGGGTTCCGCGCTCAATTTCGACGCTTACTGCGCCGAAAACACTTCCATTCTCGTCA
This sequence comes from uncultured Clostridia bacterium, assembly GCA_947088135.1. Taxonomy (GTDB): domain Bacteria; phylum Bacillota; class Clostridia; order Christensenellales; family Borkfalkiaceae; genus Gallimonas. Next base: position 23,535 of record CAMUFJ010000017.1, read on the forward strand.
CCTTTTTTATGGACGCTTCCGAGGACGAGAGCGCGGGTTATTCCGCGGAGGTGCGTATCGAGGGCGGCGGAAAGTGGAAGAGCATTCTTTTGGGGCACGACGATTTCAAATCGGAAACGGGCGTGCATTTGAGCGACTTTAAAGGCGCGGTGTCCGTTCGCTTCCTCTCGCAATCGGAAGTGCTCATTAATAACGTGATATGGATTTGACGGAATATAAACTCAAAGATAGGATCGAAACGAAAAAGCCGCACCCTTGCGGCGGAAAGGAGTGGGAAATCGTGCGGACGGGGGCCGATTACAAAATGAAATGTTTAACGTGCGGGCGCGTCGTCATGCTTTCGCCCGACGAGCTCAAAAAACGCGTGAAGCACACGGGGGGGCAGAGTTGAACCGCCCCGCGCCCCTCTACGGCAAAAAAAGCGTTTCTTGGAGCACGGTTGCGGCGAATATATTTTGTGCGCTCGCCGTATGCCTGTTGGTGTTGCTCTCCGTGAACGCATACCTCAACCGTCGGTATCCTCCGCTCGTGGTCATCGGGAGTTCCATGCAAAAAACGTTCGAGGGCGGGGACTGCCTCTTTACCGACGAGCGGGAAACGCCCGTTCGCGGCGACGTGGTGATCATCGACGTGACGGGTTATCCCGACAAATATCAACCGCACGGCGAAGAGGAGTACTACATCATTAAGCGCCTGATTGCCGTCGAGGGCGACAGCCTGTACTGTAAGGACGGCGTGGTGTATTTAAAAAAGAGCGGAGAGGACGCCTTTTCCGCACTCGACGAGCCGTACGTCTATACGCATTCTTCCGCCAAACAGTCCGATTTCGGCGGGGTTTTGGGCGGGAAACCCAACGAGGTGAAAAAGGACGCGCTCGGCAACTACGGCGTGCTCGATTACGACGAACGGGGCAACGTAGTTCCCGTGACGGTGGGCGAAGGGGAAATCTTTTTCTTGGGCGACCACCGCGACAACAGCACCGACGCCCGCGACGTGGGTTGTTTAAAGTTGACGGATATCGCCTCCGTCGTGCCGAAGTGGGCGATCAAATGGAAGTGGTATTCCACGGGCTTGGAGAATTTCCGTGAAAAAATTCTCGGCTTTTTCGGATTATAAAAAACTCGGAGGTTTCGAATGATTCAAATTACCGCAGACAGCACCTGCGACCTCGGCGCAAGCATCGGGGAAAGGGGTATCGGGATCATGCCGCTTTCCGTTATCTTGGGAACGGACAGCTTTTTGGACGGCGTGAACATTACCCCGCAGGACATCTTCTCCTACGTGGAAACAACCAAACAGCTTCCCAAAACCGCCGCGCCGAGCACGGGGGATTACGAGGAGTTTTTTGCCAAATACGTAGACGAGGGGAAAACGGTCGTTCACGTAAATATATCCTCCAAGTCGTCGGCGGCGTGTTCGTACGCACGGAAGGCGGCGGAGAAGTTCGGGGGGAAGGTGTTTGTCGTCGATTCCCGCGCGCTCTCTTCGGGGCAAGGCTTACTGGTCATGAAGATCTGCGATTTCAAGGAAAGCGGAATGTCCGCCGAGGAAATCGTAAGGGAAGCGGAAAAACTCATTCCCAAAATAAACACATCCTTTGTTCCGGACAGGCTCGATTATCTGTATAAGGGCGGGCGTTGCTCGCGCATGGCAATGTACGGCGCAAACATTCTCAAAATTCACCCGCTTATCGAAATGGAGGACGGACAGCTCGTGGCGGAAAAAAAGTACAGAGGCAGTATGCAGAAGTGCATTTCCGCGTATATTGCCGATCTTGCCGAGAAGTATCCCGCATACGACAGGACGCGCTGTTTTATCACGCATAGCAGTGCGGACGCGGAGCTCGTGGAGTGCGCCCGCCGAAAGGTTAAGGAGTATTTCACTTTCGATACCGTTTTGGAAACGGTCGCGGGCTCGGTCATTACGGGACACTGCGGAAGAAACACCCTTGGCGTATTGTTCATCGCTCAGTAAAAAATGCGCGTTTGCGCGGGAATAAGGAAATTATGATAAAGCTTTATGACGACAGCGATTTTTGGAAGGTAAGGATACAGCGCAAAAAGCTCCTCTGGGGCTTTATCGGGGCGACGCTCGCCGTTTTTTTGGCGCTTGTCGGCTTTGTAACTTACTACATCATGCTCCCCTATAAAGACCCGAACAGAACTTGGGTCATTGCCGTTACCTGCGTGTTGGTGGGACTGTATCTCATCTTTTTGTTTCCTTACATGGGAATCAGTTACAAGCGTTGCAACGCCTATTACAAGGCGATGCGCTTTATATCGGTGGGGCTTAAAGAGAGCGCGACTCTTCCCTTCGAGTACGTGGACGATTGGACGACGCACGACGGCATCGACGTGAACGTCGCCGTGTTCGCCGTGAAAAACATCAAGCGGGACGAGGTAATGCATCGCCAGATTTACGTTGACGGCGAGAAGGACTTCCCGCCTTTCGAGGAAGGGAAGACCTATAAAATCGTATCGCAGGGGAATTTACTTATCGAATACGAACCGATCGAGGAGGAAGAGCAATGCGCGCAGTCGTAACGGTCACGGGCTCGGACAGGCGTGGGATCATCGCCAAAGTGAGCGGATTTTTGTTTGAACGCAACATCAATATCGAGGATATTTCGCAGACGCTGCTTGGGGATCAGTTCGCCATGATCATGCTTGCGGATACCTCGGAGAGCAGCGTGGATTTTTCCAAGCTGTCTTCCGAGCTCGAAGAATTGGGAAAAGAAATCGGCATGACGGTGCGTATTCAGCACGCGGATATTTTCGACGCCATGCATAAAATTTAGCGCTCGGAGCGTATTCATGTTCAATACTTACGAAGTTCTCGAAACAATCGAAATGATCGAAAAGGAGCACCTCGATATCCGCACGGTAACGATGGGGCTGTCCCTCTTGCCCTGCATTCGCGGAAGCGCCGAGGAAACGGCGAAGGCGGTGTACGACCGCGTGATGAAAAAGGCGGATCGGCTTGTGGGTACGGCGGAATCGCTCTCGCGGGAGTACGGCATTCCTATCGTCAACAAGCGGGTGTCCGTTACGCCCGTGTCCCTTTTAACGGCGGCGTTCCCGTCTAAGAGCGCGCTCGTCGGTAAGGCGCTGGACAGGGCGGCAAGAGAGCTCGGCATTGATTTTTTGGGCGGCTATACTGCGCTCGTCCATAAGGGCACGGCGGACTATGAAGAAGTCTTTTTGAATACCATTCCCGAAACGCTCGCGCAAACGGAGCGGCTCTGCTCCTCCGTTAACGTCGGCTCTTCCCGCTCGGGCATCAATATGGACGCGGTGCGCGCAATGGGCGGGATCATTAAGGAAACGGCGGAGCTCACCAAAATGCAGAACGGGCTGGGCTGTGCAAAGCTCGTCGTGTTCTGCAATGCGGTGGAGGACAATCCGTTCATGGCGGGCGCTTTCCACGGCGTGGGGGAAGCGGATACCGTCGTCAACGTGGGGGTTTCCGGTCCGGGCGTCGTACAGCACGCGCTCAAATCTGTTCCCGACGCCGACTTGACGGACGCGGCGGAAACCATCAAGCGTACGGCTTTTAAAATCACCCGTGCGGGTCAGCTTATCGCAAGAGAGGCGGCTTCCCGCCTGAACGCGCGGTTCGGCATCGTCGATTTGTCGCTCGCGCCCACGCCCGCCCGCGGGGATTCCGTAGCGCATATTTTGGAAGAATTGGGGTTGGAAGTCGTGGGCTGTCACGGCACGACGGCGGCGCTCGCCATGCTCAACGACGCGGTGAAAAAGGGGGGCGTTATGGCGTCCTCGCGCGTCGGCGGACTTTCTGGCGCGTTCATTCCCGTGTCCGAGGACATCGGCATGATCGAATCGGCGTCGGCGGGGAAAATTTCCATCGACAAGCTCGAAGCCATGACCTGCGTCTGCTCGGTGGGGCTCGACATGATCGCGATCCCCGGCGACACGCCCGCAACGACCGTTTCGGCGATCATCGCGGACGAGGCGGCGATCGGCATGATCAACAACAAAACGACGGCGGTGCGCATCATTCCCGCGCCCGACAAAAAGGTGGGGGACGAAGTGAATTTCGGAGGGCTACTGGGCGTTGCGCCCGTCATGCCCGTACACGGGGGCGATTCGTCTAAATTCGTGGGGCGCGGCGGGCTGATTCCCGCACCCATTCACAGCTTTAAAAATTAAAATTTTATTTGAATAAGGAGTAACATGACATGGAAAGAAGCGAAGTAAAAACCGAATACAAATGGAAAGTGGAGGACGTATTTGCGGACGACGAAGCGTGGGAAAAGGCGTTTGCCGAAGTAAGCGGCGCGCTTGATTTTTCGGCTTATCGCGGAACGTTAAACACACCCGAAAACGTTTTGAAATATTTCAAGGCGGAGGAAGAGGTGGAAATCAAACTTCTGCGCGTGTATCTCTATGCTTTCCTGCACCATGACGAGGACGTGCGCGATTCCAAGTACAATTCCTATCTTTCGCGCATCATGACCGTGATGTCCCGTCTTGGCGCGGAAACGTCTTTCGCCATGCCCGAAATTTCCGCTCTTCCGGAAGAAACGCTCGATAAGCTCTGCAAAAGCAAATTGCTGGGCGATTACGATTATATGCTTTCCCGCATCAAAGCGAAGAAGAAATACATTCTTTCCGAAAAGGAAGAGCGTATTTTGGCACAGACGCAGGAGCCCATGAACGCGGCGAACGAGGCGTTCGAGATGCTCGACAATGCCGATTTGAATTTGCCTGAAATCGAATACGAGGGGAAGAAACAGCAACTCTCGCACGGGCTTTATTCGGTGATCATGTTCGGAAGCGATCGCGAGAAGCGTGCTGAGGCGTTCAAGCTTTACTATTCCGCGTATCGCAAACTCATCAACACGCTTTCTTCCACTTATCATAGCAACGTGAAGCAAGATATTTTTTATAAAAACGTGCGCGGATATGCTTCCTGCCTCGAAATGGCGCTTTTGGGCGAGGACGTAGACAAAAGCGTGTACGACAATCTTGTAAACACCGTAAACGAGTGCGCGCCCGTCATGCACCGCTATATGAAGGTTCGGAAAAAGACGCTCGGATACGACGAGATGCACGTTTATGATTTACACACGCCGCTTGTGGAAAACGCGGAACTTCGCCTTTCTTACGAGGATGCATACGAGCTCGTGTTGAAGGGGCTCGCTCCGCTCGGCGAAGAGTATAACGCTTTGCTCAAAAAGGGCAAGGACGAGCGTTGGATCGACGTATGCGAAACGGATGGCAAGCGTAGCGGGGCTTATTCGATCGGTATCTATGGAAATCATCCGTTCGTGCTTTTGAATTATCAGAAAACGACGAACGATATTTTCACGATCGCGCACGAAATGGGGCATTCGTTGCATTCTTATTTTTCCAACAAAAATCAGCCCTACTCCAAGTGCGACTATACTATTTTCGTGGCGGAGGTCGCAAGCACCGTAAACGAAGTATTGCTTTTAAAATACTTGCTTAAAACGACGGACGATAAGCGTTTGAAAAAGTATCTGTTGAACTACTTCATGGATATGATTCGCACTACTCTGTTCCGTCAAACGCAATTCGCGGAGTTCGAGGAAAAGGCGCACGCCATGGCGGAAGCGGGCGAGCCGCTCAATAAAGACAATTTGTCCGAGCTCTATTACGGGCTCAACAAAAAGTATTACGGCGAAGCGGTCACGCACGATAAGGATATCGAAATCGAGTGGGCGCGTATCCCGCACTTCTACCGCTCGTTTTACGTGTATAAGTACGCAACGGGAATTACTTCCGCCGTATGCATCGCAAATAGAATTATAAAGGAAGGGGAACCCGCTGTCAAAGATTATTTCCGATTCCTTTCGGGCGGTTGCAGTACCGATCCCGTGTCCCTTCTCCGCATTGCCGGCGCGGATCTTACAAAGAAGGAAACTTACCTCGTCGCCATGCGGGAGTTTGAGGACGCGCTTAACGAGTTCGAAAAAATCTAAACCGAAATACCGATCGAGGAAACACTTATGGCAGTAAATCAGATGCCGCATAATTTGGACGCGGAAGCAGCGCTTTTAGGCTGTATTATCATCGACGAAGCAATCCAGTCCGATCTTTTGGAAACACTCAAAGAGGACGACTTTTATCAGGAATCGCACCGTGTTATTCTTTCGGCGATGAAAGAAGTTTACGGCGCGCGCAAGCCCGTAGACGTCGTTACGCTTACCGACTGTTTGGAGAGAAACGGCGCTTTGGAGCGGGCGGGCGGGCTTCGCCATATCACCGAGCTTGCGGAAATCACGCCGTCGGCGGCGAATTTTAAACAATATTTCGAAATCGTCCGCAGGGACGCAGTCAACCGCTTGCTTATCCGCGCCGCCAAGGAGATTATCGAGAACAGCATGAAGAGCCCCGACGAGCGGGAAGCGGTCGCCTTTGCGGAAAAGGCGGTGTACGACATTTCGCGCAAGGAGGACGGTTCTGCTTTGGCGGGACTTGCCGACGGCGTCGTCGTGCATCAAGTCATCGATAAATTCGAGGAGATCCAATCCAACCCCAACGCCTTCCGAGGTGCGGAAACGGGCTTTACGCACCTCGACCGCATTACCAACGGTTTGCAGAAATCCGACCTTATCGTCATCGCGGCGCGCCCCGGTATGGGAAAGACTTCGCTTTCCATGAACATCGTGGAAAACGTCTGCCTGAACAAGGGGAAAACCGCTGCCGTGTTTTCGCTCGAAATGCCTCGCGCGCAGCTCGTACAAAGGCTTTTGTGCGCCCACGCGGGGGTAAGTATGGAAAAGGCGCTTTCGGGTAAGCTCGTGCAGTCGGAATGGAAAAAGCTTTTGCTTGCGGGCGATAAGCTCAAAAAGGCAAAAATCTTTATCGACGATTCCTCCCGCGTTACGCCGGCGGAAATCTTGTCGAAGTGCAGACGGCTTTCTTCGCAGACGGGCGGGATAGACCTGATCATGATCGACTATATTCAGCTCATGAGCGGGGGGGAGAACTACCGCAACAGCGAAAACAGACAGCAGGAAATCGCTTCCATTACGCGCGATTTGAAGCTTATGGCAAAGGAGCTCGACGTGCCCGTAATCGCGCTTTCCCAGCTCCGCCGTATTCAAACCAAAGAGCCTCAGCTTTCCGATCTGCGCGAATCGGGCGCAATCGAGCAGGACGCGGATATCGTTATGTTCATCAACCGTCCCGACGTGACGGCGACGGCGGAAGAGCTTGCCAAGGGAAGCGTCGTGAAAGGGGCGGCGGAAATCATTCTCGCCAAGCACCGTAACGGCGCGTTGGGCAGGATCCAGCTTCGCTTCCTCGGCGAAAGCACCAAGTTCGTGGACGTGGAGGATCAGAACCGCCCCAACGAAGAACCGGGCGCGGCGCCTCCTCCCGATTGGAACGATCGGGATTTCGGGGACGTTTTCCCCGAACCGACGGGGATACCCGAAGAATGAACACGCAAATAATGCCCGTTACGCCGTCCTCGCTCCGTGCGGCGCGCGAGCTCGTCGGGCGCGGGGAACTCGTCGCGTTTCACACGGAAACGGTGTACGGCTTGGGCGCGGACGCATTCAGCGACGAAGCCGTTCAAAAAATATTCGCTTTGAAGGGACGCCCCGCAAACAATCCGCTCATCGTACACGTTCACCGCGGTTACGATATCGGCGGACTTGTAGACGGCGCGCCCGCCTATACGGAAAAATTGCGGAAGGCATTTCTTCCCGGTCCGCTCACCATGGTTTATCCTTCCACGGGAAAGGTGAGCAGGTTCGTATCTTGCGGGCTCGATACGCTTGCGATCCGCGTACCGTCTTCGGAAGCGGCGCAAGCCTTCTTGCGAGAGGTCAATATCCCGATCGCCGCGCCAAGCGCAAACCGCAGTAAACACGTTTCGCCCGTCACGGCGGAACACGTCTACGACGACTTTAACGGCGAGCTTGCCCTCATTTTGGACGGGGGAGCTTGTTCGGGCGGCATCGAGAGCACGGTCTTGGACTGTACGGGGAAAATCCCCGTTATCTTGCGCGCAGGGCTCGTGACAAGGGAGATGATCGCGTCAGTTGCGGGCGATTGCGGCGTGTACGTGCCCCAAACGGGAGAACAGCCCAAGAGTCCCGGTATGGCTTATCGGCACTACACTCCGCGTTGCCGTACCGCATACTTTTTAAAGGAAGATTTGGAGCTTGCGCTCAGAGCATATCAAGCCGAGGAGGCGGGCGGAGGAACTCCCTGCATTTTGGCGGAGGAGGGAATCGTGCCCGCGGGCTTTCGCGGATTGAGTTTGGGAAAGAGCGGGGAGGACATGGCAAACAGACTTTACGCGTTGCTTCGTCTGGCAGAGCGACAATCGACCCTGTTAATCGCAATCGAGCCGACCCTGAGCGGAGGCGTTATGGACGGGGTCATGAACCGCTTGACGCGTGCATTCGGGAGAGTGGGCAATGAAACATAAGAAAATCGTATTCGTTTGCACGGGCAATACCTGCCGTTCGCCCATGGCGGAGGCGGCGCTTCGTGCGGAGCTGAAAAAACGCAAGATCGCGTGGTACACCGTACAGTCGGCGGGTATTTCCGCCGTCGAGGGAAATCCCGTCAATCCGCTTGCAAAAGAGGCGCTCGAAAAAGAGAAGCTTTCGCTTTCTCCCAAATTCCGTTCCCGCCGTCTAAGCGAAAAACTCGTCGGCGAGGCGTTCGCCGTCGTCTGCATGGAGGAGGCGCAACGCGCTCATTTCCCGAACGACGGGAAGGTGACAAGCTTTTTCGAGCTGTGCGGAAGGGAAATTCCCGATCCTTACGGGCAGGGCGAAGAAGTGTATCTTGCCACCTTGCACGCAATTTGCGCGTGTATGCCCGTCGTTATCAAAAAAATAATCTCTCAACAGTAGGAGTATGAATATGAAAATTGCAATGTGTTGCGATCACGGCGGTCTTCGGCTGAAAAACGTGATAAAACAGGTTCTCGAAACGAGCGGTCACGAAATCGTCGATTTCGGAACGACGAATGAAAATTCCTGCGATTATCCCGATTTTGCTCTGCTCGCGTCGGAGGCGATTGTGCGCGGGGAGTGCGAAAAGGGGGTTTTTGTCTGCACGACGGGAATCGGCATCAGTATTGCGGCGAACAAAGTCCCCGGAATCCGTTGTGCCCTCTGCGCGGATCCGCTCTCCGCGAAAATGACGCGGTTGCACAACAACGCCAACGTGCTCGCGCTCGGCGGGGGATACGTCGGCGACAATCTTGCCGAAGAGATCGTGAAAACGTTTATGGAAACGTCCTTTTCGGAGGAAGCTAAGCATATTCGCAGGATCGATAAGATCACGGCAATCGAGAAAAAGTATTTGAAGTAAGACAAACAAAGGCAGAGTAGAAAATGACCAAGGCATTGAGAGATAAACTGATTGAATCGCTCACGTCGATTCTACCCATTGCGCTCATTATCATGGCTTTGTGCGCAACCATAACCCCGCTGAGCACGGGAACGTTTACGCTGTTCGTTCTCGGGGTCTTTTTGCTCATTATCGGTATGGGTTGTTTTACGCTCGGCGCGGATATGTCCATGCTCGTTATCGGCGAGAAAATGGGTACCGTCCTTACGAAATCGCGTAAAATTTGGTTGATTGCTCTTTTGTCTTTCCTGATCGGTATTATCGTCACGATGGCGGAGCCCGATTTGCAGATTCTTGCCGAACAGGTGCAGTCGGTTGCGGAAAAGACGGCTCTCGGCAACTACCTGCTCATTATCACGGTTGCGGTCGGCGTGGGTATCTTCCTCATGATCGCCATGCTCCGTATTGTGTTCCGCATTCGGCTTTCCATTTTGCTCATCGTATTTTACATAGCGGCGTTTATCGTCAGTTTTTGCTTTGTAGATCAAGGCTTTTGGGCGGTCGCGTTCGATTCGGGCGGCGTTACGACGGGGCCCATGACCGTGCCCTTCATCATGTCGCTCGGCGTCGGCGTCGCCGCAATCAGAAGCGACAAAAAGGGGCAGGACGACTCCTTCGGTCTTGTAGCGCTTTCGAGCGTCGGTCCGATTATTTCCGTTCTGGTGCTCGGCATCATCTGCGGAACGGACAACTTGGTGTACGACGTTTCCAAGCTTATTTTAACGCCTCCCGCCGATACGCAAAACGTTTTGTTGGATTATCTGCACGGCTTCGGCGAATACGCGCTTGAAGTGTTTATCGCAATCAGTCCCATCATCGTATTTTTCTTGCTCTTCCAGCTCGTTTCGCGCTCTTTTCATAAAAAGCAAATTGTCCGTATCGTCATCGGATTTTTGTATACCTTCGTCGGCTTGGTAATATTCTTAACGGGCGCAAACGTCGGATTTTTGCCTATCGGCGTGGAAATCGGGCAGAGCCTCGCTTCCGAGGAGTGGAGTATGTGGTTACTCATTCCCGTTGGCATGGTGATCGGCTATTTCGTGGTGGCCGCCGAGCCCGCCGTTCACGTTTTGAATAAGCAGGTCGAACGTATGTCTGCGGGTGCGATCAGTTCGTCCGCCATGAAAAAAGGACTTTGCGTCGGCGTGAGCGCCGCAATCGGGCTCGCTATGGTGCGAATCCTCACGGGGATGAATATCATGTGGATTCTCGTGCCGGGCTATGTCATCGCATTAACGCTTACGTTTTTTACGCCGCCCATGTTTACGGGTATCGCGTTCGACTCGGGCGGCGTTGCCAGCGGCGCCATGGTTTCGTCGTTTGTATTGCCTATGGCGATCGGCGCGTGCAACGTGCTCAATCCTGCGGGTATTATGACCCAAGCTTTCGGGTGCGTGGCGTTCGTTGCGCTCGCGCCGCTTATCTCCATTCAGGTGCTCGGCATTCTATACAAGCATAAGACGGGTAGAATCAAGCGCAATTTCCTCTCCGTAGAGGACAGGATCTTAGAATATTCGGTGGATTGATATGGAAGAAAAACAAAACAAATTAATTGCGCAGGGGAAAGAGAAAACGGAAAAACTCAAAGAGAAAGTAACCGCCGCGCGCACGGCAAAGGGTAGCGTTCGCCTAAATCGCACCAAGCTTTTGATAAGCATCGTCAATTATAAGGACGACGCCCGCCTGAAAGAGATTATCGACGAGGTTTCGGTTGCGCTCAGTTTTACCTTTGCGGGTACGGGTACGGCGCGCACGCAGATGCTCGACTATCTCGGGATCGGTGAAACGGAAAAGGCGGTCGTCTTATCGCTGTTCCCCGAGAGCGATGAGGACGTTATCATTCGGGAAATCCGCTCGAAAATGTCGCTCTATTTGGTGGGCAGGGGCATTTCTTTCACCGTTCCCCTTACGGGAATATCCGAAATTATCGCAAACGGGCTTTCGTCGGCAGCGGCGGAAAAATCCGTAGACAGGAGAAAAATCATGAATGGATCCGATCGAAAATACGATTTGATTGTGGCGTCGGTAGAAACGAACCGCATGGACGAAGCAATGGAAGCGGCGCGCGCGGCGGGCGCGGCGGGCGGCACGGTCATTCGTGCAAGAAGCCTCGAAAACGCTAAGGCGGAGCAGTTTATCGGTATTTCGCTGATGGAAGAACGCGAAATATTGCTTATCCTTACCAAAAAAGAGGGAAAACTCGCCATTATGGAAGCGCTTTCCGAAAAAGTAGGCTTAAAAACGGATGCGGGCGGCGTTATCTTCTCTCTTCCCGTAGACAGGACGGCAGGGATCTCCGTAGCGGACGAGGAAGCGCAAGACCACGGCGAAGCGTCTGCGGAAGAGAATAAGGAGTAAGGCGGTGGGTCGGCGCATCATCGCAATCGGCGGAGGGGAGCTCAAAAACCGCGAAACGCTGAAAATCGACGAATATATTGCAGGCGAGGCAAAAAAGAAAGCGGGGGATCGGCGCGCAAACGGACTGTTTATTCCTACGGCAAGCCATGACTGTATGCCGTACTATAACACCTTTCATAAGGTTTATACGGGTTTATTCGATATTAAGACGGACGTCGCGCTCACCGTTAACCGCGAAATCAACCTTGAAAAATTGCGGGCGAAATTCGAAAAGGCGGATTTTATTTACGTCGGCGGCGGGAATACCGTGTTTATGCTCGAACATTGGCAAAAGACGGGCTTGCTTCCGCTGATCAGGGAAGCGTACGAAGGCGGTGTTTTGCTATGCGGGCTCTCCGCAGGGGCGATTTGCTGGTTTGAAACGATGTATACCGATTCGGCGATCGAGGGGGAATATGCTGTTCACGCGGGACTTGGTTGGATAAAAGGAAAAATTTCTCCTCACTACGATGAAAGAACGCTTGACTTTGACGAAATCGTCGTGTATAATAAATGGTGCGCGTGGGGCGTAGAGAACTGCGCCGCCTTGGAAATCGTCAACGAACAACCGTTGAGAGCGATTTCTGGGGGCGGAAGGGTGATCCTGCTCGATGGCACGCGCAACACGCTTGTGAAAAAGGATTTTCTCGGTCAAGCGTAAATTCCATATGCGGACGTGGCGAAATAGGCAGACGCGCAGGTTTCAGGTTCCTGTGGGAGACCATGGGGGTTCAAGTCCCTTCGTCCGCACCATGCTGATATGGGTGTTTCAATCCGAACTGGTCGATTAGACAGGTTTGACTGAAACACCCATTTTTGTAGGGGAATTAGCCGTTTTTACATGATTATCATTAGACGGCATTTTTGAGAAACAGAGAAAAATTGAGATGCAAAGTTGAAACGGGGTATCTTACGAACCCCGTTTTTTGGACTCAAAATAAACGCGTTCTCTTTCGTTAGGCGATTTATATGCGTTTGTTCCGTGTAATCGCTTTGAGTTGTAAAATTCCATATATCGTTGAACCGAATCTTTAAACTCCTTTACGGATCGATAATGGATTCTATATATTTCTTCTTTTTTTAGTGAAGCAAAAAAAGATTCCATCACACTGTTATTACGAGGGCAAGCGGGTTTAGAGAATGATTGTGTAATATGTAAATCGTGCAATAATTTTTGATAGGCATAAGATATGTATTGACATCCTTGATCACTGTGAAATATAAGGTTCTTAGGATAACCTCGTTTTACAAACGCTGTTTTTAACGTACATGTGGTAAGCTGAGTCGTCTGCTTATTAGAAATTTTATAGGCTACAACCTTTCTCGAAAATAAATCCAGAATAGCACAGATATAAAATTTCTTATCTAAAATATAGCATTCCGTAATATCGCCCAGCGAAGATTTGGTTCGGATACGGTAAAATTTTGCAGTAAGAGATTTACACGTTTCTTTTTTCGTTGAGCCTTCATGTATTCTTTTTTCATGCCTGATCGAATACTTTTTATATTCATTTGATTCATTAGTCTTTTTACGTATTTGAGCGAAACTTGAAATCCTTTTTCTTTTAGAACGGCATGAATTTTACCTGCGCCATAAATACCATTGTATTCCTCATAAATGGCTTTAACGACTTCGCTTAATCCTTTTTCGCGAATTATCGGTTGAGCGTTTTCCAGTTTGTTTCGGAAAATGTGATTATAAAAAGTACCGCGGCTCACTCCAAGAGCTTCGCACAGAACGTGAACGCTGTATTGACCGTAGAGTTTTTTAAGCTCGCATAATTTTATTTGCAAGGGCGACGATACTGTACAGTTTACCGTTTGCAATACTTTACAGATTTGTTCCAGTTTTTCACATCGCGCTTTTTCTTGAGCATAATATCGTTGATAGAATATAAAACTGTTCGGATTATTTTCCGGCAGGTCTTTATATTTTTTGATCCAAACATAGATTATACTGCGCGGAATTTTCAGCCGTTTGCTTATCCGTTCAACCGCTTCGCCATTTTTGTAGGCGAAGCAACATTGCCGAATTTGTTCATTTGTGTAGATTTGTTTCATGTTACATCTCCTAAAAATTTATTCTAAGTGGTATCTTGGTAAGGATAGTATAATGCAAAAAAGTGAAAATGAGTATTTTTGTTAAGGCAAAACACTATTTTAAAAAGTTATTTGGATATTCCGCAGGAAAATAAATAAGATAAACAAAATAAAAGGTTGTTTAATGTCTTTAAACTTGTTGAAAATCGTTTAAAGTACTGATATTAAATCTTATGCAAAGTTCTCTTCTGTGATTATTAGCGATGACAAGTAGCACCTTAATGGATTGACAACCTGATTAAAAAATGCTATAATATATAAAACATAATACAAGAGAGGCAGACATGATACAATTTACCGATTTGGAAATTCCTTTTGACGAAGCAGAAAATTATTTGCAAGCTAACAATAAAAGTAAGCTTAATAAATTATTTTATAAAGATGAAAACTTTAATAAATTGTTGCAGGATACT
>CAMUFJ010000018.1 GCA_947088135.1 uncultured Clostridia bacterium
TTGCGGACGCTGTCCGAAAGGGTGGGCTGTCCGCCGCCGTTGACGCAGCCGCCGGGGCAAGCCATGATTTCGATGAAATCGTATTTCTTCTCGCCTGATTTGATTTGCTTGATGATCGTTTCCGCGTTTGCAAGTCCCGAAGCGACCGCAACGCGTACGGTGTTGCCCGCAACGAGATAGGTGGCTTCTTTAATGGGCGCAACGCCGCGGACTGCGAAGAAGTCGAGCACTTCGAAGCTTCCGTCCATCATGTGCGCCGCCGTACGGAGCGCCGCTTCCATTACGCCGCCCGTCGCGCCGAAGATCGCGCCGCCGCCCGTTGCGACTGCAAACGGGTTGTCGAACTCTTCGTCGGGAAGCTCGGTGAACTTGATGCCCGCCGTTTTGATCATGCGCGCAAGCTCGCGGGTGGTGATCGCCGCGTCCACGTCGCCCGCCATTTCTTCGCGCTTGCATTCGTTTTTCTTCGCCGTGCAGGGAATCACGCTGACAACATACAAATTCTTGGGATCGATGCCGTTTTTCTCGCACCAGTAGCTTTTGAGGAGTGCGCCGAACATCTGTTGGGGCGATTTGCAGGTGGAGAGGTGGGGGATCATTTCGGGATATTTCTTTTCCACGAATTTCACCCAGCCGGGACAGCAGGAGGTGAACATGGGCATGGGTTTGCCCGTTTTAATGCGGTTGATGAGCTCGCTCGCCTCTTCCATAATGGTGAGGTCGGCGGTCACGTCCATGTTGAACACGTGATCGGGGCCCAAGCGGCGGATAGCGGCAACCATTTTGCCTTCCACGTTCGTGCCTACGGGCATATCGAACGCTTCGCCCAAAGTTGCGCGGACGGAGGGGGCGGTAAAGAACACGACCTGTTTTTGAGGATCGGAAAGAGCGGCCCAAACTTCGTCGATGGTGGAACGCTCGGAGAGCGCGCCCACGGGGCAGGCAACGATGCACTGACCGCAGCCTACGCAGACGGACTGGGCAAGAGGCATATCGAAGGCGCTGCCGATGTGTACGTTGAAGCCTCTGCCGATGTGTCCGATCGCGTTCACGTGCTGTTTTTCGCACGCCGCAACGCAACGGCTGCAATTGATGCACTTGTCGTTGTCGCGCACGACGGCGGGAGCCGCGTCGTCGAGGGGAAGGGTGAAGTTTTCCCCTTGGAATCTGTCTTCGTCTACGCCGTAGCCGAGGGAGAGCTTTTGCAGTTCGCAGTTATGGTTTCTCTCGCAGGAGAGGCACTTTTTCTTGTGCTTGGAGAGGAGAAGCTCGAGCGTCATCTTTCTGCTCTGACGGCAGCGCTCGGTGTTCGTTCTCACTTCCATGCCTTCCGCCACGGGATAGACGCAGGCGGCGACCAAGCCGCGCGCGCCCGTCGCTTCCACCACGCACATACGGCACGAGCCCACGCAGTTTACGTCCTTTAAGTAGCAAAGGGTGGGAATCTCGATATGCGCCTTGCGCGCCGCTTCCAAAATGGTGGAGCCTTCCGGAACGGTTACGGGAATGTTATTGATTTTTAACGTTACGTTTTTCGCCATTTTTGTTACCTCACTTTCTCACAACTGCGCCGAAACGGCAGTTGCCCATACATACGCCGCACTTAATGCACTTGCTGCTGTCGATCGCCATAGAGGGCAGTTTGTGACCGGGCGCGGTGTAGTCCGTCTTGGTAATTGCGTTTACGGGGCAGTTCTTGGCGCAGAGCCCGCAGCCGATGCACTTCTCTTTGTCGATGGAATAGTTGAGCATTGCCTTGCATACGCCCGCTTCGCATTTCTTTTCGTTGATGTGGTCTTCATACTCTTTGCGGAAATAACGGAGGGTGGAAAGAATGGGGTTGGGCGCGCTCTGTCCGAGGGCGCAGAGGGAGGATTGCTTCATGTGGGAAGCAAGCTCTTCGATTTTCACGATGTCCTCGGGCTCGCCCTTGCCTTCCGTGATTTTGGTAAGGAGCTGTAAAAGACGCTTGGTGCCGATACGGCAGGGCGTACATTTTCCGCAGCTCTCGTCGGCGGTGAATTCCAAATAGAACTTGGAGATGTCCACCATGCAGGTGTCTTCGTCGAGAATGATCATTCCGCCGCTGCCCATCATAGACCCGATCGCGAGCAAGCTGTCGTAGTCGATGGGGGTGTCGATGCACTCCGCGGGGATACAGCCGCCCGAGGGACCGCCCGTCTGAGCCGCTTTGAATTTCTTGCCGTCGGGGATGCCTCCGCCGATTTCTTCCACGATCTCGCGCAAGGTCGTTCCCATAGGAACCTCCACGAGTCCGACGTTGGTGATCTTACCGCCGAGCGCGAATACCTTCGTGCCCGAAGAGGATTCCGTGCCGATCGAGGAGAACCAAGCCGCGCCTTTTAAGATGATGGGGTTGATGTTCGCCCAAGTTTCCACGTTGTTCAAAATGGTGGGTTTGCCGAACAAGCCTTTCACGGCGGGGAAGGGGGGACGGGGACGGGGTTCGCCGCGGTGTCCCTCGATACTCGTCATGAGCGCCGTTTCCTCGCCGCAGACGAACGCGCCCGCGCCAAGGCGGATATCGATGTCGAAATCGAACCCGAACCCTAAAATGTTCTTGCCGAGCAAGCCGTATTTACGGGCTTGATCGAGCGCGATTTTCAAGCGGTTGACTGCAACGGGATATTCCGCCCGCACGTAGATGTAACCTTGATGCGCGCCGATCGCATAACCCGCGATCGTCATGGCTTCGAGCACGCAGTGAGGGTCGCCCTCCAAGACGGAACGGTCCATAAACGCGCCGGGGTCGCCCTCGTCGGCGTTACAGCAAACGTATTTCACGTCGCCCTGCGAAGCTTTTGCAAACGACCATTTTCTGCCCGTGGGGAAGCCCGCGCCGCCTCTTCCGCGCAAGCCCGAAGCGAGCATTTCGTTGATAACGTCGTCGGGGGTCATGGAGGAGAGCACTTTTTCGAGCGCGGCATAGTCGCCCGCCGCGATCGCTTCCTCGATGTCCTCGGGCGCGATCACGCCGCAGTTGCGGAGCGCGATACGCATTTGCTTTTTATAGAAGGGAGTTTCCGCGAAGGGAATCACCGTGCCGTCTTTGGTTACGGTTCCCTGATAGAGAAGCTCTTTTACGATCTCGCCGTCCTTTACAAGGTGCTTTTCGGCAACCGTTTTTACGTGCTCGGGGGTCATCTGCGCGTAAAACGCGCCCTCGGGATACACGATCATGATAGGGCCGAGCGCGCAAAGACCGAAGCAACCCGTTTTTACGACGAGCACGTCTTTGATGCCAAGCTCTTTGAGCGATTTTTCAAGTTGGTCGATGACCTTCATGGAGTGGGAGGAGGTACAGCCCGTACCGCCGCAGACGAGTACCTGTTTGCGGTAGCCCGTTTCCTTTGCGAGTTTTTCGCCCTGTTCCTTTACGACGCGGCGCACGTCGATGAGCGCCTTTTTCTTTTGGCGGATCGCGTCTAATTCTTTCGTCGTCATTTCTTTGCCCCCCTGTATTCGTCGAGAATGCCTTTTACCGAGTTGGGCGTAAGCTTGCCGTAAACCTCGTCGTTGATCATCATAACGGGCGCAAGACCGCATGCGCCCACGCAGCGGCAGCTATCAATGGAGAACAGCCCGTCCTCCGTGCATTCGCCGCACTTGATGCCGAGCTCTTTCTCGATCTCTTCCAATATCTTGTCCGACCCCTTTACGTAGCAAGCCGTACCCAAACAAATGCTGATGCGGTTCTTTCCCTTGGGTTTGAGAGAGAACTGCGAGTAGAACGTAACTACCCCGTAGACCTCGGAAAGAGAGATTCCGAGACCTTCCGCGATGATCTTTTGCACCTGCATGGGAAGATAGCCGTAAATGCCCTGTGCTTCCTGCAAAATGTGCATAAGACAACCCGGAGTCGAGCGCGATGCTTCAATCACGGCGCGCAGCTTTTTTTCCTGTTCCGCCGTGCCGCATTTCGCTTCACATTGTGCCATAACAACCTCCTTAATGGATACTTTTCCCGTATGCTGCGGGAAACTCTTTTTAATGTATGCGTTTATTATATCATAGTCGGGGAAATTTATCAAGACTATTTCAAATATTGTCAGAAATTGTCTGAAAAAATATTTTTACGGGAGAAGCCGGAGAGCGGTCACAAACCTTGCATTCCGTGTTAAAATTTATTTGAATAGTTTTCAAAATACTATTGACAAACCTTTTGAAGCGTGTTAACATAAAGGTGCATTCAAGATAATGGAGGGGTAGACCGATGTATCGTAACGCTTATGATTTAACGGAATCTTCTCATGTTGAATAAAAGGAGGGAGCATGAAAAAAAGGAAGATAATGACTTTGATTTTTATTTCTCTATTTTCACTTTTGGTTGCACTGAGCATCTACGTGATCGCGCTGGCGATAGAGGCAACGGTGCGCTTGCAGGGAACCGGTCACGTGATTGATTCTTATTGGAACATGGATCGGGCGGTGATGACGTTCGTCATGTTTTCCGTCATTATTTTGGCTTCCGTCGCAGGGATAGCGTTTTGTTGTGTTAAATTCAAAATGCTGTCAGCGGAAACGGCGCGAGAAAAGACGGGAGAGGGAGAACAATCGCAGGCGGGACGGAAAAAATGCAATCTTGCAATTTTGATTTGTGCTGTCATCATTATCGTCGCCTTTGTTTGCAGGGCTATGATCGATTTGTTTTGACGGCAGGTGCCTGAGAAAAAATGAAGCGTAATAATAAAAACACGGGCGGGTTGCCGTCCGTGTTTTTTATCTTTAATCTTCTAAACCTAATAAATAATCTGCGCTTACGTCAAAAAATTTTGCCAACAAAACAACAGCTTCGGCATTCGGCACTCTTTTCTCACTTTCCCATTGTTTAATGGCAGACGGGCTAAAACCGGTTTGCGTTGCGAGTGCGCGTTGACTTAAATGTCTTGCTATTCGTAATTCACTTAATCTTTCCGCAAAAATCTTCATTCTTGGAAAATTATATCACAAATTTCACCAAAAAAGCTTGACAGGGTTCAAATGAACGCATATAATTATTGCGTTCAAA
Source organism: uncultured Clostridia bacterium (assembly GCA_947088135.1). GTDB lineage: Bacteria > Bacillota > Clostridia > Christensenellales > Borkfalkiaceae > Gallimonas. Next base: position 5,030 of record CAMUFJ010000018.1, read on the forward strand.
TGAACCAATAAGGAGAAAAGTATGCAAACAGCGCGATTATTTGAGTTGATCGAACAAAGCAAGTTATACGATTTGCGGGAAGAAATGGAAGAGAAAGACGAGCTTGGATTTGGGAAAACCGTTTGTGAACTGAGAGAAAAGCTATTTTCGGGATTGAACGACGAACAAAAGGAAATCGCAGAAAAGCTCGAAGTTGCTATCGAAAACAAGTTGGACGAATTGCACTACGGTTTGGAAGTGTTTTTAGTAAACTATACGTTTCGTATGGGCATGGAAATGCAACGGGTATTCGACGAGGAAGATTTTAAGTAAGGGTTTCAGTGCAACATTACGGAGAGAGGAAAGCGTAAAAATAAAAACGCGGGCGGGTTGCCGTCCGTGTTTTTTATGGTTTGGTTATTCCCAAAAAGTTACTTTTCCGTTCTCTCTTTCAGCCGTTTCAAGGCTTCTTCCTTGGTCGAACGAGCACTCATGCTTTACCGTTCTTTTCCTTTCTGCGTTTGTCGTTGATAATTTGAAGCGCTTCCTCGTCGATGACGGTAATGCCTTCCGATTTGGCGATGGAAACCATTTGCGTGAGAGCCGCCTTTAAGAAGATGCGGGGGATCTTGGTGAGCCTGGCGCACGCTTAACTCATAATTTTTGCTTCCTTTTTTACCATTATATCGTATTTCCGCGCGAAATACAACCCTTTTCGTAAAATCGCATTTTTGTTTTCGGGTACGGTATTGTTGACAAACTTAATAAAATATGATAAACTACGGCTTGGAAATTAGTATAACGAAGGAGCGATAAAGCGTGGCGGTTAAAATTTTGGTCGATTCGGCTTCCGATATCGATGCGGAGGAAGCGAAGGAACTCGGCGTGGAGCTGTTGTCCATGGAGGTGGAAATCGAAGGCAAAAAATACATGGACGGCGTGGAGCTCACGCACAGGCAATTTTTCGAAAAGCTTATCGAGAGCAGCGAGCTTCCGAGAACGAGCCAAATCAATCCCTTCCGTTTCGAAGAAAAATTTGCGGAGCTTACGGAGCAGGGGCACGACGTGGTGGCGATCACCATTTCCTCCAAGCTTTCGGGCACTTATTCGGGCGCGGCGAGCGCGGCGAAAAAGTTCGGCGGGAGGGTATTTGCGGTGGATAGCCTCAACGCGTCGCTCGGGGAGAAAATTCTCTGCCGTTACGCGCTCGAACTGGCCGGGAAGGGCGCATCCGCGCAGGAGATCGCTTCGGGGCTGGAAAAGGCTCGGCGCAGGATCAACGTGCTTGCCCGCCTCGACACGCTTCACTATCTCAAAAAAGGCGGACGCATTTCGGCGATAACCGCTATTGCGGGGCAAATGCTTTCCGTAAAGCCTGTTATCGGCATCGTCGGCGGAGAGGTAAAGATGGTGGGGAAAGCGATCGGTTCGAAAAAGGGGAACAATCTTTTAAATTCGCTCGTCGAAAAGAAGGGTGTGGATTTCGGAATGCCCTTCCTTGTCGCGTACAGCGGGCTCAGCGATATCGTGCTAAACAAATATATCGAGGACAGCCGTCATCTATGGGAGCAGGGTACGAACAGCATTCCCGTCAGCCCGATCGGCAGTACGATCGGAACGCACATCGGACCGGGTGCGATCGGCGTCGCGTTTTTCGAGCAGGTAAAAGAATAAAAAAACGAGCGGGTTTCCCGCTCGTTTTTCAGTTGAGGGCAATGACCGAGCTTCGCTCTACGAGCTCCGTCGGCACGATGATTTTTTTGGGCAGAGTGGTGTCCCCTAAAATTCGTTGAAGCAGTACGCTCGCCGCGATCTCGCCGATCTCCGTTTGCGGAATGGCGATCGTCGTAAGGGGCGGAGTGAGATATTTCGCGTCCTCGATGTTGGAAATGCCGATGATGGAAATCTCCTCGGGAATGGAAACGCCGAGCGAATGCAGGGCGGACATCGCCGCGATCGCCATATGGTCGCTTCCCACCAAAACGGCGGTGGGGCGGTTTTCGCATTCCATGAGTTTAAGCGTCTTATCGTAGCAGACCTTGCGGTGCCATTCGCTGTCGATCACCCACGCGGGGTCGATCGGCAAAGAGTGGTGCTGCATCATTCTGAAATAGGCTTCCCGCCGTCCGATATTCAGCGCGTCATTGTTATGCGCGCCGATATAGGCGATTTTTTTATGTCCTTTTTCGAGCAGGTAGCGCATGGCGCGGCAGCCTGCCTCAAAGCGGTCGTAGCCGACGTTATCGATCATGGGCTGTCCCGAGTCGATGCCCACGATGTGCTTGATTTTGGAGGAGAGCAGGCTCATGGTTTCCGCGTTCGGCTGGTCCATGAGAATGAGCCCTTTGGGCGGGTGGGCAAGGAAGGAGGAAACCGACTCCTCTTTGAGCATATCGAACTGCGTGAGCACGAAATCGAAATCGTAATCCTTTTGTTTGAGATAATTTTTTGCGCCGCTCAAAATAGCGTTGTAATAGCTGTCCTTCGTGTGCTCCACCGTCACGCGGGAAATGCACCCAATGGAAACTTTGGCGTGCGCTCGCCCTTTTTTATAGTTGGGATTGAGCTCGTAGCCGAGCTCCCGAACGGCGCGCATCACCCGCTCGCGGGTTTGGTCGGTAACGCGGTAATTCGGGTCAAGATTGATAATGCGCGACACCGACGCGATGGAAACCCCTGCGCGCTCCGCAACTTCTCTGATCGTAGCCATATTCTCTCCGCAAGACAGGCGTTTGCCCGTCTTTTTTATTATTTCAAATTCATTATAACATGGAAAAAATCTCCTGTCAAGATGTTTGGTAAACAAAAATCAAAAATATTTGGTAAAATTTGGCAGTAAAGATGGAACGGAGGAAGCGAAAAGAATACGGAAAAGGTCGTTTGTCGAAAAAAAGTCCGATTTTTGTCGAAAAAATGCAGTAAACATTATGGTAAACAAAAAATGTTTATTCTTTTTTTCTAAATTCTATTGACAGCACATTAAATCCGTGATAGAATGCAATCAGAAAGGTTTTTGGGAATAGCAAAACATTTTTGTGAAAAACGTTCAGTTTATCAAAAAGAGGTGAGATCTTGAAGCAGTTTACGGTAGCGATCGTAGGCCTTGGCGGAAGAGGACTTTATACGTACGCAAAATATCAGGAAAAATTTCCCGAAAGAATGAAAATCGTAGCGATCGCAGACATCGATCCCGAAAAGGTGCGCTATGCAAGCGAGCGGTATTCCGTGCCCGCCGATTTTTGCTTTGACAGCGCGGAGAATTTGCTCGAACGCGAAAAGCTTGCCGACGTGCTTATCATCGCCACGCAGGACTGTCAGCACCGCGATCACGCGCTTGCCGCCTTAAAACGCGGCTATGATATTTTGCTTGAAAAGCCCGTCGCCGTCACCGTTTCCGACTGTATCGATATTCGCGACGCGGCGATCAGGGCGGGCAGGTCGGTGACGATTTGCCACGTGCTCGAATTTACGGCGTTCTTCCGTAAGATCAAGGAGGTAATCAAGAGCGGAGTTATCGGCGAGCCCGTTACGGTGGAAGCGATCGAGAACGTGGGGTATTGGCATCAGGCGCACAGCTTTGTGCGGGGGAATTGGCGGAACGACGAAATCGAGTCGCCCATGATCCTGCAAAAGTGTTGCCACGATTTCGATATTCTTTCTTGGCTTTTAGATAAGAAATGTCTTTCCGTTTCTTCGCTCGGCTCGTTGAAATATTTCAAGAAAGAGAACGCGCCCGAGGGGAGCGCAGAGCGCTGTTGCGATTGCAAATATGCGCATTCGTGCCCGTACAGCGCATACCGCATCTACTTCGAAAGCAAGGAGATGGGCTACGACCACGGCAACCGCGATTGGCCTTTAAATATTTTGACGGAAAACCCCGACAGAAAGTCGCTCAATGAAGCGATCGAAAAAGGCCCTTACGGCAGATGCGTCTTCCATTGCGATAACAACGTGGTGGATCACCAGATCGTAAGTATGCAGATGGAGGACGAGGTTACGGTATCCTTTACCATGACGGCGTTCACGGCGCAAAACTTCCGCAGGGTCAAGGTCATGGGAACGCTCGGCGAGATCGTCGCCGATCAGCGCGAAAATCTCGTTACGGTCACGCCGTTCGGGGGAGAAAGCACCGTTTACGATATTACAAAGCTCGCCGACGATTTGTCGGGACACGGCGGAGGCGATAACCGCATGATGACGGAAATGTTCGATGCGCTCGAAAAAGGCGGAACGGTTTCTTCCTCCATAAAGGAGGCGATCGCACCCCATCTCGTCGCGTTTGCGGCGGAAGAATCCCGCAAAAAGAAAGGCGAACGCATTTTCATGGCGGAGTTTGAAAAAACAAATTCCAAATAAATGCAACTGCTCGGCAGGGCACAAAAATTCAAAAAAGTTTTTGTTGTTTCCAACAAAAAGAGGAAACCGTATTCTACGGTTTCCTAAAAAAACTTATCCGATAAAAACAACGGAGGTAATTATTTTATGAAAAGAGGATTACGCTATCTTTCGCTCATGCTCGGCGCGGTGACTGCGCTCACCCTCGCAGGGTGCGGAGAGGACAAAAACGACGGCAAGGACGACGTCGGCAACGGCAAGGACGAAGCGGTGAGTATTTTCTCGCGTCCTACGGTGGAACGCCCCGCTACGGGCAGAAAGGATTGGAACGACGTCGATTCTTTCGTCTGCTATTACGGCTCGCTTACGGGCGATTCCGAGAAAGAACCCGTAAACGGCGGGGAGCCCGAGCGTGCGCTCGATATGCTTAAACAGTTCGACGTTGCCATCATTCACAGCTCTCAGCTCTTCGGCGACGAGAGAGCCGCGCAATACGTGCAGGAGCTCAAAGACGCGGGCACTTACGTCATCTCCTATCTGACGATCGGCGAGGACGACGGCTTGCACGTGGGCGACGGGCTGGGGGAAAACGGCTACGCTTCCTACTATCTTTACGAAAACGGTATGCCCCGCATGAATTCTTCTTGGGGTTCTTACTTCGTGGACGCGGGCAACCCCGTGTGGCAGGAAATCGTGCTCGGAAAGGCGAAGAGCATTTTGGAGTACGGCGTAGACGGGCTTTTCCTCGACACGCTCGACACGGTGGACGTCGCCTACGATACGATGGGGGGCATGGTCGATCTCGTCAGACGTTTGGACGAGGAACTGCCCGAGGGGACTAAGCTCGTTCCCAACCGCGGATTTACCGTTTATCAATACATTTCGCAGTACGTGGACGGCATCATGTTCGAGAGCTTCTCCACCACGTACGACGAGGCTTCGGGCTTCTTTGTGGACAGAAACGAAGCGGACATGGAGTACAACCAAACGGTCGCCTGCAATATCATCAACCGCGTGCGCCGTTACGATTATATGCCCGTGTTCTGCCTCGATTACATCAATAAAGCGGAATACAGCTATATGCCGCAGAACGTATACGACAATGCTTGGATGTATGACTTCGTGCCGTATGCTACCTATTCGCGCAATCTCGATATTTGTCCCGATCCCGATGTTAAGCCCCAAAGCGCGCGCGGCTCGCTGGCGCTTTCCAAGCTGAGCGATTCTACGGGCGAAACGACCCTGAACGGCGACACGAGCTCCGCGAATCTTGCCTATGCGGGCAACGAGCTCTGCACCGTCACCGTCGATTCGACGTTCGTCGGCTATTCGGGCGCGAAACCGCTCAACGACGGCTTCTTCGCAACGGAGGAGAACCACAACCAACTGAATTGGGCTACCGAATCGTGGGCGAGCGAGAACAACAACCGCAAGGATCACTGGATCCAATTCACTTTCGCCGAACCGCAGGAGATCTCCAAGGTCAACGTCTATTGGGCTCCCGACGGCGCGGGCACGCCAACCTTCTATTCCGCCCGCGAGGCGAGGATCGAAGCGATGATCGACGGCGCTTGGCAGACGGTCGCCACGTATAATTGGAAGAACGGCGAGGTGTATCTCACCCAACAGCAGCTCACCGAATTCACCTTCGATAAGATTACCACCGACCAGATCCGCATTTTCCAACCCAAGGGCATGGGCGACGCGACTTCGTCGAGAACGGACGGCGTGGAAACGGTGTTTACGGGCATTATGTGGGTGAGCGAAGTAGAAATTTACGCTTGAAGATAAAAGAAAAAGGGGAGTATTAGGAGGTAACCATGAAAAAATCAATTTCGGCAATCAGTTGCGCATTGGCGCTTGCGGCAAGTTTCACTGCATTCGCCGCCTGCGCACCCGCTGACGATTACAATTATGAAGCGATCGACCCCGGTACGCTCGCCGCGCCTCGCGCGGAATTCAAAACGGCGGAGGAGGACGCGGCGAAGAATGCGGCGTATCGCGCGGAATATCCCACCCTCGACCGTTACGAGAACACGGTCACGGTAAAGGTCGCCGCCATTCAGTACGAGTTGGAACCCAACGTTAAGCGGGGTACCACGCCGCAGAACCAGTCGTTCAACAAGATCGCTCTCGACAAGCTGAATATCAAGATCGAATACAGCGTCGTTTCTGCGAGCACGATGTACGATCAAAAGCTCAATCTTGCGATCGCGGCGAACCAAATGCCCGATATGTTCTATACCACCTCGGCGGAAATGTACACGACGCTTCGCGATACGGGTATGCTCGCCGACCTTACCGAAGGATATTACCGTTTAAACGACAATCTGCTTTACAATTACGAAACGTACATGCCCGAGCTCATCAGGGCGTGTATGCAGGAAGGCAAGCTGTACGCGCTTCCTCAACAGTCCAACAAGTATGCTTCGGCGCAACGGCTGTATATCCGCAAGGATTGGCTGGATATCTGCGGTGTGGAAGCGCCCACGACCGTCGAAGAGATGATCGAAGTCGGTCAGGCGTTCCTCGACCATAAGGACGAGATCGCGGCGCAGACGGGTATTTCCGCCAACAACGTGATTCCTTTCTCCATGCACAAAGATATCACGTATGCGGGCTCTTATTCCGCGGAGGGGATGTTCAACTCGCACGGCGCGTCGCTCGGCGCGTTCTTCAAGGACGAGAACGGCGAACTTGTCAGCTCGAACACTTCCAAGGAAGCGGAGGCGGCGGTCAAGACAATGCGCACCATGTACGAAAAGGGTATTCTCGACAGGGAATTCCTCTCCAACACGGCGGCGTCGGTGCAGTCTTACGTATCGGCGGGCTTCGTGGGAATGGTGTTCGGCGAATGGTGGCTTCCTAAGGACGCGCTCGGCACGGCTGTGGAGTCCTCGGCGGTAAAGGGCGCCGATTGGACTTGGGTGGATCTGCCCTCCTATAACGGTAGCGAGAGCCTTCCCATTGTGGATACCATGCTCATTTCGGGTTACAATATGGTTTCTTCCAAATGTCAACATCCCGAGGCGGTCGCAAAGCTCATCAATCTTTTCTACGATATTTATTACAACGACAACGCGCAGGATATCTACGGCAAAGACGTGCTCCCCTCCAACGGGTTCTACTATCAGTTCGTACCCGTAAAGCTGTGGGACGGTATGGCTTCGGATATGGAATATAAGCGGGTGAACCGCGTGTTTAACGAGCTGTACGAGGGCGGGCTCAACGATCGCTCCCTGTTTACGAACGGCTTGTACGAGGATCTTACCGAAGCTCAGATCGCCGCGGAAGAGGCGGCGGGAAACAAGATATACACCATTTCCGCTAACAACAGCGGCGGATATTCCGTGCTCAAACGGGACGTGGTTGCAAAAATCGAGGCGGACGCAGATTTAAAGGCTTCTTTCGACAGCCTCAGAAGCCGTGAAAAAACTCTGCACTTTGCCGACGGCTATCCCTACTTCGTCGCCTATAAGCAAGGGATCGCGGCCAAGGACATGACGAACGAGGAACTCAAAGGCTGGGGCATCTATCATGAAATGATCGACGAAAACGGCAGTTACGCCTATGTAGTCGAGCTTTCCGAGGGGACGAAGAAAGCGAAATACGACGAATTCTACGGCACGGCGCTTTCGGCGATGACTGATTTCGGCGAATACATTACCTCCCAAACGAGCGTCCGCTTCACGAAGATGATCTCGGGAGAGAGCCCTTTGAGCGATTTTGCCGAGTTTGTAAAGGTTTACAATAACAACGGAGGCGATACGATCGTCGGTCAGGTAAACGCTTGGTATAACGCGGTACATGCATTCGACTGATAACAAGGAGGAATTTCGATGGAACAAATCCTCGAAGAGAGCAGGACGGAAACAGAGGTTTTCCCCGTAGCGCAAACTCCGCAGGAGAAAAAGCGCAGGAAGGTCAACGTAAAGGAACAGCTGACGTTGCACTCCATGCTTGTTCCCGGCGTCGTGCTCGCTACCATTTTCATGATCGTGCCGATGATCGGCATCGTCATGGCGTTTGAAAAATACAACGTTGCGAAGGGCTTTTTCGCCTCCCCTTGGGTGGGCTTTGCAAACTTTGCCACGCTCTTCAAACGTCCCGATTTTTGGGACGCGACTTGGAACACGGTCATCATCGCGTTTTGGAAAATCGTGTTCACGTCGGTGCTGTCTATCGTGCTGTCCCTGCTCATTAACGAGATCCGCCTGAAAAGAATCAAAAAGGGCGTGCAGACGCTGTTGTTTCTGCCGTACTTCCTTTCGTGGGCGCTTCTCGGCAACATCATGGTGGATATGTTCTCCTATTCGGGCTCTGTCAACTATATGCTGAGCGCGTTCGGAGTAGATCCCGTGTACTTCATCACGAGCAACCGTTGGTTTCGGGTCATCATCGTCGGCACGGACGTGTGGAAGACGATCGGGTATCAAATCGTTGTGTTTTTAGCGGCGATCACAAATATCGATCCCGCTCTTTACGAGGCGGCGAAGATCGACGGCGCGAACAGCACCCAGCTCGTCTTGCACATTACGCTTCCCGGCATGATGAGCATGATCGTCCTCATGAGCATTCTCAATATCGGCAATATCATGAACGCGGGCTTCGAGCAGATCCTCGTCATGTACAATCCTTCGGTGTACGAAACGGGAGATATTCTCGATACCATGGCGTACCGAATCGGCTTGGCTGCCTCGGGAGGGGCTGCGAATTATTCGGTGGGTACCGCAATCGGACTGTTTAAGTCGGTTATCAGTTGCGCGTTCTTCTCGATCAGCTATTTCCTTGCGTATAAGCTGAAAGGCTACAAAATCTTCTAAGGGGGTGAAGACTATGGAAAACCAAACGGTAAACGAAACAGTAGCCGAAACGGAAGTCATGACGGCGAAAACGGTCGATCGCCCCATGAAAATGAAAATTCCAAAATCCCGTCGGGTGTTTCTCATCATCAACACAACGCTCTTGTGCATTCTCGCGCTCGTATGTTTATTGCCTTTCGTCAATCTTTTGGCGATCAGCCTTTCGAGCGACGAAGCCGTGCGCGCGGGGCAGGTGGGGCTCGTTCCCGTCGGCTTTTCCCTCAACGCCTATCAGGTGCTCGTCACCAAGGTAGCGTTCTTCAAGGCGTTCGGCATCAGTATCGCGCGCGTCGTGCTCGGAACGGTCATATCCCTTGCGGTCATCACGCTCGGCGCATATCCGCTCTCCAAGAGCAGCGACGCCTTCCGCGGCAGAACGTTCTACACGGTGTTCTTCACCATTACCATGTTTTTCTCGGGCGGCTTGGTTCCCACCTACATCATCATCTCCAAGCTCGGGCTCATGAACAATATTTTGGCGCTCGTGCTTCCTACGGCGATGAACGCTTGGAACATGGTGCTTCTCATCAACTTCTTCCGTCAGGTTCCCAAGGAGCTGGAAGAAGCGGCGAAGATGGAGGGGGCGGGGCATTATCGCATTCTATTGCAGATGGTGCTTCCCGTATCCCTTCCCGCGATCGTGACGGTCACGCTCTTCACGGCGGTACAGCATTGGAACAACTGGTTCGACGGTATCATCTATATGCAACCCGAAAACCTGCCGTTGCAATCGTATATTTACAATATGGTCAACGAAGCGAACAATTTGCGCCAACAGCTCGTGAGCAATCCCAGCGACGAGGCGCTCCTTTCGCAGATTCCCACCAAAACGTTGGAATCGGCGCAGATCTTCATTGCAATTCTTCCCATTTTACCGCTGTACCCGATCGCGCAGAAGTACTTCATTCAAGGGCTTGTGCTCGGCTCGGTAAAAGAATAAAAAACCAAATTCAAGATAAGGAGAAAGTATGAAAACAGCTCAGAAATTTATCGCGCTTTTAGGCGTTTCCGCATTGCTTTTCGCATTCCCCGCCTGCGGCGAAACCGACGACAAACCGAACGCGCCCGATAACGGGAATACGGACGGCGGTTATAAAGATACGATCGAGCGTCCTGAAATCGAAATGCCTGAAATCGCAGAGCAGGTCGTATATCCGGCAAAGCCCGCAACCGCTCCCTCGAAGCCCGTAGAGGGTGTCGCGCCGAGCATCGGCGCGTACACGGCTTCCCAAACCAAGAGCACGTACACGATCGCAGAAAGGGACGGCGTCCATTCGGTGACGTACGCAGGCGTATCCGATTGGTCGTACGTATATGCATCGGTGGAGAACTATTCTCCCGAATACGGCAATATCAAAATCACATTGCACAACGGCACGCCCGCGGCGGAGAGGATTGCGATCCAAGCGGTGTATTACGAGGCGTATGATTTGGGGTACGCGCCCGTTACGGTGCATCTCGGCGAGCTTGCGGAGGGGGAGCAGTACGTCATTTCCGAGCTCGGCAAATACAACGTCACCAACGCTTCCTATCAGCAGATACAGGGCAATACGGTGCGCGAGCAGACGGTCATCGGATTCGTCATTTTCATCGACTCTCTTCCTTCCTTTGCTCCGACCAGCCCGTCGGGCGCGCTCGACTTCGTGGATTTCGAGTTCTTGAAGGACGGCGATCCCGCGCTTGACGACCGCTACGTGAAGCCCGTCGTCAGCATGACGGGGGAGAGCGCGGAGGTTTCGGGAGAACCGCTCCTCCTGCCCGTAGAAAAATACAGCGTGGATTATACCAAATACACCTTGGAGCTCAACGGCGCGGCGGGCGGACAGGTGGAACTTGCCGTACAGTACACCCTCGGCGCACAGACGGCGATTTCCGCTCCCAAGACGGTGACGCTGACGGGCGGGGCGCAGACGGTCGAATATGACTTTACGGACGTTCGTCCCACGGCGGGAGGCGACGATATGACGACGCAGTTCATCAAGAACGGCGTTGTGAAAGCGATTTCCGTTACCCCCGTCGGCGGAAGCACGGCAACCGTTTCCAAGCCCGCGTTCGTGCGCACGGCAACCGATACCGCTTACGTATCCGACGCTTGGAACTCGGCGGCTTCGAGCGTCGCTATCGTCCGCGCGGCGAACGGCGGCAACGCAAAGATCGAATACTCCTTCTACGACAGCTGGGGGAACTTCTCCGTCCCCGTCAGAAAGGGCGCCGGAGTAACGGGCATTCAATTTACGATTTATGCGCCCGACGGGCTCGACCATCTCGGCATCGGCATTACCAACAACTCCATGCTCAGCAGCGGCGGTCAGAATGCGGGCTCGTTTATTCTCCGCGGCGCATCCGCCCTCTTTAACGGTACGGAAAGCGAAACCGTCGGTACTATGAACAGCGATGCAGAACCCAACTTGAAGGGGCTCAAAGAAACGCTTTCTTACGACGCGGAAACCAAGACCTATACGATCGTCTACGACTTTAAGGGCATGGAGAACAAGTTCAGCGAATATACCACGACTTCGCTTTTGTTCTACCTCAACTGCCCCGATACGGGCGACGCGCAGCACTACTTCGAAGGCACGCGCACGCTGTACATTCTTTCCATCGATCTGCTTACGGAGTGAGGAGGGGCATTGCCCGCCGTGCTTCCGAATCGTTTGGAATTGGAAAAAGGATACTTCGGCGAAAGCCGTGAATTATCAAGGATAATAGGAGGAAATTATGAAAAAAACAAAGTTGCTGTTACCTGCTCTCACGCTGTCGATGCTCGGCACTGCAATCGGCGGCGGGTGTCTTGTAGCCGCCGCGGCGGAGCCTCAGCCCCGCACCGGCCCTACTATCGGTGAGTTCAATGTCGATGCCGGATACGAATTAAACGGTACTTCCGATAGCGTAGCCGAGAGTAAGACGACGATTACTTACCAATGGGATTCTGCGGGATTTTCCCGTGTTGCTATTGAAGTTGCGGGTGTTACTGCAAGCTCGTCGATCGATTTGTCGTTTACCTCCACGTCAGACGCAACCGTGCATCTGATGCTCGGGAACGGTCAGTGGGACTGGACGGGCGTGTATGGATCTCCGATTGCAGACGGAACGGTGATGACCGCCAATACTGCGCTCGAAAAGACGATTTCGCTTGCAGATGTCAATTTAGAAAGCAATACTGACGTATGGTTGTTGATTTACTTCGATAAAAACACTGTAACCGATGAGGCGAAGACGATTACCGTCAATACGCTCTCAGTCGACGGAGTGTCGTATACGCCTCTTTTGCAGAAAGGTGTGATTGCCGCTCCCGACAAAGCGGTAAAAGAATATGCCGAATGGACGGTTACAAACGGCACGGTTGCCGCCAATACGCTTGAAAAGCTGGAAGGTGAGGCTGCCGAAGGTACAGTCGATAACGGTGCGGGTAACGTTACGATTACCGATACCGCGCAGCTCACCACGATTGAAATTCCTTTGAACGGTTCGTTTGGAATCGATGCTTGGCCTACGGTTTGGAATAATCTCTATATTAAGTACAAAATGAATAACGTGAAATATATCGATATGTACTTCAATTCCGTAGAAACCGAGAGAGAGGGCGAAGCGGGAAAATTAGACCAAACTCATATTTTCGTCAATCATTTGGACGCTTGGAATTTCAGTACCGCACCTTCTCTTATGTCGGAGGGCTATATCTCCGGAACCGTTTCTATCGGCGGCTATGTTGACGCATTCTTGAACGGTACGGATATTAAAGATTGGTCTAAGGATCCCCCTGAATTGCTCGGTCACGCAGACGGGCATGATGCAATCACAAAGCTCGTGCTTGTCATTGAAGCCGACGATACGACCAAAGCGGCGAGCCTTGAAATCGCGGGTATTACAATGAACAAGAAAGCGCCTACGTTCATCAACGATATCAATACCAAGCTTACTATCGGCGCTTGGGCTGCCGTTTCTTCGGATATCACCGTTACGGAAAAAGGCACTGTCGACGGCTATACCGGTATCAAAGCGTCTTGGGATAAAACGATTACGGGCGATGCGGTTGTCTATGCTCCGATTATCAATTTCGATGCAACTAAGACGCCCAAGCTCCACGTCGGATTCTATACCGATTCTGCGTTTACGCTCTCTGTTTATTGTGAAAATGCGTGTGTAAGCGAGTGGGGAAAAACATATGAAAAGGGATATCACGATCTCGATCTCGACGTAAGCGCAATTAAAGATAGTGCATTTAACTTGAAATTATGGACGGATAACGGGGCAACCGTTGAAGCGGCTAAGAATGTTGTGTTCGACGTTATCACGTTCTATAACGGCGAGGACGTTTCCATTCAGCTTGATAAGGCAGAAAAAGACGGCTTGTTCAAAGCTCCGACCTATAAGGACGGCAAGCTCATTCTGGAATGGGACGCAAAGGACGCGGGCGCATTCTATAAGGTTTCCATTCCCGTTGCGAACTGGCATTCCTTCGACCGCGTGCTTCATATGAACGTAACGCTCAGCCACGATACCGCACTCGGTATCTGGGGCGGTGAAGCCTTCACCGATACGGTGCTCGGCAACTCCAATCACCCTAAGCTCGGAGCGGGTACTTATGACCTTTGGCTGTATGCGTCCTCTACGAAGTTTATCGATGACGGAGTCGGCAACGATATTCAAATTTACTGCGATATCGGCAATGCTTCCGAAACCTCGATTGCAAAGACGCTTACCATCAATTCAATCGAATTTGTTGAGAAAGCGCCTAAGACTTCTTCGCCGAACGGCAATAACATCACCGTAAACTATCTCGAACAAAAAATTACGTTCGAAGCGGCATACGAAGTAGCTACCGATAAGGATTTCGAAAACAAGCTTGAAAGCGGGGCGACGGTCACGCCCGGCGCTCCCCTGTATCTCCGCGCGGCGGACGGCTCTTCCGCGACGACGGTAGTCACGCTTCCCGAAACGACGCTTACCAAGGACACGGCTCCCGAAGCGACGGTCGGAGAAAACTTCATTCGGTTCGGCGCTTCCGGCTACGAATACAAATTCGGCGACAACGGCGAGTGGGTCACGCTCGGTTCGTGGGGCAATTTGGCTGCGGATACCGAATTCACGATTTACGTACGCATCCGCGCAACCGACACATCGTTCGCTTCCGAAGCGGTAGAGCTCAAAATCAAGACGAGCGCAGCGGCGGGCACGCCCGACGATTCCGTAACCCCTGATCCCGACGACAAAACCGAAGAGAAGAAGAGCGGTTGCGGAAGCATCATCGGTCTTGGAAGCCTCGGCTTGGCGGCTTTGGCGGCAATGGCGGTCGGAACTGCCGTTATCGTGAAAAAGAAGAAGGACTGACGTTATATTCCTGCCTGTGAGATAAAATACTTCTCCGCTTCGGCGGAGAAGTATTTTTGTAAAAAAGGAGCGATTTATGGATCGTTTGAAATTTATGAAAGCAATCGGCTTGCCCGACGACGCAATCGCGGCGGTGGAGCGTATTTCCCTGACGGAAGCGGAAATCGAAGCTTTCCCGCAAGCGGATTTTCTCGACGAGCCGTACGGGGGCGATAGACCCGATCGCGTGCTCGCGCTGTTTATAAGCTATCTCGCAAGGAACTCCGAAGCGGCATACCGCAAAAGGGGAGTTTCCGAAGAGGAATGGCTTGCCTCGATGGGCGACGTTGCCGTTTGGTGCAAACAGCTTTATTGCGAACGGGGCGAAGTGGGGCTTCGCGAAACGCACTGGCTTTCCCACCTTGTGAGAACGGAAATTTTCCGCTTGGGCAGACTGCAATTTGTCCCCCGTCTTTTGTCTGAGGAGCTCGTTTGCGGGGGAACGCGGTTTCCCGTGGGTACTCCCTATTGCGAGGTGCATATCCCCGCGGACGGAAAGCTGTCGCCCGCACTTGCCGATTACTCTTTTGTCCGCGCCGAGCAGTTGTTTTCGCCTCGGTTTTTCACCTGCGAATCATGGCTGTTGTCCCCCAAAATAGAAGGGTTGTTAAAGGAAGGCAACATTCTCGCGTTCGCCTCACGCTTCCGCGTCTTGTCTTTCGACGAAACCGACCGCAGTGCGGAGCGGTATATCTTCGGAAAAATCTCTCAGCCGAGCGAATATCGTCCCGCAAACGACTTTGCGGAGCGCGTGCGGGATATGGCGCTCGCGGGGGAGTACATCGGTTCCGCTTTCGGAGTTTGCCTTGCGGGCGGGATCAATAAGCCTTGATCGCGTTGGCAACGTTGATATAGTGATCCGCGATCCGCTCCACGTTGGCGGAGAGGGAGAGATATTGCGCGCCTACTTCGGGGGTGCAAACGCCCTTCGAAAGCCGTTCGATGTGGCGTTCCGCCATTTGCGCAGTGAAGCCGTCCACGCTGTTTTCCACTTGATACGCCGCCCGCAGCGCGTTCTTATCACAGTTGCGGTAGGCGGAAATTGCGTTACCGTACAGCTCGTGAATGAGGTTTTTCAGCTCTTCGATCTCTTCTTTCGCCTCGGCGGAAAAGCTCTCGTTCGCCTGTTTGAGCTTGTCGGCGTATTCCACGATGTTTTCGGCATAATCGCCCACGCGCTCCAAATCTGTTACCGTTCGGAATACCGTGGAAAGATAGATGCGGTCTTTCTCGTTCAGGTCTGCGCGCAGAAGCTTTATCGCAAGCTTTGCAAGCTCATTTTGGAGGAAGTTGAGCCGATTCTCGTTTGCGCGGAAGGTTTCTATCTGCGCGTAATCGAGCGTGCCGATGATGTTGCAGGACAAATCGAAGTTTAAAAGGGCGGTTTCCGCCATGTCGAGAATTTCCCGTTTTACTTGCTGTACGGCAATGGGCGGGTTTTTGAGCATATGCTCTTCCACAAAACGGAAACGGGGAACGTCCTCCCGAGGGGGCGTTTCTTTTTTGTCGGGCACGATCAGGCATACGAGCTTAACCAACTGCTTTGTAAGCGGGAGCACGACGAGCACCGTCGTGATATTAAAGAAGGTGTGGAACATGGCGAGCTGCACCTGCGGGGCGTCGGGAAACATTTTTCCGAAGATCCAGCCGAAGTCGATGCCTCCGAGTCTTAAAAACACGTTGGTAAGCAGAAAAAGAAGCACTCCGCTTATGTTGAAGATGAGGTGAACGAGCGCCGTACGTTTTGCGTTTTTCGTGCTTGTCAAGCCCGCGATCAGCGTTGTGACGCAAGTGCCGACGTTAGAGCCCAACGTGATGAAAATGCCTTGGTTGAGATCGATCAGTCCGGATACGACCATCGTGAGCGTAATGGAGGTCATTACCGAGGAGCTCTGCACAAGCGCGGTAAAAACCGCGCCGATGAGCACGAGCAAAACGGGATTGCGGAAGTCCGCGAGAAAGCGTTTCACCGATTCGAGCTCGGAGAAGTTGCCCATTGCATCGCTCATTAACGAGAGTCCCGCGAAAAGCATTCCGAAGCCCGCCATGATCCCGCCTATTTTCTTGGTGCGATCCTTTTTGGCAAAGGCGAGGGTGAATGCGCCGATTCCCGCAAAGGCGGAAAAGACCGCCGAGGAGGAGATGGAGTTTCCGCTAAACATACCGAGTGCGACGAGCTGACCCGTGACCGTCGTCCCGACGTTTGCGCCGAAGATGACGGTTGCGGCTTGTGAAAGCGTCATGATGCCCGCGTTTACGAAGCCGATCACCATGACGGAAGTCGCGCTCGAACTTTGTATGATCGCGGTCGCGGCGGTGCCTACGCCCACGCCGACGAGCTTGCTCTTAGAGGTTTTCGTAAAGAGCCGTTTGAGCCTTCGGCTTCCGAGCGCTTCCAAATTCGAACTCATCATGGAACAGGCGATCAGGAAGATCCCTACGCCTGCAATCAGGCCGAGCAACGACGTCGCGATTTGTGCGGCATTCATTTATTTTCTCCTTCCGATTTCTTAAATTCAGTTTGTGCTTTTCGTGTTGAAAAAAGCGAAAAAAATACTTAAATTCTTTATCCTATTATAACAAATCCGAGATGCATTGTCAATTGACGAAACGGCTGAAAATGCCGTTTTTTGGGCTAAAATCGAAGCGTAATAGTTGTTTTTCAGCGTTTTTGTGCTTCATTTTTGTTGCATTATTAAAAGAAAAGTTATATAATGTAGCAAGTTTCGGTATGAAAGAATTTTCTTGATTTTCGCATTTTTGCGAAAACGCGAAACGGAAAACAACGAAAACAATCGGAGGTTTTTTATGAAATCGATGACAAAACGGAAAGGTACGGTAATTGCCGCCGCCGCGCTCGCGGGCGCTTTAGCGGTAACGGGCACTCTTCTTTTGAAGGACGGCGTCCAAACCGTATCGGCAGAGGAAAAAAACGAAGGACTTACCTATTTCTATGAAAAGCTCGGCGACGACACGCACGCAAAAAGCTTTTACAACGCGTTCGACAAGCTGTATAATGACGGCGTCTTTAAGACGGGTAAGTTGGAGTACAACCTCATCGCCAACGGCACGGTGACGGGAAGCGATGTTTCCGCTTACGTGAACAACGGGAACACGCGTTTGCCCAAAGCATTCGGTGCGGGACGCGATTCCTTCATTATGGATCATCCCGACTTATTCTATATCGACGTGTTCGGAACGTCCATCAGCGCGGGTATGCAGGGAAACGCCTATGCGGCGTATCTCGACAGCAGCAGGGTGAAAACGCTTTACCTCGGCGGATTGGACAGTGCGGAGAAAGTGAATGCCGCCGTGACGGAATACGAGAATAAGCTTGCCGAGATCGTCGCGGAAGCAAAGGCTGCGGGCGACACGAAAGCGCAGATCGAATACGTAAACAAATATATATGCGAAAATACCGAATACAGTTTCGGAACGGAAATTCGGGGAGATAAGAACGTGGATACTCCCGCGGCGGCGTATATCAACACCGCTTACGGTTCGATCGTCAACGGTAAGGCAATCTGCGGCGGTTATTCCAAAGGCTTTAAAGCCGTTATGGATCGGTTGGGAATCCCTTGCGTCTGCGTACAGGGTTACAGCCTCAAAGAGAGCGGTTCGCAAGCCCATATGTGGAACGTCGTAAAAGTAGACGGAAATTGGTATAACGTAGACGTAACTTGGAACGATACGGAAAACGACGCGGAGAAATGGATGTTGCTCGGTTCCGAGAACTTCGATTACGCGCACCAAGAGGATAAGGTAATTTCTTCGTCCGGTTACGAATTCGATTATCCTGCGGTCAGCCCTTACGATTACGGAAACGACAGCGACCAAAACGGAATGCGGATCGACGGCGAATATCAGGATACCGATTCGGGAAAATTGCTCACGCTGACGATAAATTACGAAAATAAAGGCGCTCCCGCATTGCAGGAGGAGGGTAAATATTTGGCGTACCGCTCGGGCGTAACGTCGGACGGTGAAATCGTTTGGGGGCCTTGGGTCAATGCGATCGCGTTGGGAGAAATCTATGCTTCCCCTTGGGCCTTCGGGGAAACCGATAATAAGTTGGTAGTGTATGCGAGCGAACAGTACTTGCAGTTTGCGCTTATTAACCGCGCGCCCGACGAGAGCTTCGGAGCGTTTTATCCCGATGAGGATAAATTCGGCGAGAATGCGGGCAAGGAGTACTACTACGCTTACAAGGCGGACGAGTTAACGGAGGAAGATTTCATCGTTGCGCCCAGCGTGCCTTATGAAAACGAAGGGCACGGAAGTTACGTGCCCGCGCCTTGGGGAAATCCCGTGCCGGCAAACACCAGCCCTTACCCCATTGACGCTACTTATAATATTACGATTACTTATACCGAATCGCTCGAATTGATCGAACCCGATAAAGGCGTGGAGATGTCGTTTACGACGGGAAGAGGGGACTCCACCGTACGGGAACACGCCGTGGTTTCCGATTTAAAGTGGGATAACGATAAAGTCATTTCGTTTAAATTCACTCCCAGCAAAATGTATATCCATAACTCTACGAATTACTACTTCGTGCCCACCAACCTGATGGGGAAAAAGAGTAAAAAAGTTCCCAGCCCCGTCATTTACAGTTTTAAATACAAAAGCGTCGTGTGCAGCAAGGTGTTTAACGACGGAAGATTGTACATGAACGTTATCGGTCAGGCGTCGCTGCTCGATACTTCCGATTTGTCGATCACCGATTTTAGAGATGAAAACGGTAATTATTACGCGGAAAGCCAGAGGAGCCAGTTGATGCTTGTTGCAAGCAAGCCCGACACGAGCAAAGAGCAAGAGATGAAAGACGTCCTTTTGGACGAAACGCCGATCAAGCAGAACGACATCGTTGCGTCCGAGACCTTCGAAATCGACTTGCAAATTTGCGGTGTCGTCTCCAAAGTTCCGAACGGGAGCTATATGCAGGTGGCGTTCGGCTTCCCCGAAGGATACGATCCCGACGATGCGGGTACTACCTTTAAAATTTATCACTATAAGCACGACGATAAGGGAAATATTACGGGCGTGGAAGAAATTCCCGTTATCATTACCGAATACGGTTTGATCGCGCGCGTACACAGTTTCAGCCCGTTCACCATCGTCCAAGTTAAAAACACGAGCGCGGCAGTGGCTGAAAGCAAACAGGCGATCTATGCCACCGCTTCCGGTAACGGTAGCGTGACGACTGCGGACGGTAAGAGCGGGATCGCTATCCTCGAAGGCGATTCCATCGTATATACGGTAAAAGCCGACGAGGGCTATCAGGTTTCCTGCGTATTCCTCAACGGGAAAGCGGTGGAAGCTTCCAAATATGCAAACGGAACGCTCACGCTGAGCGCAAACGAGCTTGAAGCAAACAACACGCTTGAAGTGCGTTTTGTAACGAAGGAGTCGGCAAAGAGCTACGAGGAAAAGGGTATGCAAGTCATCGAGGTTACGAGCACGATCGGAGATGTCGCCGATAAGCCCGAGGAAAAACCCGATGATTCCTCTCGGCCCGAGGAAAAACCCGACGATTCCTCTCAGCCCGAGGAAAAACCGACGGAAGAGAAGAAGAGCGGCTGCGGGAGCAGTATCGGCTTCGGCGCGTTCGGCTTGGCGGCTTTGGCGGCAGTCGCGCTCGGCACGGTCGTTTTTGTAAGCAAGCGTAAGAACAACGGTTAACAAATAAAATAAAAACGGCGGGATTTTGTCTCGCCGTTTTTATTTGCGCGAAATGCGACCGTGTGCAAAGACCCGAAAAGTCGTCGGCGCGGAAACGGAAGATGAGGCGGCGGGGGACGAAAAATGAATAAAATTCCGCATACTATGAATAATAATAAATATTTCCCTTTCGAAAAAAAGCCGTATTTCAACCGACGGCTTTTTGGGAGGGGGAACGAAAGACTTCCGTACCCGTAAATCTTTTCTATTTATCTCCCGAAAGGGGTGTGAAACAATAATTTCACAGAATGTTTATATACATTTATAAGCAAATTGCTTGACGGTAAACGCGAAAATATGGTAACATATACTAAAATAACGGCGTTAAAAATTTATGCTTTATTGCGAGGACTTATGAAAAGACGTGTTTCAATACTCATAACGGCAATTTTAATGGTGCTCGGCTTGTCGCTTTTGTTTACTGCCTGCGATGATAACGCGGCTGCCAAAAGCGATTACAGCGTAACGGTGCTTTCTCCCGACGACGAGCCCGTTTCGGGTGCGACGGTGTCTTGGATGAACGGTTCTTCCGTAGCGGGCAGCGCGCAAACGGATGAGAGCGGGAAGGCGACTGCCACGCTTCCCGTCGGTACTTACGGGATCGAACTCTCGGGCTATGGCGACGGGTACGAATACACCTCGGTGTCCGTCGGCTCTTCCATGCGCAATATTACGCTGACCCTTTCCGTAAAACGCGTCGTCTATTCGGTGACGGTTACGGATAAGGACGGAGCCGCCGCGGAGGGGATTTCCGTGAGTTGGTCGGACGATGACGTCGTTGCGGGCACCGCCAAGACGAACGCAAGCGGTAAAGCCGAATGCGAGCTCGATTACGGCTCGTATTCCGTAACGCTTTCCGATCTTCCCGAGGGCAATCTTTACGACGGCGCGAAGACCGCCGACGGCAAGAATCCCGCTCTTTCGTTCACGCTCCGCGGGGGGGCTTCCGTCAAATACAGCGTCACCGTGCGCAGCGAGGGCGGACTGTTGTTCGCCGATCAAGCAGTGCAGATTTTCAGCGGCGAAACCCGCGTTGCGTCGGGCAGTACCGACGAGAAAGGCGTGTTCGCCTTTACGGCGGAACCCGGCGATTATACGGTGAGGACGACGAAGCTTCAAGAGGGCTATTCTTACGAGCCCGCAACGCTTACGAGCGAATTGCGCGAAACGGTTTTGGAATTGCATTCCGAAATCATCATGGATAGCCCCGCCGAAGGCATGAAGTACGTCATGGGCGACATCATTCACAACTATTCGTTCACCACGCCCTACGAATTGGGCGACGCGGTTTGGAGCAGTACGGTTTCGGAGATTCTCCAAAGCAAAGAGATGCTCATCATCAGCAACTGGGGCACGAATTGCTCTTGGTGCGTGAAAGAAATGCCCATGATGGAAGAGGTCTACCAGAAGTACGGAGATAAAATCGAAATCGTTGCCGTGAGCAACTACGTACCCATGGATACCGATGCGGTAATCATCAACTACTACGCGCAAAACGGCTACACTTTCCCCATGATGCGCGACGCCAACGGCTTCGCCTATAAGTTCGGTCTTACGGGCTGGCCCACGACGGTCGTCATCGACAGGTACGGCGCGGTCGCGCGCATCGAGGCGGGCGCGATCACGAGCACGGAGGCTTGGGAGCGCTTGATTTTAAAGTATATCGGCGACGATTACGTTCAGACCTTTATCCCCGGAACGGACAAGAGCGATTCCATCAATAACGACGTCGCGAAGCCCGATTTGGAAATTCCCGAAGGACACTACGAAAACGTTGCGAATAAGCTGAACGACACCTCGACCTTCCCCAAGGGAGCGGAGGTTGTTTGGTTCGGGGAAGAAGAGTACGAGTATGCTTGGCCGTTTTTGCTGGATACCGTCGACGGCGTTTCCCAGGACGGCGAAGAGGTACTGTATGCGACGAACTCGGGCAAACCGAATACCATGGCGATCATCTATGCAACGGTCAATGTGGAAGCGGGCAAGGTGTTCACGTTCGATTACTTTGCGGATACCGAAACGGCGGACTATTTCTACGCCATTTGGGACGGCAGGATCGTTCTTAAACTATCGGGCAATTCGCAGGGCTGGCAGACGTGTCATCTGTTTGCCGACATCACGGGCGGCGAACATAGACTTTCCATTACCTATGTCAAGGACTCGAGCGGCAACGTGGGCAGGGACAGCGTGTACCTGCGCAACGTGAGGTTCGTGGACGTTTCCGAGCTCAGCGATTCGACGGATATGCTCCGTGCGGCGGCTTACGGTACGCCCGAAGATGATTCTACCTCGTTCCCGTATTACGCGGACGTGTTCATGGGGAGCGACGGGTATTATCACGTTAACCTTGCAGGACTTCAAAACCACGAGCTTGCCGGCAACGATCAGAGCCCGCTTTTGCTTGCCAACGTGCTCAACGTTACCAATTGGGTCAACAATTACAGTCTTGCCCAGCTTGTAATGGCGCAATACGAGAATACGGGCGAATACGTGTATTCCTGCACCTTCGAAGTAAACGGGGTGACGCGTGACTACCGTGACGATCTCGTCAATTATATGAATGCGGCGACCGCTTCCGACGTAGACGACTGCATTCCGATCGATGCGTTCTTGCACGACTTGCTCGTCGGCTTTACAAAAAACGTGAGCGGTTCGGAGTCGCATGAAAACGAATGGTTAGAGCTCTGCTATTTCTATTCGCACTACGGAAGCGGCGACCCCGTTGGCAACCCCATTATCGGTGTGACGGAAAAGACGGCAATCGTTGTCGAAGAGGGGACTTATACCGCCGATTTGACGCGCAATATGTATCCTTTCCCGAGCATAGTCTATACTTTCACGCCGAAGGAAAACGCGGTTTATAAAGTGGAGTCGCTCATTCCCGCGAAGGATGCGGGGTTGCAAGCGGCGCAAATTTGGATCTACGACGAAGAGACCATTGAAGGGGAGCCCCTTGTCTATTGCGGCGATACGCATATCACGCTCGACGGCGTTAACGAACACAATTTCGAAGCTTACTACTATATGCAGGCGGGGCACAAGTATTATTTCAGACTTGCGTTCCAAATGGCGGGCTCCGGAAAGTACGATTTCAAGATTACGAACGTCGGTCAATCGGCAACCGAATTCATCACCTGCTCCAACGACATTTACGAAATGGTGCTCGACGAAGAGGGCAACTTTACCAATGAAATCGTTTTAAGCGGTGCGATCGATTACGTGTTGGGCGAGGACGGCTATTTCCGTGCGGTCAACCCCGACGGAACGACGGGCGACTATATCTACATGGACGTTATCCGCGTATCCTCGAGTGCGCTCGGCAATACGCCTCTCAACAAAAAGATCGATAAATTCGTGCTCGACCCCAAAGACTTTAAGGAGCTCGACTATAAGGTCTTCGATTTCCGTTATTGCATTGCCTATTATAACGAAAAAGGCGAGGATGGGTCGGAAATCATCAATTACAATCCCAAGCTGGATTTGTCTTTGCTCGATTCCGATAAGTATAAAGATTACACCGAGATCATGAGAGCCTACATCGAAGCCGCGCCGACGGAAGGCGAGTACAAGGGGCTCATCAAAGTCAATCAGGAATTGGTGGACATTATATCGCTGTTCTTCGAAGTGCGCCTGAACTCGGTTTGGGACGACACGATGGAGGCGGCGCTTGAAAACGAATGGCTGAGATTGTGCTGGTACAACAGAACGCACAACGAAGCCAATCCTTAACGGTAAAAGAATAATGAAACGAAAAGATTTTTGGGAGGAACAACATGACCAAAACAGGTAAAAAAATTCTGCATACGATTATCTTGGCGCTCTGCTTGGCGGCGTTTGCCTGCCTGTTTGCCGCCTGCGGAACCGATACGCCCGAGGACAACGCGGTGACTTATACCGTGACCGTTAAAAAGGACGCTGCGACCCCTGCGGAGGGTGTTTCGGTACAGATCCGCAAGGGCGGCGCGGGATTCGAGAAAAAGAGCACCGACGCAAACGGTAAAGTGACATTCGAGCTCGCCCCCGACAGCTACGAGGTGGTGCTCGCCAAACTTCCCGATCATTACAGCGTTCCCGAAAGTGCGTCGCTTTCCGTTACCGCGGATAGTCGCGACCTCACCGTTACGCTCGAAAAGAGCTTCTTCTATACCGTCAAGCTCGTCAATCCCGATAAGACGCCTTTCTACGCCCCCGGAATAATGGTTGGCATCTGCACGCTTGAAGGAAGCTGCTTGACGCCCGTCCTCATCGACGAAAACGGCGTTGCGGAAATCGAAGCGGATCCCGGCGATTATCACGTTCAGCTCCCCGATCTCCCCGCATGCTACACGTTCGATAAGGACGGCGCGGGCTATTACAGAGGCGGGAACTTTTCGGCGACCGATACGGAAATGACGATCACGATTTATACCGCTACCGTCGCAAACGCCGTCGCTCCCATGACGGAAGCGGAAAAAAAAACCTATTCTGAGGGCACGCCCGCTTACAACAGCTCCTTTCAACGCTACGTTTCCTATAAACTGACCAAGGAACTGAAAGCGGACGAGGTCGCATATTTTTGTATCGACGCGGAAATATCGGGACGCTACAATATCTTCACAAACAGCGAAGTGTTGTTTTTGTCAAACGGAACGGAATTCGTTGCGGGGAAAGACGGTAACTATTTGTCCTCGACGCTTATCTGTCGGGAAGGTCAGCCCTACTTTTTTAAGGCGATCAATAACGGCAACAGACCCGCGAAAGCGGAATTCGTCATTACCGCTCCCTTCTCTTCTTATATTTCCCAACACGGGAAAGGCGGCGTTTTAGACGTTGTCGTCGGGAAGGAAAACACCAATGCGATCATCTCGTTTTCGCCCTCCGAGGCAGGAACTTATCGCGTGTCGGTAACGGGCGAGGCTCCCGCGGCGCTTTCCGTTTCCGCTTCCAATTTCGGCGAATTTATCGAGGACGCGCTTGCGGACGGCGAATACGTTTCCAATCCTTCCGACTCTTTCGTTGCATATACGAGCAACGTAACGAGCGGATCGTATATCTATATTGCGATCACGGCAAAGGCGGAGGAGTATCCCGCAAAGCTGAACGTGAACATCACAAAGACGGCGGAAGTCGCGGATACGCACACAACCGTCGAGGTGAAGGAAACGCTCACCCAATATGCGAAGCCTGCGGGGAAAGAACTTTACGGCGTTCCCATGAACGGAACGGCGAAGCTCGTATACAACAGCGCGGACAAGTATTATCATCTCGGTACGGCGGACGGAGCCGTGGTTGTCGTCAACATAACGGGTTCGCTGGACGTAAGCAGATTCGAAGAGGGTTGCGCTTTGGCGTACATGGAGCTTGTAAACGGACAGCTCGCAACCTATCGTTTTATTACGAAACGGGAATCCGGCGAAGACACCCTCGATTATAGGCTGTTTCTGCGCGGATTCGAAGAATACGACTACACCAATGGCACGCACGGTCCCGTCGCGTCCATTCCCAAGGAGATCACCGCCCAAACGTATTACGCGAAATTCGTCAACGAAGACGGCGTGTATCCGCTTACGGAGGAGCTGAAAATCTTCCTTGAAAAGTTCTATGAGGCGAATGCCGCGGCGTTTTCCTGGCAAATTCCCGCGAACGTAGAAGCGGAAAACGCATGGTTGTTCCCTTGCTATTATTACGACGGTGAAACGGAAGCCGACGCGATCGTAAAGGACTATCAATTCGTATCGCTAACCGAAGAGGGTAGAAGGTACGTTGTCGGCGACGAATACGAAGGCTACTGCACGGCGGTTGTGGACGGGCTTACGGACGGCAAACTGACGGGCGGCAGTGTGATCGTGCGGGTGAGAAAAAACGGCAGTTTCAGCGTGTTGCCTTATTCCTCGGTAAACGAAGTTTACGATGAAAGCAACGCTTACGATTCGGGTACTTGGACGAACGACGGCACGTATGCGTTCGCGTGTACCGCGGGTACGTTAACTTACTCGGACGGCACGTTCACCTATATCGACGGAGAAATAACCATCGTCTTCAAGGCGTAAAGACACACAAAATAAGATAAGCAAAAGGGCGGAGCGCAATCGCGCTCCGCCCGTTCATTATATTCTTTATTCCTGCGCTTCAATCAAGCCGTCGATCAAGGTTTTCAAATCCTCATAGTTGTGGAAGGATTGCGTGCTGTTGTAGAGAACGACGCCCTCTTCGTCCACAACGACCGTCATGGGCCATGTGGACTTTCCGCCAAGCAGTTGATAAGTCAGGCAGGTTGCGCCTTCGAGGTTGTCCTGCGCAAAGGTGAGTACGTGTCCCGCCCAGTTGCTCTCGATAAACGCGTTCACGTCGCGGGTGGAAGAACCGTGGATCGCAATCACGCTGACGTCGGGGCGGTCTTTCGCCAGCATATCGAAATAGGGGATTTCCTGTACGCACGGCGTACACCAAGTAGCCCAGAAGTTGACGACGGTCACTTTTCCGCGGTTTTCGGAGAGAGTGAAGCTTCCGTCCGAGCCGTACAGTTTCACCGTAAAGTCGGGAGCAGTCTGTCCTACCTCGTAGCCGATCGTAACGTCGGTCGGCGGGTCGGGCTTTTTTTCTACGTCGATAAAGTTATAATATACGAGCGCGCCGATGAGAACTGCAATCGCAACGATCCAAGCCGAAAGCTCCAACCAAAACGCCTTTCCGCGTTTGGGACGGGGACGGACGACGGCGTTCATTTCTTTCTCGTCCGTCTTTTCGCAAAGAGGGGCGGGAACTGCGCATGCGGCGCTCGCTTCGTTTTCGCCTTGCGGCGCAGGGAAGAGTTCCGCAGAAGTAATTTCGATTTTTCCGTTTGAAACGCCGAGCGGCTTTGCGGGAGTTTCCTCTACTGCCTGCTTATGCAGGAAGAGCTTGGAGCCTTTCCAGCTGATTGCCTTTGTGGGGCAGACGGAAATACATTCCCCGCAGTTGATGCATTCGTGGTCGCCCACGCGCTTCACGTCCATCTTGCATACCGAAACGCACTTTCCGCAGTCGGTGCAGTCGTTCTTGTTAACTTTCACGCCGATGAGCGCGATTCTGTTGAAGAAGCCGTAAATTGCACCGAGGGGGCAGAAGAAACGGCAGAAAAAGCGGAAGATGAAAATGGAAGCGACGATAAACGCCACGAGCAAGGAGAACTTCCACAAAAACTGACCGCCGAGCATCCCGAACATTTCGCCGTTGTCGGGGTGGATGAGCAAGCCGATCGCTCCGCCGATCGTTCCCGCAGGGCAGATATATTTGCAGAAGGCGGGCAGAGGCACGTCGCGCAGGGCGTAAAGAAGCGGGATAACGACCACCAGCAAGACGAGCAACACGTATTTGAAGTAGGAAAGCACGCGGGTCACGCGGCTTTTTTTCAATTTGGGCGAGCGTATTTTATAGAGCAATTCCTGCCCGAGCCCTACGGGGCACAAAAATCCGCAGATCGTGCGGGCAAAGATAAGCCCGAACAGGGCTAAAATACCGATCACGTAGTAGGGCGCGCGAGTCCCGCTCTCCGCAAGCGCGTTTTGGAATGCGCCGAGGGGGCACGCTCCCACCGCCCCGGGGCAGGAATAACAGTTGAGCCCCGGCACGCATAAGTACTTGGTCGTTTCGCTCGTGTAAATACTGCCCTTGATATAGCCTTTGATATTGGCGTTATAGAGGAGGGCGGCGTACACTTGAATGAGCCTGCGTTTACTCGGTTTATGGTCTTTCAGCCATTGCTTGAAGGTGCGCCGTTCATGCTTGACGCCCGTTTGAAGTTCTATTTTTTTAATTTGTTTGCGTCGGCGTACGATGCGCCAGACGATAAAAGCGACGAGCAGGGCGGCGACGAGGCAGGAAATTACAATAATTGCTATCTTCACGTTCTGCCTCCTAACCCAAACCGATGCACTCGGTGCAAATATTGATCGCCTTGATGAGCACGTCGCGCGCGCCGCCGTTGACGATGCCGAGAATAATAAAGGTAACGGCGACGACGAACACGATCCCGCGCGCCACCCAAAGGGCAATATCGCCCGAAAGCGCTTTTTTCGCTTTCTCGATCCATTCGGGTTCGCCGTGTTCCCGAGGCTCGCGGTTGCCGTATTTCACGAGCGCTTTCAGCTCTTTTAACTGCCTTCCCGCGATATAGCCGTTTGCAACGGCGACGCCGATGAGGGTGACGAACGCAACGGCGATCCAAGGCAACACGTTTTTGACCATTGCAAAAATTTCGCCCGTGATGTTTTCGCTCAAAAAGTGCGAGGTGTTCAGCATATATACGAGCACGGCGACCGTGCAGCCCAACAGCACCGCGCATTCGCCCGACCAGATATAGAGGCGCAGGTTATGGAGTTTTTTGTAATTTTTTTCCGCTCTTTCGTATTCTTCGCCTTCGCCGCCCGAGGGGATCTTTGCCGAAAGCAGTTTGACGGCGTGCTCCTTCGCGGGCTTCATGCGCACCGTAAAGAGAGGGAACACCGCGCCTACTGCGATTGCGCCGATGAGGAAAATAAAGGGGATCGCCAAGTTTTGCAAACGCCGTACGACGATCTCCTGCGTAAATGCGCCATTCGTCGCGCCGCCCGAATAGTAAATATCCGCCGCAACGCAAATAAACGCAATTCCCATCGCCACGACAAAAACCCCGATCGCGATCGCGTATAGGTATCGAATTTTCTCCGTTTTGATCATAGGAACTTCCCGAATTTTTGTTTTCAGTATTATAACATAAACCCGCGCCGCTGTCAAGCCAATCGCGTCCGTGCCGCGCGCGTCGGATCATGTAAATTTTGCCGAAGCGCAAAGATTATCATTTTAAAGTCATGATAATGGCCTGGGGAAAATCGCCGAAATTTTTTCCGAACAGATTGAGTCCGCCGCGGTGTACGGCGTCTTCTTTAACCCCGATTTCGAAGCTGACGGCATTGCTTTCGTGAAGCTTCAAATCGTCGAGCTTTATTTTGACGCGAATAGTGATATCGGAGGGCCAATCGTTGTTGTAGTAAATCGTTTCCGAACAAATTTCAAAGGTAAACGAGAGCTTTTTGTGCGGAAGATCTTTAATGTTTTTTGCGGGGAAGCGATTGGTGATAAAGCCCGAATCGAACCATATGCATTCCGCGTCGATGCGGGAGGGGGAGAAAAATACGCTCGGATCGTCGAACGTTTCGATTTCGCGTTCCTTTCCCGTCATTCCGCACGGCGCTATTACGTCGCAATCTGCAAACATTCCGAGGGGCATTTCCATAGAGAATTCGTTTTCCGAAAGCTCCTTTTGCAAGGGTTGGAGGGAAACCGAAATATCCAAAATGGCTTGCGAAAGGTATTTCACGTGCCCCTTGATCCCCGGAAGGTAGGAGATATAGATGAGCCCCGCTTAAAGCTTCGGTAATAGGCGGAATAATATTTATTTTTATAGGAATCGAAGTTTTTGTAAGCAGTTTAATATAATAACGTAGCAGATAAACAGACCGCTACGGTTTTTTAATGAAATGCATTCTGCCGTACAGCTATTAAATTATCTGCAATTGGCAGATTTTTTTTATATTTAAATAAATTTTTTAAAAACTTAATATTTACTTAAAAAAACTGTTATAGTATACGGGTAGAAATTAAAAAACACGGAGAAATTTTATGGTTCAAGGTATTATGGAATTATTGTTTGACGCAGCGTATTTGATATTTGCTCTCGCCGTAGGCATTTATCTTATAGTTAAAGGCAAAAGCAGGTTTTTCAAAATGTTCGGAATAATGGCTGTCGTGTTATCGTCGGGGGATTCGTTTCATCTGGTGCCGCGGGTTTATGCGCTTTTAACTACGGGGTTAGAGGCTAACGCGTTTGCGCTCGGTTTAGGTAAGCTTATTACTTCAATCACAATGACGGGCTTTTACGTTATTCTTTACTTTATTCTTGAAAGTGTTTGGCAGCCTGAAAATAAATTAAAGTTATTAAGCAGAATTTCGCTGTTTGTTCTGGCGGCGCTGCGCATTATTCTTTGCGCATTCCCTCAAAACGACTGGTTCTCTTACGAGGGCAATCTGCTTTGGGGCATTTTAAGAAATATTCCGTTTGCAGTGATAGGCATAGGCATTATAGCTATTTGTTTTTTGATAGCAAGAAAAACTAAGGACAAAAGCTATTTAATAATGGCTGTTATGGTTATTTTGTCTTTCGGTTTTTATATTCCGGTTGTGCTCTTTGCGCATATAATACCTGTTATAGGCGTTTTAATGATACCTAAAACGTTGGCTTACGTCGGCGTGGTTGTTATAGGTCTTTTAAAACACCGTCAGGCAGTAAAAGCCGAGGCGCAGGCTCAATTGACAGAGAACGTTTAATCTGGTATACTTGCGGGAGAAACAAAAAGGTTTCTCCAATAAATTTTACGGGGGCGGCAATGTTTAATATTCTCTTGGCGGAAGATGAAATTGCTTTAAGAAAACTGATAAAATTTAATCTTGAAAAGCGCGGTTTTTCCGTTTACGAATGCGGCAACGGACAGGAGGCGTTAACTTTATTAGAAAATAAAGATACAGACCTAATAATAACGGATATAATGATGCCTGTTATTGACGGCAACGCATTAACGCAAACCGTAAAATCAAAAAACGCAGATTTGCCTGTAATTATGTTGACCGCTTTAAGCACTATTGACGATAAGAAAAAGAGTTTTGAGGGCGGAGCAGACGATTATTTAACAAAACCAGTAGATTATGACGAGTTGGAGCTGCGTATAAGGGCGTTGTTGCGGCGTTACGGCCGTGTTTCAAAACAAAAAATTCAAGCTGGCAATACAGAATTGCATTTTCCGACTAAGACGCTGAAAATAGATTCGGTAATTATAGACACTGCGAAAAAGGAATTTTTGTTATTGTTTACTTTGCTGTCCTCAAAGGGGAGGATATTTTCACGGGCACAACTGTTAGATGAAATATGGGGTATGGATTCCGAGAGCTTGGAGCGCACCGTGGACGTTCATATAAATAAACTGCGAGAAAAGATTGTGAATAGCGATGTTGAAATTATTTCCGTACGCGGACTCGGATACAAGGCGGAACTGAAATGAAAAAACTGATATTTAAAATATTTTTAATGATGGGAGCCTCAATGCTTTTGGTGTTTGGAATTTCTCGTATAACGCTTGCGGTATTGCAAAGCAAATCGATAACAAACCCCGTTGTGTCCTATCATATCAGTCTGATTTCCGGCGCGTTGGGACTAATACTGTTTACGGTGTTGCTTTACATTTTTATAGGCAAACGTTTGAAGTCGGTTTCCGCGGCGGTAAACGCGGTTGCAAACGGAAATCTCGATATAAAAGTTCCGGTCAAAGGAAACGACGAATTATCGCAACTGTCGGGCGACTTCAATAAAATGACGGAGGGTTTGAAATCCAACGAGTACCTGAATCGCGAATTTGTAAAAAACGTTTCGCACGAATTCAAAACGCCGCTCAGTATAATTTTGGGGTACAGCGATTTGCTGCGCACAAGCGATTTAACAAAAGAAGAAGAGCAAGAATATTTAAATTTTATTTATAATGAAGCGGTAAGACTAACAAGTCTAAGCGAAAAATTGCTTGCCGTGAGCAAGTTGGATTCGGACGGTAATATAAATTGTTCGGACAGGTTTTCAGTTGACGGGCAGATACGCGATATTATTCTTTCAATGCAGTTAGTATGGCAGAAAAAAGAATTGAAAGTGGAAGCGGAAATGGAGAAAACCGAATATGTTTCAAATAAAGATTTGTGCTATCTTGTTTGGCAGAATTTGATTTCAAATGCGGTGAAGTATACGG
The DNA here is from genome assembly GCA_947088135.1 of uncultured Clostridia bacterium. Lineage (GTDB taxonomy): Bacteria > Bacillota > Clostridia > Christensenellales > Borkfalkiaceae > Gallimonas. The sequence goes on from CAMUFJ010000018.1 coordinate 37,080, forward strand.
CTGAACGCGGGGAAATATTTATAGAATTAAGCAATGACGGCGAAAATATAATTTTCAGCATTACAAACACGGGTAACGCTTTAAAAGGTAAAGAAAATTTAATTTTCCAACCCTTTTACACAAGCGACGGAGCGGGCAAGGAAAAGGGCACCGGGCTCGGGCTGCCGCTGGTTAAAAAAGTGCTCGGTAGATTAGGCGGAAATATCGAGGTTTTTTGCAATCAAAATACAAAGTTCGTAGTAAAACTGCCTGTAAAGTAAAAAAGCTGATTTTTTAATATTCTGCAATAAAAACTACCCGAATATTATTCGGGTAGTTTTCGTTTTAAGAACGGATATTAGTTGTATAAAAATAATATGACGAGTTAGCTATGGCGTTATTTTAAATATATTTATACGGAATTATGCAGTTCGGACTTTTGGAGCGAACGCGGCGGTCAGCTTTCTTACGGCAATATGCAAGATGAATTCTACGAGCAAGTGAGCGTACATTACGGCTTGGAACGCGGCGAAGTCGGAAGCAATAAAAAGCATACGACAAAGTATCAATGGCAAAAGCAAAAACAAGAAGCCGAGCTTGCAA
>CAMUFJ010000019.1 GCA_947088135.1 uncultured Clostridia bacterium
CCGAGTATTATTGCGATTTTAAGATTGAAACGATAGAACTGTAAATTTCAATTTAGCGTCGAATGGCTGATAAGATTAACCAACTTGTCAGTCATTTTTCTTTGTGCAGAGCGGCTACTTTTTGCAGTTCGGGAGTCTCCGTGATTTTGTAAACAATCGCAAAATCGTCCCAACCGTCGATGATCGCGCCCTTAATGTCCCATTTTCCCGTTAGACTCTGGCTCTGTCGGAAACAAAAGACATTTTGATATTATGCGAAAGAAAACCGCGAGTAGCGAAAAAGCGAGGCATGCTCGAAGTATACCCCGCTTTTAATCAACTTCTAACTTTTTTCTAATTCAAAACCAACGCCTTCTTGGGGCAGAAATTGGAGCATTTCCCGCATCTGATACATTTACTGTGATCGATGACGGGAGCATGAAACCCGTCTTGCGAAAGCGCGCCGACGGGACACACCTTGACCGCGGGGCAAGGGTGGTTTTGGGGACAGTTTTCTTTGATGATATTGAGCTGTTTATTCATAGCTTTCTCCTAAACTTTTTTACTTCTGCATGGAAAGGATATGCCTTGCCACGTGTACGCCGCTTGCGGATGCGTGTGAAAGCGAGTGCGTAACGCCGCTTCCGTCGCCGATGACGTACAGCCCCTTGTGCCGCGCTTCGAGGTTCTCGTCCGTTTCGACCTCCATATTGTAGAACTTCACCTCTACGCCGTACAGTAACGTTTCGTCGTTCGCTGTTCCGATCGCCACTTTGTCGAGCGCGTAGATCATTTCTATGATTCCGTCGAGAATGCGCTTAGGGAGTATCAAGCTCAAATCGCCGGGCGTCGCGCTCAGGGTGGGTACGACGAGGTTCTCGTCGATCCTCTTTTGCGTGCTTCGTCTGCCCCGCACCATATCGCCGAATCTTTGGACGATGACGCCCCCGCCGAGCATATTCGAAAGCCTTGCTATGCTCTCGCCATAGCCGTTGCTGTCCTTGAACGGCTCGGAAAAATGCTTCGACACCAGTAACGCAAAGTTCGTGTTGTTCGTCTTTCGGCTCTCGTCCTCGAAACTATGCCCGTTAACAGTAATGATACCGTTTGTATTCTCGTTGACCACGATCCCGTGCGGATTCATGCAGAACGTCCGCACTTTGTCTTCGTATTTTTCGGTGGTATAAACGATTTTACTTTCGTACAGCTCGTCGGTAATGTGCTCGAACACCTCGGCATTCAGTTCTACCCGCACGCCGATATCCACCCTGTTGGAGTGGGTGGTGATATCGAGCTGTTCGCAGACCTTTTCCATCCATTTGCTTCCGCTTCTACCCGCGGAAACAATGCAGTACTTGCACGAATAGCTCTTATCCGCAACGACCTCGAAGCCGTTCATAGTCTTATTGATCCCGTTCACGTGCGTGTCGAAGTAGAAATCCACTTTCCCCTTTAACTCGTCGTAAATGTTGGAAAGCACGGTATAGTTGATATCCGTACCCAAATGCCGAACCTTTGCATTTAAAAGATTGAGCTTGTTTTGCGTGCAAATTTTATGGAATGCCGAACCCGCCGTGGAATAGAGCTTGGTGCTCGCGCCCCCGTGGGCTACGTTGATTTTATCGACGTACTCCATGAGTTCCAACGCTGTTTTCTTACCAATATGCTCGTAAAGACTTCCGCCGAAATCGTTGGTAATGTTGTATTTTCCGTCCGAAAATGCGCCCGCTCCGCCAAAGCCGGACATAATGGAACAGGTCTTACAACTGATGCACGACTTTACTTTCACGCCGTCGATGGGACATTTCCGCCTCGAAAGTTCATGTCCCTCCTCGAAAACCGCTACTTTAAGCCCGCTGTTTCTCAATTCGTACGCGGAAAAAATTCCGCCAGGCCCCGCGCCTATGATGATTACGTCGTAATTCATATCTACCCCTTATCGTTGGTTTATGATCCCTACAATTTTATCTACCACTGCGGAAACGTTTCCGTCCACCTTAATTTCCACGTCGCAAATCTCGCTGTTGCGGTACTCGAAATCAAGCGACATGATACGCCTCGTCTTATCGTCAAGGTCGATATCGCGGTCGATGATGCTCTTGATTGCCTCAAAGCGCTCGCGGTGCATAAATGCAAGCATGGCGCGCTGACGGTAAAGATTTTTGAGCGTGATCGCCCCGCAAATGTCTATGGGGATTACCGCCACGCTGCCCCGTTCGACGATAGGCGAAATATCCTTTTCGGAAGTACCGAAGTGATAACCGCTGTAAACGGTCGTTTCGATATAGCTTCCCGCCTTCATTTCATGCAGAAACTGCTTTTCGTCGATAAAACGGTACGAATCGTTGTTTTCGCCCTTACGACGGGGACGGGTAGTCGAAGTGAGCGGTTTTTCAAAACCGTCTATCTTCGTCAGCTCGTTTGCGATCTCCGTCTTTAACGAACCAGAAGGCCCGACGAGGCAAAGCACTCCCCCTTTATCCAAAACGGGAGGTTTTTCCGAAAAGGAATTGCGCACCATTTCGCAAAAGTGCAGAAAATCGTCGTAGCTATTCACCGATAATAGTCCCGAAAGCCCCGCATTCCACGGTTTGCGGAAAAGCACGGGATAAGCCGCGCGCGAGCTGGAAATATTATGTGCGCCGTCGTCGAGCATGATGTCGAGCGTAATAACGTCCTTCCGCGTTCCCATAATGATGTTTTCGGGAGGGATTTCGGGGAAATCTTTAATGAGCCGTTCCGCCCTTGCGCTCATACAGCAGGCAGGCACGGCAGTAATGAAGAATACGTCCGCAATTTCGGAAAGCTTCTTCACGAACGCCTGTGCGCCCTCGGTAATGGGCTGGGTTCTGACGAACTCGGGGTCGCGGTACAGTTGAATGCGCTCTTGCGCGCCCCTTCCGCTTCCGCCCCAGCTCGTGATCTCCTCGATCTTGATCGGCTCTTCGTCCGGATGACGGCTGTTAATAATGGAAACCGCATAGGAATTGCATTCGTAAAGCGTATCGTCTACGTCGAGCCCAATACGAATTCTATACTTTTTCATAGGTTGACCTCGCGTGCCGTAAAACGGCAATAATCATCATAACATATATCCCCCGCATTGTCAAGCCCGATTTCCGCAAAAATTACTTTCAAAATTTTAACTATTGACAAACCTGCTTGTTTGTGATACAATAATATGTCAGCGTATCCGTGATTTCTTTATGGTGCGTTATGAATAACATTGCAAGGGAGAAAAAATGTTTAAAGAAGCTTTAAAAGCCATTAAAAAATACGATAGGATCATCATTCACCGCCACAAACACCCGGACGGCGATGCAATGGGCAGCCAGTTAGGGCTTGCGGCGCTCATCAAAGACAACTTCAAAGATAAAGATGTTTACGTTGTAGGCGATACCTCCGCGCGCCTTTCTTTTATGGGCGGAACAATGGACGATATCCCCGACGCTTATTACACGGACGCGCTTGCAATTATTTTGGACTGCGGCGCATCGCACTTAATTTGCGACGAACGTTACAAGCTCGCCGCCAAAACGTTGCGCTTCGATCACCACCTTTACTGCGAAAAAATAGCCGATATCGACGTTATCGACAGCTCTTATGAGAGCGCTTGCGGGTTGGTTGCCATGTTTGCTAAAAAATGCAAGCTGAAACTCTCCCCCGCTTCCGCCACCGCCCTCTTTACGGGATTGGTTACGGACAGCGGAAGATTCGTGTTTGATTCCGTCACCTCGCGTACGTTCGAGCTCGCGGCGTTTTTAATGTCGCAACCTATCGATACAAATTCGATCTACTATCATTTGTACGCCGAAGAATTTTCCGATATTATCGCAAGATCCGATAATATGCATAAGATCAAATTCACGCAAAACAACATCGCATATATCTACACTGCGCGGAAAGATTTGCCCGAAGGGAGTGACGCCGCCTCTATTTCAAGAAAATACGCGGGGCTGATGCGCGACATTAAGGGCGTGTACGTTTGGGTCAACTTCACGGAAAGCGACAACGGCGTGCTGGTGGAACTACGCTCCAACCGCTACAACGTTAATCCCGTCGCGGTAAAATACGGCGGAGGCGGACATGAGAAAGCAAGCGGCTGTGTAGTACCCGATAAGGAAACCGCTATGAACTTGCTTGCCGACTTGGATACGCTTGCAAAATCCCAAATGAAGGAGTAACAAAATGAACGAAGATATTAAAAAGAAGATTTTACAAAAAATAGAGAGCTACGATACGATCATCGTATCCCGCCATATCCGCCCCGACGGCGACGCGATCGGCTCGACCAAAGGGCTTGTTACGGTATTGCGCGACAGCTTCCCCGATAAAAAAATTTATCTTATAAACGAGGACTATTCCGACTATCTCGCCTTCTTGGGGGGAGAGGACGAAGCGGGCGACGACATTTACGACGGCGCGCTTCAAATTGTGCTCGATACGAGTACGGAGGATCGGATCTCCAACCGTAATTACAAAAAAGCGAAAGAGCTCGTTAAAATCGATCATCATATCGACGACAGACCGTACGGCGATATCAGTTGGGTCGAAGACTTCCGCTCCTCCGTGTGCGAAATGGTAGCCGACTTTTGCCTGACCTTTCGGGACAAGTTGAAGGTGTCGCCTAAGGCGGCGACCTACATCTATTGCGGAATGGTTACGGACAGCGGCAGATTCCGTTACGAGGGCGTTACGGGGGACACCATGCGGATTGCAGGCGCCCTGCTCGATTTGGGGGTAGACACCGAAAACCTGTTTGCGAATTTGTACGTAGACGACTTTGAAACGCTTAAACTCAAATCCTACGTATACGACAACATCAAAATCACTCCCCACGGCGTTGCATATATCTATATGACGGAAGAAGTGCAGAAGAAGCTGCACCTAACGCTGGAAGCGGCGAGCAACGTTGTGAGCGAACTGAGCGCGATACGGGGAAGCCTCATCTGGTTGGCATTTATCGACGATAAAGCGAAAAATCAAATCCGCGTTCGGCTTCGCTCCCGCTTTCTCGCCATAAACGAGCTTGCGGGCAAATATCACGGGGGCGGACACGCCATGGCTTCGGGCGCAACGGTTTACACCCAAGAGGAAATGCAGGCGCTGATAAACGATGCGGACGAGCTGCTCGGCAAATACAAATCCACTCACGAGGGCTGGCTATGAAAATTCTCATCACAAACGACGACGGCATTCAAGCCGAGGGCATCAGACATTTGGTAAATTGGGCAAAGACAAAAGGCGAAGTTACCGTGCTCGCGCCCAAAGTTCAGCAAAGCGGTAAAAGCAACTCCATCGAGATTCACAACGGATACGAGGTGCAAAAGACGGATATTTTCGAGGGCGTGGAAGCGTACAGCGTAAACTCCACCCCTGCCGACTGCGTGCGCATCGCTACGCTCGGCATGAAAAAGAAATTCGATTTGGTGCTTTCCGGCATTAACTGCGGGTTCAATCTCGGCGAAGATATCCGCTATTCGGGTACGGTCGGCGCGTGCTTCGAAGCAGCGAAGGAAGGCATGAAGGCAATCGCGATCTCCACCTCCTTCACCACCTTCGAAAACGCGATAAAAAATATCGACAGGGTGTTTGACGAAATAGAGCGGCGCAAAATGCTCGACTTTACGGATATTCTCAACGTAAACATACCCGAAGCCGGCGACGAAATTGTAATTACAAACATCGGCAAAGCGATTTACAGCGACGACTTCGAATTCCTCCCCAACGGCATTGTAGTGCCCCACCTCGTTTGCCTTTACAACGGCTCGCGCAATATGGAAATCGATACCGACGCGACGATGACGGGACACATAACCATTACTCCAGTACGTTGCGATCTGACCAACTCCTCCGCAGTCGATATCATCACCAAAAATGTCGGTTAAATCCCCTTTTCCTTTTTCTCGGAAGAAACCGTTTAACAAGGTAACAAAAAACAGCTTTCCTTTCGGAAAGCTGTTTTTCAATTCTGCTTGATCATTCCTCAGCAGGTTTTTCAAGTTTTACAACAAACTGCGATACACCGACTTTTGAAGCATTTTCGCCCGAAATGAACTTCGTTTCGCTTGCGCCGATGGTTTCGCGAATCGTAGTAACACCGGTGTCCTTATTCGTAGACGCATACGTTCCAAGATAATAAATCTTTTCTCCTAACGTCCACGTGAAAACCTTCAAGCTGTAATCGTATGTCCAAACACCGCTGGACGTTTCCGCCAATGCAATGTTGGTGTACTTGCCGCTTAACACCAATTCAAGGTACTTGTCGCCGACTTTCAATTTGTAGCCGTCTTCAACGACCTCAACGACAACGTCAACCGCTTCGGAAATATTCTCCGTCGTTTCACCATAGCCCTTATCGGTTACAGTTCCCTTGAAGTATAACGTTTTCTCGGGCAACTGCATCGACATCTTGTAAGTGCCTGCTTCGATCTTGGCAACCGTTTCGAATCCCGCAACAAATTGCGACTTGCCGACAGCTTCCGCATTAGCGCCGGAAATGTACTTCGTTTCGCTTGCGCTGATCGTATCAAACGTGCCGTACGTACCGAGGTAGTAAACCTTCGAACCGATCGTCCAAGTGAATACTTTCAGCTTATATTCGTAACCCCATGCACTCGTAGGCGCGTCTACCAACGTAAGTTTCTTTTCTTTCAATTCAAGATACTTGCCGTTGACCTTAAAGGTAAATCCGTTCTCTACCGCTTCCACGGCGATTTCCGCAGCTTCGCCTACGTTCTCCGTCGTTACGCCTCGCCCGCTTCCGTTTACTTCACCCGTGAAGTAAAGCTTCTTTTTGAGGTTCGCCTGTTGCAACGCAAGGACGAACGTTCCCGTTTCAACGGGATCAACCTTGGGAACGGTGATAGTAAATTCCTTCGTCGTGCTTGCTTCTCCGTAGGTCACGGTCGCAACGAGCACGAAGCTATATGCTTTCTCGGTGGAAGGCGTGATATAGAGCGCCTGCGACTTGCCCGTAGAAACGGTCGCGCATTCCACTTCTTCCTTCAAACTCCACTCGATCTTCGAGCCGGGATATTGAGAATTGGTCGAAACCAAATCCAACATACCAACAAGATCGGTTTCCGCAAGTTGTAATTCGAATTTTACCTTCTCGACAACGTCCTCATCGCTCATCTTTTGGGAATGAATGCTGTGGTAGGTCGTCGTCGTGTAAGCCACCGCATCGCCGTTCTTCACGGTATAGGTAACTTTCATGCCCGCAATATCTTCTACGCCCGCGGTAATTTTGATCTTGCCGTCCTCGATCACGACCGTTGCGCTGGGCTCGCGAATGAGCTTATATTCGATTTCAACGCCTTCATAAGAAATGCAAGTGATTTCCTTGTCGTCAACAATCGTGTAGCCCGCCTGACCGGCATAGCTGATGCCGTTATCTTTGAATAACTTATTAACTGCGGCAATCGCTTCACCGACCGACGTGCAAGCCGCGGGAGCTTCCGTTGCGCCAACGCTTTCCTTTACGATGTCGTCAGCTTTGAGGGGCATGATCTGATAGCCGTTGTAGTTGCCGAGAATACCCGTAACGCTCACAACGTCGCCCTTTTCAAGAGAATCCCACGTATTGCAAATAGCATTGAACGTTTCGTCGCCTACCGCATAAATGCCTTCAAAATACTTGGAGGTAGCAACCGTAACTTTCTTGCCGCCCTTTGTAAGGGTGAATACGGTGCCGTTCGAATCGGGCTTCTTAGACGCTTTGCTGTCAACCGTCCACTTGTCGAGAGAAACAAGAGCAGAGGTATGATAGAGCGCCGCAGGGCTGCCTGCAAGGATATCGTTATCGATGGCATACACCTTCTCTCTGAGCTGAGCTTCGGTGAGAGCCTCTTTGTCTTTGTCGATTACGAGATTTCCGCCCGCATTGGTTTCGATAAGACCGTTATAGTTGGTGTTAGTGGTATTTGTAACCGTAATATGGTCGCCGACTTTGAGCGCCTTGCCGGTTTCCTTATCCGCCTTTACACGGTACAAATAGTAACCCGCGCAGAAGTCGTCGTCAACCATATAGAGAGTCACGTTTTCGTACTGTTCGGAATAAACCGTTCCGATTGCAAGCACGTAGCCCGACATCGTGATAGAAACGCCCGTGTTGTAATACCAGTAGTCAACCTCTTCCTGATGCGCGCGCTCGAAAGAAACGGTAAGTCTATAAGGCACTTTCGTCGTCTTGTTGTTGTAGCTGAAAGTAGCGGTGATTTTTACCTGAGGATTCAGGGAAGACGTCGTGACCAAGCACTTTTTGCCGTCCTCGCTCACCTTAATGTAGTTTTGATCCTCTTCCTTTTCGACTGCCCAAGAAATAGTCGCCGTTTTCCCGTTGATCGTCGAAGTAGTTACAAGATCGAAATCTGCAAAGACGGTCGCATTTTCCTGCGCGAAGTTGAACTTTTTCACGAAGTAGTGAACGTCGAGAGCGGCAACGGTTACGCTGAACGTCTTTTCTTCCTTTCCGCACTTCACGGTAAGGTTCACCGTTTTCGCTTCGTCGCCTAAGGTCACTTTGGCAAGATAGTCCGCGTCGCGCTGTTCAATCGCGAGAGCGTCCGTATTATCTGACGTCCAGCTAACCTTCTCGCCGCCGATCGTTGCAGGAAGCACGAACTCGCTATCCACGAGCGAACCGTTTTCGGTAAGAACATAGCCCGAAAGCACGTCGCTCTTTTTGCAAGCGGTTATGCCCAATGCACACGTTATGATCGTCAAAACGGACAAGAGCATGATCCAGAACTTTTTCATGATATTCTCCTAATTTAAATTTTTGTAAAATTATTGCTTAACGATGTCTTTCACGTCGTTAACAGTGAGGATTTCGCTATCCTTGTCCAGCTTATAAGCGTTCGTCTTGAACTTATTGCCGACGGATAACGTAGGCGTGTAACCGGAAGGAACGCTCACCTCAAACACAAGCTGTACGGGATCGCCGTATCCTTCCTTTTTACACTTTTGCGCCGTACCCTCGATCGTCATTTTACCGTTCTCGATCGTCACGGAAGCGACGGTAACAAAAGAGTAGAGCGTAGCGCAATTGTTATTGCTGAACTGCGTTTCGTTGTCGAACGTCCAATAATAATCCCTTTGCTTTACATGGGTATTATCGGGGCGGGGATACAGGGAACTGTAAACGGGACCCGCTATCTGATAATGCCCGTCGTATTTTTGAACAGTGCCGACAATCTGATACAAATGCCCTATTTCCATCGATGAAGCAGGCGACGAAGAGTAACCCGTGTATACGTTCAATTGGTAAGTCTTGCCCGTTTCGGGATCGTACTCTTCCGCAACAAAGGTATGCGTGCCCGATTTGGATACCGTAAGCGACTTCAAATAGGCGACAAAACGCACCTTTGTACCGACATTCATCTCCTCGTTATAAAAGGCAAGAGGATTGTCGTTGAACGCTTTCACCGTCATGTCCGCGGGATCGGTGCTGTACAACTCGTCTTCAAGATCGGAATAAATACGAAGCTTTATGGACTTCGCAAAGTCATTCGCTTTCTTGAAATAACCAAAATAAGGATAGGTACTCGTGTTGATGCATTTGTTTTCCGAATAACCGTTTTCGACGATTTCAAGGTTCAAACATTTAAATTCGTTATATTCTGCCGTTTTATACCAAACATAGCCGAGATATCTGGTACCGTAACTATCCTTTTCGGCAGGGACTGCCGTTGCTTGCAACACGATTTCGGTTGCTTGGGAAAGCTGACGTTCTACAAAGACGGAAGCCGACTTGCCCCACTTTTCGACGCTTCCCGTCGATTCGGGCGTGTCGATGCCGTGGTAGCGGATATTCACGGTACTGCCGAGCGGCGACGAAGTATCGTCGAGCTTGAAGAGCGTCGTGTCGCCGTCGGTATATTTGTCTACGGAAGCCGATCCGATTCCGTCCGTATAAAAGTTTTTACCCGCGTACGGCTTATCCAGTTTGAGCGTTTTCGTAACGGCGTCGTAATATTGAGTGTTGTCCGCGATCGTATCTTCATGGTTCCGGCAAGCGGCGATGCAAACGATACCAAGACAAACGATCAATACTAAGGCGGTTATCCGCAGGAACTTCTTCATTGAAATCACCGTAAACTTAATTATTTACCGCCGCAGTTCTTGTACGCGTCGTTTAAAGCATCTGCCGCAGTCTTCTCCCCGCGCATAACGTAATACAATACGTTGCCGACTTGCGTACGGGCAGTCGAAGAACCCATGAATGCGGGCGACGTGAAGAACAAATCGGTCAACTCTCTTGCGGTTTTGCAAGCCGCAGCCGTCAAATCGCCCTTGTCCATATGGGTTTTGTAAGCGTCGATCTCGTATACCGAGTTACGGCAAGGATTGTAGCCTGCCGCCATAGAGAATTCCGCCTGGAAGGTGGGATCGAGGAGTTCTTTGATGAAGAGGAAAGTCATTTTAGCTTTCTCGTCCGCATTGGAAACGCCGTTTCCTGCATGGAACATTACAAGCGAAGGCCCTTGCGAGATAACGGAATTGTTAACGGTGTCGCCGTTCTTGGAACCGGGAACGGGCGCGATCCCCGCCGTGAACAAATCGGACTTCTGGTGCGAAGCGCCGCCCGAAGAACCGATGCAGTAAACGCATCCGCCTGCATCCGCCTCGATGCCCTTCGTGAAGAGCGCCGAAGTGTAAGAGCCGTAGTCCTGTTGGGTAGCAAGCCATCCGTCCTCATAATAATCGTTCAACTTTGTGAGCCACGATTTGAGCTCGTTGTTGTTGGAATTGAAAAGGAAGTGCTGATTCTCGTCCGCCGAGGTGTAGCCCCAACCGTTTTGCTCGCACATGGTGATGAACCAGTTGGCTTCGGAATCGTATCCGAGAACGGTTGCTTTGGGATAGTGCTTCTTGATCGTCGGCGCCTGCGCCCAAAGTTCATCCCAAGTTTTAGGAACTTCCAAGTCGAGCTTTTTGAGCGCGTCCGCATTGTAATACAAAAGCTCGGTCGATTTTACAAAGGGAAGCGTGAGCATGGAATCCGCAGAGAAGCCGTAAGACGCGTATCCGCTGTAATTGGTTGCCTTACCCTCTTCGTAATACCCCTTAATGAAATCATTCAGTTCACTCGCGGAGTAACCGATCGTGTAGTCTGCCGATTTGCCCGACACGGGATCTACGCCCGTAACGGTTTCGGTCGACTCGATAAACGGCTTCATGTCGATTACCTGTTCGGTGGGAAGATACTGTGCGACGTGATCGGCATAACAATATGCAAGGTCGGGTTGATTATCGCCCTGAATATCTTCGCCGATTTTGTCCTTAACCTCGTCGTAACCGCCTGGCTGCTGGTGATCGACCTTCCAGCCGGGATACTTCGCCTCAAAGTTCTCGATGGCGATTTTGGTCTTTTGTACCAAAGCATCACCCTGCGACGAATAGAAGACGATGGTGTGATCGTAGTCGGTACTGCCACCCGGACCTTCACCGCAGCCCGTCAAGACGAGCGATACACAAGGCAACGCTATTGTCGTCGCCAATGCCAGTGAAACGATTTTTTTCATTAAAAAGTTCTCCTTTTAATAATTTTTCAAATTTAGTATTTCCCACCCGATACCTATCGATACCGTACGGTTTTATTGTGACGTCATTGCAGGATCAACCCTTCGTACCGCTCTTGGAAACGCCGTGCATGATATATTTACGGCAGAAGATGAAGAGCAAGAAAAGCGGAAGCGACACGAGGCAAACGGCAGCCATTTTAAGCGTGACCAACGGCTCGGATGAAGTGTAGAACCCGCCGTAAAGCACGCCTCCCCTATCGACGAAGCCGCCCGTGACCCAGTTGGTGATCATCTGCCAATTCGTAGTATTTACAAGGCGTGGCCAAATATAGGAGTTCCAAGTGCCGATAAACTTCAAAAGCGTGATCGAAATAAGCGTAGGCGCCGTTAGCGGCACCATTACTTTGACGAGATATCCCATATCGGACAACCCGTCGACCTTCGCCGCCTTATAGAGCGAATTGGGAATCTGCATGAAATTATTGCGCAAAAGATAAATGTAATACACGCTCACAAGGAAAGGCAGAATAAGAACGGTAAACGAGTTCTTCCAATTCCAACCCGATACGGTGAGATAGTTGGTAATCGTGTACATTTCGCCCGGAATCATCATGGTTGCCATCATGAGCGAAAACAAAATGTTTTTACCCTTGAAATTCATTCTTGCAAAAGCGTACGCCGTGATGATCGTAACGATGACGCCGATGATCGTGGAGAATACGCCCACAACCAAGGTGTTTAAAAGAATCTGCCAAAATGAAACGCCGCCGCTACCCGACGATTGGTTTAAAACTACTTGATAGTTTTTAAACTGGAAGGTATGCGGAAAGAACGTAGGCGTCGATTGACGGTATTCCATTTCCGTCTTTACGGACGATATGATCATCCAGTAAAACGGCAGGAAAGCAAACACCGCGCAAAGCGTTAAGAACAAGTACACAAGCACCGTCTTTGTAATAGTGAGCGCCTTTTGTTTCTTGTGTTCTTTTTCGATATCAACGTCGATTCCCTTTCTGTCGAAGATCGCGGAATCCGTGCTGACGGCGGATACCGTTTGGTCAAGCGTAGAATCTTTCGCGCTGACGACGGTTTCCACGTGCGTGGTTTCGTTTACCGCAGTTTCTTCGATAGCGGGCGCCTCAATAGAGTTTTGCGTTTCCTGCTTTTTTTCGAGATCGATAGATTTCTTAGCCATGCTTCACTCCGTTAAGTATAAGTCACGCGTTTTTTGCTCACGAAATTACTGATTGCCGTTATCACCATTATAATGATGAAGAGCAAAAGCGATCCCGCAAACGCGTAACCCATTTGTCCTTTGTTGATATATTGATAGATATACCCTACCATCGTGCCCATGTTGTAGTCCATACCCATTTGTTCGCCGAATAAACCGACGATCGACGAATACGACTTCATTCCGCCCATGATGCCCGTAATGAACAAATAAGAAAGCATGGGTGAAATCATCGGAGCCGTGATCTTCCACAAAATTTTCGACCTCGACGCGCCGTCGATCTTTGCCGCATCGTAGTACTGTTTATTCACGCTTTGCAGGGCGCTGAATAAAATCAAAATTTTAAAAGGCAAACCCGCCCAAACGTCATAAACGATGGCAACGATATAACTTGCCCAATAAATTTTGACTCTGCCAAAATTCCAAGCGTGCATATTCGGTTTCAGCCAATTGATAGCGTTTTCCGGAGAAAGCCCCAACATCATATTGACTAAACCGACTGTTTCCGTATTTGATTTTGTACCTATAATTTGGAAAAAAGTTGCGAAAACGGCGCCCATTGCCAGTGCGTTTGTAAGATAAGGCAGGAAAAGAACGGTTTGATATGCCTTCTGCACGGCTTTTATCGAATTGAGCGCGACTGCGATGAGCAGTGCAACTATAATAGAAAGCGGAACTGAGATAATCGTGATAGTGAAAGTGTTGAACAGACATTGCAAAAATTCTGCGCCGCCCATGCCGGTATCGCCCTTCAATACCCGCACAAAGTTTTCAAAGCCCCATCCCTCGTACGGAACTTTCTTGTTGCTTGGCATATAATTTACCATAAAAGCACGAATGAAAGCGTTGACGATGGGATAGAGCGTAAAAATACAAAGCAAAATAACAGCGGGCAGAACAAACATCCAGCCCGATTGGGAACGTAAGAAGCGGAAAATCTTTTCCTTCAACGAAAGGTTTTTATTGGGAATAACGTCGTGCAGTTCAGCGGAAGTATTGTGCTCTCCCGCCACGCCTGCCGCAGATTCGGGAGCAAGCTCCGCAACCGTCTTTTCGACGGGCTGCTCTTTTGGGTTCTCCCCCCCTACGATCTCTTCGGAGGGCGTCACGGCTTCAAGCTTGTCCTTCTTCGCCATTACAAAATCCTCCCTTCTTCGGAATTAAACAGGAATACCTTATTCGGTTTGAGCTTAAATTTCATAACGCCCGAATCGGAAGAAAGCTTAACGTCGGAATCGATAATGGAACGCACGGTAGGCTTCGTGGAAGCGGTATGACGGGAAATGACCGACTTATCTCTGCCCATGACTTCGACGTGGTCGACGTCGAGAGAGAGTACTCCTTTGGGATCGTAGATAAAGCCTTCGGGACGAATCCCGACAAAAATCTCCTGATCTTCGAGCTTGACGGACATGACCGCCTCCTCGCCGATATATACCTTTCCTTTCTTAATAACGCCTTTAAAAATATTGATGGGAGGCGTGCCGAGGAAGTTGGCAACGAACAGGTTGGCAGGGTTATCGTAAATAGCCTGCGGTTCGCCGATCTGCTGTACGATACCGAGCTTCATAACGACCATAATGTCGCAAATGGACATTGCCTCTTCCTGATCGTGCGTTACGAATACCGTCGTAATGCCCGTTTCTCTTTGGATACGCTTGATCTCTTCGCGGGTCTGCAATCTCAGACGGGCATCGAGGTTGGACAAAGGCTCGTCGAGTAAAAGAACGTTGGGCATTTTCACGAGCGCACGCGCGATTGCAACGCGTTGCTGCTGACCGCCCGAAAGCTCGGAAGGTTTCCGCGACAAAAGATCCTCGATCTGTACAAGCCGAGCGGCGTCGAGCGCCTTCGACTTACATTCGGGCTTAGGGATCCTCATGTTGGTAAGCGGGAACATAATGTTCTGCTCGACCGTCATGTGCGGATAAAGCGCGTAATTTTGGAACACGAGTCCAATTCCCCTCCGCTCGGGAGCAAGCGTCGTAACGTCCTGATCGTCGAAGAAAATCTTACCCGACGTAGGAGATTCAAGACCGGACAACATGAACAGCGTGGTGGATTTCCCGCAACCGGACGGCCCTAAAAGACCGATGAGCTTGCCGGAGGGAATCTCGATATTCATGTCGTTGACCGCAACGACAGGATCGCCTTTCTTCACTCGGCTGGGAAACGCCTTAGTCAGATGTTGAATTGAAATTTTCATCGCGTTTTATCTCTCGCTTTAAAATTTTTATCCTAAACGTTTTATGGTATCCCTCAACTTCTAACGTTTCGGGAAGATCCTGCGTGACGTATTCCGTCTTGTCAAGATCGATCCACATATTAACGTAAATACCTGCCTTTATGCGCACGATCGTTTTATATTCGTCTTGCTTCAACAAAAGGAAAGAAATCTCTTCGCCCTTTTCACCCGTGTATCTGATTTGGACGCTCTCGCTGAAATCTTCCACCGCCGACACGTCCGCCTCGAAAGTGACTTGACAAAAATAGTCTGCCCCGAACACTTCTTTCTTATTGATCTTTTTGCCTTTCCGCGGTTTCACTTTACATACCTTATAAATAAACCAACGGAAAAAGCGAATGATAAAATGATAACCTAAGAGGAAGTCGGCAATCACGTAAACGCAAACAAAGTAAACAACGACGACTACCGCGGCTTTGATGTCAGCTCTGCTCCGCACGATGGAAAGCGAACTCTTGGCATAATTTTCCGATTTTTCCAAGAAAGCCTGATCGAGCGCAGGTAAATTTTCAGATTTGAAATCGCGGTTATACTCCTCCAAGAAGTCGTTTACGTCGGTAAAAAATTGCTCTTGATAATCGAGGGTCAACGCAATTTCTTTGAAAGTCTGCCCGTCCTTGTCTATAAACGTCAACTTTCTTAAAGAAGAATGGGTATCTTCGTCGAAATCGAGAAATAAAAATCCGTTCGTGTAGTAGGTCGTAACGGTGTCGCAGACCTTATCGTCGTTCAAATCTCCGTCCAACAACGTAACCGTATGCGTTTCGCCCGCACCGTTTTCAACAATAACCTTGGTCTGATTTTTGCTTTCCGCCGTAACAGAATACCTGTCCTTCACGCCGTACAAAAAGCCCGCATACGCTTTGTGTATCTTGGATTCGTCAATCGTTTCTTCGTCTTCCGAATAGACGAGCGTCGCGGCGCTGAAAAGAACGATCCCGCCGCCCTCTTCGAATTTAAGGGAAAAAATCGGCTCTTTATCGAAATATCCGCCGACCGACATCATAGCGTCGCTGTAATTGCCCTTGTCCAAAGAATCTTCCATCATGTTGAGGTGTTCGCCGTCCGACATGAGAATATAGGGCAAAAATACCGCCAGCAAAATACCGATCGTAAACGTAAATAGATAATATACGATTTTTGCAAAAAGTTTCCCGTGCTTCATCTCTTACGTTTCGGAAGAATCCTTAGCCTCTTCGGACTGTTTCGCTTCCCCTTCTGTTTCTTCGGGAACCGCAGGAGGTAAGTTGGTCTTGAAAGCCGCCTCGCGTTTGCGTAAATTTTCCCGCTGTTCTTTGTAAAACTTTTTATTAAATACAGGGATAAGGAAATAAATCGCCACGATAAGCGCAATCGCCACGGCGCATATTATAAAAAACAGTTTATCGACAAGACCGATTTTGTTAAGCGCGCATATCACGTTCGTCATACCCGACGCATTCCTCCCTTGCTTATTTCAATCAAAATAAATGCGAAATCTTTTCTATACAGCATTATAACACGCCCTTGGGGGAATGTCAATCGTTTCAATGAAATTAAGTCTTCGATTTCCAAATTCTTTCTCACGCGTCCCGCAGCCTATGAATCCGCTCCCCTCTTTGCCTGCCGTTTCAGCCAACATTTCCTGCACATCGCGACGTACCTGTCGTTCCCGCCAATGCAAACCTGCGATCCCTCCGTCACGATCCCGCCCTTTTCGTCGAGGCGCGCGTTCACCGTCGCTTTTGCCCCGCAGGTGCATACGGATTTGATTTCGCTGATCGACTCCGCGATTTCAAACAACCGCTTGCTTCCCGGAAAAAGATGAGTGGTAAAATCGGTGCTCAGCCCGAAGCAAAGCACGGGGATATCTTTTTGGATCACGACGTCGGCGAGCTGGTCCACTTGCTCGGGCGTAAGAAACTGACACTCGTCCACGATAATCACGTCGCAGTCGGAATAACGGTTGAGATAGGTTTCGTACACGTTCTCGTCCTCTCTCACGGCAACCGCCTCGGCTTGAAGCCCGATCCGCGATTTTACGGTATTTGCACCGTCGCGGTTGTCGATTGCGGGCTTTAAAAGCAACACCTTCATGTTGCGCTCTTCGTAATTGAATTTGGTGATAAGCGCCTGCGCCGTTTTGGAACAACCCATCGCCCCGAATTTGAAGTATAATTTCGCCATTGTATTTTATTCCACGATATCGTAAATAAGCGGTTCTTCCCGCGGTTTGTCGGAACGGATCTCCGTCGCTTCGAGCAAAATCTCTTCCGCCCGTGCAAGCGCGGATTTATCGTTTGTAAAAAGCGTTGCGATTTCTTCGCCCGCCTCCACAAAGTCGCCCGTCTTGCGCCTTAAAAGAATACCCGCGCTGTAATCGATTTCATCCTCTATCGTATTGCGCCCCGCGCCGAGCGCAAGGCTTGCAAGCCCGTATGCCTCGGTATCCGCTTTACCGATGTATCCGCGCTTCGCGCTCTTCACCGCATACGAATACTTCGCTTTTGCAAAGTTTTCGGTGTTTTCGACGAGCTCAACGCGCCCGCCCTGCCTTGCGACCGTTTGCTTAAATTTAGCAAGCGCGCTTCCGTCCGCAACCGCTTTTTTCGCCATTTCAATACAAGCTTCCACGCTTCCCTTGCCAGCAAGCGAAAGCATATGCCCCGCGAGCGTCATGCATACTTCGGTAAAATCGTTCGGTCCGTGCCCGTTCAGCGTTTCCACTGCCTCGATAACTTCGAGCGCGTTTCCGATCGCATAACCCAAAGGTCTATCCATATTGGTAATGAGCGCGACCGTCTTCTTGCCCGCGCTCTTGCCGATATCCACCATCAGCTTCGCAAGCGCCTTGCTCGCTTCAACGCTCTTCATGAACGATCCGCTTCCCGTCTTGACGTCGAGCACGATGCAGTCGTCGTCGGCGGCAAGTTTTTTTCCCATGATGCTTGCGGCGATGAGAGGCATACTGTCTACCGTAGCCGTAACGTCGCGAAGAGCGTACAGCTTCTTATCTGCGGGCGCGAACTGTCTGGACTGTCCCACGATCGCAAAACCGATCTCGTTAACTTGCCGAATGAAATCAGCGTCGGAAAGAGTAGTTTTAAAGCCCTCTATCGCTTCAAGTTTGTCGATCGTGCCACCCGTATGCCCCAAGCCTCTCCCGCTCATTTTAGCGACTTTCACCCCGAGCGAAGCCACGACGGGAGCGACGACCAAACTCGTCTTGTCGCCCACGCCGCCCGTGGAATGCTTATCGACGCGAATTCCATCGATTTCGGAAAAATTCAGCCTGTCGCCCGAATCGCGCACGGCAAACGTCAAATCGCAGGTTTCGCGAACGCTCATACCCTTGAAATAAATCGCCATACAAAGCGCCGCCGTCTGATAGTCGGGAATGCTCCCGTCCGTTACGCCGCGAATGAAAAATTTGATTTCTTCGGCGGAAAGTTCTCCGCCGTCCCGTTTCTTCTTGATGATGTCGTACATTCTCATACCGTCACCCCTTTCCTTGCTTTTTTCGTCCGTCCTTACGCCCAACCGCCCAAGGCTATAAACTCGGCAAGCAGATCTCTCGCGTACTTTCCGCTGCTCGACCGAGCAATTTCCGTAATGCGATTCGGCTTATAGGAGGAGGAATAGCTATCTACAATGATATAATAATATTCGTTTTCCGCGACGTCGTTTGCCGTTAGCGCGGAATAGACGTAATAATTGCTATTGTCGGTTTCCAAAAAGCGGTCGATTAAATCGACGCCCCTGATTTTGCCCAAAACCAAATCGTTATCAAAGGGCAAAATGGAAAACAAATTAGCATAGGTAACGCTTCCCGCCTCGATTTTATAGGGATTGCGCACCTTTAAGTATCCGCCGCCCAATGCGATATCGTATTGCTTGCCCCATTCCTCTAAGCCTTTTTGGTAGTAAAGGCGGGCGACCTTTTCGCAAATATCGTCCGACTGTCTTCTGCGCGCGTTCATGCCCAAAACCGCGGTATACGGGTCATCCGTCGGGAAATACTTTTCGTAAATTTTCTCCACAACAGGGTCGCCCTCGATAGAACTGCTCGCATAGACGTCCGTACCGATCAAACGCGGAGTCACCGTGTATTTCTCCGTCTTTAAATCGAAGGTAACTTCGGCGCAACTTACGTAGCGATTTTCTCCGCCGCCCTGCAAGTGATAAACGCCGTACTCGTCTTTTAACATATACCGCTGATGGGTATGCCCCTCGAAGACCAAATCCACGAAGCCGTTGGAAAGCGCGGTATCGTAATAATCGGAAATATCCCTTCCCGTTACCGACTTCACGCTCGTTGCGGAGGTACTGTCCCCGTAACCGTCGTGAATGGAGTAAACGATAAAGTCGCACTCCTCTTGCTCCCTGAGCCGAACCGATTCGTTTTTCACGAGCGCTGTAAGTTCGCTTCCCGTAGCGAACCGCAACCCCTCCGTAAGATCGCCCGAAATAGAGCTAAGACAATCGCCGATCGCGCCGATAATCCCGATCTTCACCCCGTTCTTCTCCACAACGGTGGAACCGCTGCAATAATCGACAGATTGCCCATGATAAGTCACGTTGATTGCAAGGAAAGGAAAGTCGGCAACTTCGCTGTTCGGCGTTAACGCCTTCGCACCCCAATCGTATTCGTGGTTTCCAAGCGTCATGGAAACAAAATCGAGCTCGTTCATCCACTCGGTCATGAGCCGTCCTTTGTTGGTAGACGATTCCACCGTGCCCTGCCACATATCGCCCGACGACAATAAAATTTCTTCCCGCTTTTCGTCTGCGTACAACGCTTTCATGTAAGCGGTGAATTCGTCCATTCCCGGCTGCGTGGCGGTGTCCATGAATTTGCCGTGCAAATCGTTGATCGCATAAAAGGACAACTCGACCTTTTGGGACGAAGACGTCCCTCCAAATCCCTCCTCGGCGCAACCGACAGCCGCAAAAAGCAATAACGCGGAGAGCGGAAGCGATACGGTTTTCAACAAAAATTTTCTCATATGTTGCGCTGAAAGTTATAAGTCTTGTTCGGTAAACGCAAACGGCAAGAGTTCGCCGAGCGTATAAGCTTGAAATTTCTCTTCGTTGCCGAGAATAATTTTAAAATCCTTTTTGCAAAACTCGGCGATGACCTGTCTGCAAACGCCGCAGGGCGCGCAAAAATCAGCGGTTTCGCCTTCCTTTCCTCCGACGATCGCAAGAGCCTCGAAATCCCGCTCACCCTCGCTTACCGCTTTGAAAATCGCCGTGCGCTCGGCACAGTTTCCGGGCGTGTAAGCCGCGTTTTCAATGTTACAGCCCGTGAATATTTTCCCGTTTTTACAAAGAAGCGCCGCCCCTACGCGAAAATGCGAATAGGGAGAATAAGAGTTTTGCCGCGCCTCCTGCGCTTTTGTCATGAGTAACTTATAATCGATCATATCTTCATCACCTTATTTAAGAAGCTTTCCCCGCGCGTTCCCGCCTGCGCCACGCCGAAATATTCCAAAACGGTTGCGCTGATGTCGGAAAAGCTCGCCCTCGTTCCCAAATTTACGCCGCTCTTGACGTGCTTTCCGTAAATAAGCATGGGCGTATATTCGCGCGAATGGTCGGTGGACGGAGTCGCGGGATCGCAGCCGTGATCGGCAGTGATCAGCAGAACGTCGTCCTCCCTCATATCTTTTATAAAAGAAGGCAGGAAACGATCGAACTCCGTCGCCGCGGCGGCATACCCTGCCACGTCGTTTCTATGCCCGTACTTCATATCGAAATCGACGAGATTAGTAAAGCAGACGCCCGAAAAGTCTTTCGCCTGTAATTCCTTCGTCACCTGCATTCCCTGCGCGTTCGAAGCGGTGCGGTGGCTCTCGGAAATTCCGCTCCCCGCGAAAATATCGTAAATCTTGCCCACCGAAATGGTGTCGTATCCCGCGCTCTGCAACAAATTCAGCATGGTGTCGGCGGGAGGCAACAGCGAAAAATCATGCCTGTTCGCCGTACGCGCGAAAGGATATTCCCCCGTAAAAGGACGGGCGATCACCCTGCCAACGCCGTGCTTGCCCACAAGCATTTCACGCGCAATCTCGCAGTATTTGTAGAGCTCGTCCACAGGAACGACGTCCTCGTGCGCGGCGATTTGAAAGACGCTGTCCGCGGAGGTATACACGATGAGCGCGCCCGTTTGAACGTGCTCGCGCCCGTAGTCTTTGATGACCTCCGTGCCGGAATACGGTTTGTTGCAGATGACCCTTCTGCCTGTCTTTTGTTCGAACTTTGCAATCAATTCCTGCGGGAAGCCGTCCGGATAGGTAGGCAAGGGCTCAGGCGAAATAATGCCCGCAATTTCCCAATGCCCGATCGTGGTATCCTTCCCCATAGACTGCTCGCACATTCTCGCATAGCTTGCCTTAGGCGCGCTCACGCCGCCGCCCACGCCCTCTATGTTAAAGAGCCCCATTGCTTCCAGCTCGGGACAGTGGAAATTCGGGTGCTTGCGGATCGCGCCCAGCGTGTTGCTCCCCTCGTCATGCCATTTATACGCGTCGGGAAGCTCCCCCACGCCGAAGCTGTCGAGAACGATCAAGAATAATCTTTTTTCCATGTTATGCGAGCTCCAATGCGATTTTCATCATGGCGGTAAAGGAATTTTGCCGCTCTTCCGCCGTTGTATTCTCTTCGGGGTAGATAAAGCTGTCGCTTACGGTGCAGATACAAAGAGCGCTCTTTCCTGCGCGCGCCGCATTGCAATAGAGAGCCGCGCTCTCCATCTCCACGCCCAAAACTCCCATTTTCGCCCATTGCATTCCGCTATTCGCATCATCGTAGAACGTATCCGACGAGAAAATATTGCCCACTTTATAGCGCACGCCCGCCTTCTCGCAGAGCTCCGCCGCCCGCCTTGCAAGAGAAAAGTCCGCAATCGGACAGAAAGTACCGGGCAAATTATATTGCATGGCATAGTTGCCGTTCGTACACGCGCCGAGCGCGATAATGATATCGCGGGCGTGCAAATCTTTATCGAACGAACCGCAAGAGCCGATGCGGATAATATTTTTTACGCCGTAGAAATTGAAAAGCTCGTACGAGTAAATGCCGATCGACGGCTGTCCCATGCCCGAAGCCATGACCGACACCCGCTTACCGTTATAGTAGCCCGTAAAGCCGTTTACGCCGCGAACGTTGTTCACGAGCACGGGATTTTCCAAAAAGTTCTCGGCGATGAATTTCGCCCTCAGCGGGTCGCCCGGCATAAGCACGGTTTCGGCAAAATCGCCGTATTTTGCAGTGATATGCGGTGTTGGAACTCCGAGATGTTTCTCTTCCATTGTCATTTTTCCTCCTTTACGATTTTCACGATGCGCGAAGTGCCAAGCCTGTCCGCCCCGAGCGCAATAAAATCCTCTGCGTCGCGCAGGGACGAAATCCCGCCCGCCGCCTTGATTTTTACGCCCGCGCCCACGTGCTTTTTAAACAACGCCACGTCCTCGCGCGTGGCGCCGGCTTTGGAAAAGCCCGTGGAAGTCTTAATGAAATCCGCTTTGGCGTTCGTGACGATCTCGCACATCTTAATTTTTTCATCCTCGGTTAAAAGGCACGTTTCGATGATGACCTTTAAAATTTTACCGTTACAGGCAGATTTTACCGCGATGATTTCGTCTTGGATCTTGGCATAGTTTTTCGCCTTTAAATCTCCGATATTGATGACCATATCGATTTCGTCCGCGCCGTTTTTCACCGCATCCGCCGTTTCGAACACCTTCGCCTCCTTGGTGCTGTAACCGTTGGGAAAGCCGATCACGGTGCAGATCGCAACTCTCCCGCCTGCATACTCCTTCGCTTCTTTTACGAAACAGGACGGAATACACACCGACGCCGTATGATAGGCGATTCCGTCGTCGACGATCGCCTTGATCTCTTCCCAAGTTGCCGTTACAGAAAGCAACGTGTGGTCGCACTTGCTTAAAATATCTTGAATATCCATTTGATCTCCCTCACATGATTTTTCAAGGTTATTATATCGGAAAATCTTTCCGTTGTCAATAGGTATTTGAAAAATCCGCCGCGCCGAATCCGCATAGCTCATTTCGTTGTACAAACAAAAGACGGACGTTACCGTCCGCCTTAACTGCCGAATGCGTTTATTCGCCCTCCTCGCCGACAGGCTTCTCGCACACAGAGCTCTCCGCGCTCTTTAAATCGATAGCGTTTATCTTTTTTTGCGCACGAACAAGCATAATAATAGCCAATACGATGATAGAGGCGCAAGCCGCAAATCCGATGATCGATTTCACATTAACCATCTCCGCCACCCCCTCTTCGCCTTCCGCAAACGTGGATATCATGAGCACCGTGAGCGACGCAACCGACATACACGCGTCCGCAAAGCTGTAATTACGAAGCGCTTGCGTAAGCGGAGCGCGGAACTTATGCGCCTTTACCAAATTATAAATTGCCATTGAAAGCTTAAAAAAAGTATATGCGGCGTTGGCAATCGCCAAATTTGCCCGCGCTCGGTAGGTCGCCCTGAAAGCATGAGTTGGGTGACAGCCGCTACCATGGCAATTTCCAACACGAGCAGGCAAGCCCCGCCCGCGCGGTAAATTTTCCATTCGGTTCGTTCCCTGTTTTCCGCTTCGCTCTTTTTAGCACATACCCTTCCCACCGCAATGGTCCCGCCGCGGAGGAGCATGAGGATCGCGTAATAGCCTGCAATCGCACCATACCAAACCGACCCGTATCGCACCGCGCCCACCGTATTCATGATCGTGAACGCAAGCGTCACCGCAAAGGAAAATAATGCGAAAACCGCCGTTCGAAACCCGTAATTATCCAATAATTTAGCCGTTACGCGATTGCGTTTGAGAAGCTCTCTCCACTTACTGCGCATATGGGGCGCGTAAATGACGATCGTATAAACGGTGTACCCTAAAAGCACCGCAGACAGACCGAACAGCACGTAGGAAAAAATATTCGATACGGAATTTTCACCCACCGTTACGAGCACGATAGACCCTACGACGGCGGCGAGCGTAAGCAAATAGACGAGCACGAGCAAAAACCCGTGCGGGCGGTGCAACCAAGCTAAAAATCGATTCTTTTTCTTCACGCACCTCTCCATTTACGCTAATATATGACACGACTGCGCCGATATTCGTAAAAGAGCGCCGCGAAGTACGCAACGCTCTCTTTCGAATATAAACTTTTTTCCGTATTACAATCGGAATATCCTGCGGGGCTCTTCTTCCGTGGCAGGAGCCGCGGGAGCCTGCTGTGCAGGTTGAACGGGTTGAACGGGTTGAACGGGCTGCACGTGTTGAACAGGCTGTGCGGGCTGTGCGGCGGCGCCGCTTACAATGCCTGAAAGCGCGTTCGAAAGTACGTTTGCCGCGTTCTCGCTGAGCTTAATAGAAACCTCCTTGGCAGGAGCCGCAGGCGCTACGGGCTGAGGCGCAGGCGCGGGAGTTGCCGCCGTTGCCGCACGGATGCGCTGTTCCATTTCCAAATGCGCGATTTTGTCTTCGACCTCGCGCGCACGCTCTTCCGCCAAACGGATACGCTCTTCTGCGGAGCTATTTCCCGTTTGTGCGGGAATAGGCTGCACAGGCGGTTGATATGCCGCGCGCATCTGCTGTTCCTGCATCATGTTGAGCGTACGCTCTTCCGCCAAGCGGGCGCGCTCTTCCGCTCTTGCTTTTTCTTCCGCCATGCGCATCAACTCGTAAGACGCGCCGCCTGCCGCGGGTTGCGGTGCAGGCAATTGCTGAATAACGGGCTGAGGCGCAGGTTGAGGCGCGGGGGCGGGAGGAGGCAACTGCTGTTGCATCATTGGATTCATCATGGAACCCATCATCGGATTCATCATAGGATTCATCATCGGGTTCATCATAGGAGGCATTTGCGGCTGAGGCGGAGGAGGAGGCGGTTGCTGGCGCATTGCCATCATGCGTTCTTCTCGCTCCATCCGTTTCTCTTCCTTCCGCTCGGCTTCCAAGCGTTCCTGACGTTCCCTCTCTTCCGCAAGCTCGCGTTTCCGCTGTTCTTCGAGCAGCATCGCTTTTTTCTTTTTCTTCTTCGCCGCCAAAACGATGATGAGAATGAGGAACAACAACGCGAAGACAATGACGAGGATCCACCAATAATTCTTCAAGAATCCGAGCACGTTGTTCCAAAGCTTCGCCGCGCCCGAAAGCTCTACCTGATATTGATAGCGAGCGTCCTCCACCTCGAAGTTCACCGCATCGTTGCCCGAAAGCGCGATGCCGTACCAATAGTCGGTACCGATTGCAACGGCTTCGCCGTCACCAAGCGGATCGGTCGCCTCGGCGGATGCAAAGATGAGCATTTGGATCTGCAACGCGTCGTTCACGCTCGGATCGAGCTCGGCAGGCAGAGCATAGCCCGTGATCATGCCGTCGTCGCCCTTGCTCCAACGCGCCGCGTCGTTCACCGTGAGCAAATACTTGGAAATATGCAAGTCGTAAGTAGCTTCCGTGCGCTCTTCGTTCAAGGACGCAAGCTTTGCGCCGAAGCGCGCCGCAATCGAAGCCGCGGTGTCGTCAATGAACTCGTAATTGGTAGGATCTTTCAACGCGATCGTCACAACGTAATCGCCCGCATTGCGCAAAGTAGGCCCGCCCGTAAACGTAAGCTTCATCGTCGCGCCGTCAAAGCCGCTCAAAACGCCCTTTTCGGTGAGCGAAGCCCCGTCGTGATTCTTGCCGTCGAACGTGAAATCGCTCAACGTAGGCACCGCAAGCTGCTGTTTGTGTACGGTGATCGTCTGCGAAATGACCTTGCTTCCGTTATTCCATTTGAAATATTTGGAGGTAATGCGCAGTTCGATTTCGTAAGTACCCGCATCCTTCAACGTGGCGGGCATCGTCTTTATGGGGGTGCCGTTCACGCGAACCTCAATGGTCCCCGCCGTGAAATACCCCATCAAGCCGTCAAAGTTCGAAATATCGACGGTAATGCCCGAACCCGTATAGGTTGCATCCACGCCGGTGTCGTACTTGTCGTCCTTCACGGAAATCGCGGGATCGGTGTCCGTGATCGGATCGGGATCCTTAGCGGCGGGCGCGGTAAATTTGTGTTCCGTTTCCGAGCCTTCGCTAAACTCGACGTATTCGTCGTTTTTGAGCACGAGGCGAAGGGTGAATTCCTGCCCCTCGTACTTTTCGTCGTCCCAAGCAAAATCCCAGCTATCCGTACCGCTGACGACGTTCCCGTCCAAATCTACGAACTCGACGTCGAAATACGCTCTGTAATTTTCGACCACGTTGCCGTCTGAATCGGTCACGACGGGTTCGTCCAGCATATCGGACGCAGAAGTCCAACTGCCTACGGTAAGCACCTGTTTTTTGATGCTTGCGTCGATTGTTTTCGCCGTGGTTCCGCCGCTCGCCCACTTGACGTTTGCGGGGTCGATGATCTTGACTTTGACCTGATAATCACCCGTGCCCTCTACGTCGTTGTAGTCGAAGCCGTCGGGTACGGGCTCGTAACCGCCCGTAAGAGGATTCTTTTTGGAAACACTTTCAATTTCGTAATACAAGCCCTCGTCGAAGGGATCGAGCCCGATGAGTTCCAACAAACTCTGGTTCTTCCCGCTGTATTTTTCCTCGCCGTCTTGGGGAGCCGTTTGCTCTTTGGGAATGATCGACCAAATTTTCGTTCCGTCAAGCCCCGGAGGAAGCATGCTCGTAATATCGACAAAGTTGTCGCCGTCCAAATCTTCGGGCATCGTGAAAGTAGTGCTATGCCCGTTGGAAACTCCGCTCTCGGGTGCGGTATACGTAATTTTCGTTTTGCCGTCCTCATCGAGGATACCGAGTTTTTCGAAAATGTCGAGCACTTCTTCAAGCGTGGTATCCGCAGGAACTTTACCCGCATTGATTAACTTATCGAGCTTTTCCTGCGTATTGGGGATACCCGTAAGAATGAGCTGAATGCCCTTTGCCTTGGGTTTCCCCGTAGCGGGGTCGATAATGGGTTTGCCGTTCGCGTCTACTTCGACCTCGTAAGGGATAGCGCCCGTGTACTCTTTTTCTTCCGTCTTGGGCGTACCGTCCTCGTCGAGAACGATATTCCCTTTCTCGTCGCGCACATAGTCGATATATCCCCACTTCACGTCGGAAAGGAGATCGCTCAAATCACGCTTGGTAATTTCAAAGAGGGAAATACTGCTCGACAGCGCAAAATCGTTTTCATACTCGCCCGCGTCGTCTTTGAACGCAACCGCGATGACGTACTTGCCGACCGCCGTAGGGTTATAGTAGTTCGGCGCGGTTTCGTCGTCCCCCCAAACGCCGAGGAAATTCTCTTCCTTGATGTTCTTGGAAAGATCGTCGTCGCCGACTTCGGTGTACTTATAAACGCGCACCTCGTACTTACCCATGTCTTCCATGTCGGGCGATTCGCTCGTCGCACTGACAACGAGCTGCGGCTTGCCGTTGTAACTGCCGTCGCCGTCGTCCACGACGCCGACCTCGATTTCGACAATGGTTTTCCCTTCACCGGGAGTGAATTCCTGAACGGACTCTTCAATTTCCGCACCCACGGTATTCACAAGCGTATAGTTCGACGCGCGCTTTTCGGTGATCTTCATTTCGGCATAGTAAGTAACGGGATTCTTAGGGTCTACTTTAATGTCTTTCACTTCTACGTAGACTTTCGCGTCGCCGTTCTCGCTATCCTTATAATAATACTTAATGTCTACGTTGGAGGCGTTGCTTGCGTCCTTGATGGTAGGCAGGAAGTAAGGCACGTTGGAGGAAGAGGTCTGCTTGTCGAGCTTCCACTCCGCTTTAATTTTCTTTTTGCAGATTTCCCAATCGCCCTTTGTGAAGATCTCGGGTACTTCGTCACCTTCGAGCGCAGGCATTTCAAACCGTTCGTCCCCGCTCACGGAGAGCACTTTTGCGGTGTACTTGCCAACGCTCGCCTTGGAATAGTCGCCCGTATAGCCGTCGATCGTAAGTCCCTTGGGAAGAGCAATCAAACGGATAATATGGTTGCTTCCCTTATATTCGAGCGGCGCGGTGTAGGCAATTTCTTTCCCGGAAGTGTTGAGATACCCCCACTTCACGTTAGAAAGATCGAATTCGCCTTTTTTGACTTCGATTTCGAGGGTCGCTTCGCCCGTCTTGCTCTTCGTGTCTACGCCGTTAACCGAGATCGTAAAGCTATGCTCCGTATCGCCGTCGGCAATTTTCAAAGCCGCGGTGATACGGTATTTCCCAAGCTCGGAAATGCCGTCCGCCGTCGCCTGCCATTCGCTGTCCTCGTCGCTCCACTTTTCAAGCTTATACCCGTTCGTGAAACCCGTGCGAGATGCGTCCGTATCCAATAAGATATACGCATAACCGTCTAAGCCCACAGCGCCCATTTTCAAGTTAAAGGTATAGGTGAGCCCGCTCACGTCGGTATTGGTAACGTCGGGGAACTTATACGCGAATTTCAGTTCGCTCGTTTTTGTCCAATTCGTTTTCGTTGCGCCCGCTTTGTCGGAAATAAACTCCCATGCAAGCGCGCTTGTATTAACGGAAGCCGAATCCACCGTAAAGCTTACGCGGTCGGGATCCTTTCTCGTCGAATCGAACGCATAATTCTTGCTCACGTCGTCGGAACCGATTTCGAGAATGAGCACATACCCGCCCGAAGTCTGGAAACGCGTATCCGTCGCGGTAATGGAAAGCGTATTGTCCACAACGCCCGAACACGCCGATTTATCGTCGTCCGCTTCGGTAGATTTGCGCCAATAAAGTCTGACTTGCACTTCGTCGGGCGTGCCGTCGTTGTCGCTGTCGTATGCCGCCCCGCCGTTCGCAGAGAATTTCAACGTATACTTGATATCCACCGCCGTGCCCGCGTCCCACTTCCAAGGATTCGCGTTTTCGGAATTCGTCCATTCCGCAAAGACGGGCGCGCCGTTTACGATGATTTTCACCTCGCGCTCCGCAGACGCGTTTGTCGCCGCGTCGCTCCATTTGTAGTTTTTGGTGTTGGATACCTTAAATTTCAGCTTATACTCGCCCGCGTTCTTCACGCGCACAGCCTTCGTTTCTTTGCTGAACGTAAGTTTTTCACCCGCAGAAGCGTTCGGATCCGTTCCGCCGTTCGGCGCGGTGTCCTCTACGTAACCGTTTGCCGTATCGGGCACGAACGTCATGCTGTCTTTGTTGAACGTAGAGACAACGATTGCCTGTACGGTATTATTATAAGTATAGGTACCCGTAGGCGCAGTGGGAGCCGTTATTTCCTGCGGCGTGATTTTAAAGTTGAGCGCGGAAGAATAACCGTTCCCCGAGTCGGGCGTGAGCGAATAGTTGCTCGCCGTCGCCTTGTCTATCATGGTGGCGGTATAGTCGCCCCCTTCCTCGGGCGCGGTAAGGCTTCCCAAGCCTGCGGGTGCGGGCGGGTTCGCGTCGGTAAGGCTCTCGTCGGGATAGGTAACGCCGTCCCCCGCCGCCGCTCCGTGCTTGTTGCCCGAATCGGTGCCTTTGTAGTAAATTTTAATATCCGGCCCGTTACCCGCCGTCACGTCGCTGTCCCAAGTCGCGGGTTTCGAAACGCTCGTGTCCCATTCCCATTCGTATTGAACGGACACCGTAACCTTACTGCCCTTTTTGTAAACCTGTTCGAGATTTCCGTTTGTGGCTTGCAAGATCTGCTCTTTGCCGTTCCCGTCCACGTACTTGATGACAAGACGGTATTTGATGCCGTTCTGCCCAATCGAGAACGTCCATTTATACACCTTATCGTTGTGGTTCGTACTGCTCACAAGCGTATAAACCGTGTAGCTTCCCGCCGTCGTTTTGCTAACGGAAGAGCTTGCCGAAACCCATGCCATAGCCGTTGCCCAATCTTCCTTGTTCGAATCGTTCAATTCCGTAGGAACGGTGTCCGACGCGCCGTATACCAAGTATTTCATGGTAATGCCCGCTTTCGTCAGATCCTGATATCCCTGCAACGTAAGCGTATCGGTGGGCAGAACAATCGTCTTCGCCGTACCGTCGTTCGTCGTTTCGTTGTACTTGGGCGTGGAAGCGGAAGCCTTCAAACTATCCGAAAAATCCGCTTTTATAACTTTGAAAGCCGCGTCCCCTTCGATCCCGCTCGAATTATGAATGGTAAATTTGTAGTTCGGGTTCGTCCCTTTCAGTTTGTAGGCGTAACTGCCTACTTTGAAATATTTGTCGTTGTCCCCGCTCTCCCACGCGGAAGAAGTGTATACGATTTCGAACTCGAAGGGCAAAACGTTGTTTGCAACGTTAAAGTCCCGCGAAACGATTTGGTGCTTCGCATCCGTTGTGGAATTTATGGGGTTGGAACCCGTGCTGTCGAAATAGCGCCACCCGCCCAAATACAGCGGATCGCCCGTCGGCGTTCCGTCTACCGTGCGGTTATTGCCGTCCTTGTCTTTTGCCTGCGTATTGTTGAACGATTGGTTGATGACCTTGTTCGAAGCTTCGTTTATCTTTTTGATTTCGCTTTCTTTGATATCCCCGCCGTAAACAACTTCGTCGTCGTTGAGAATGATATTGACCTCGCGCGGCGTGATCGTGAGCTTTCCGACGTTATTAAACGTAACGTTAAAATCGGGATGCGCCGAAGCATTCCACGCTCCGCGCAGCGTATAACTGCGGTTCGCGTCCGTCCCGTACGTTTTCTCGACCTTTATGCCAAGACTTTCGGCGGTCACGCCGTTCGGCAAGCCCGTAACGGTATAAACGCCGTTTGCGGGATCGTTGAGCCAAGCGTCCAGCTCCGCCTTATTCAACCCGTAAGGGATTGTTTTGTCGTGGATCGTGACTTGCACGTCCGCAGGCAAAATTTCCACGTTTAAGATAGGGTTGAGCATAAACGCGTCGCAAATATTACCCGAATTGAGCACAAAGGTATATTTGCCGACCGCGCTTACACCGGTACCGTTATTCCCGCCCGGAAACGGATTGTTCTTGTTTGTGTAGGGCGCCATGCTCCCTTGGAAATGGTGTGTGCTATTCGGATAATTTGAAGACGTCCCGAACGTAGCTACGTCTGGGCCAACCAGATTCGCTTCGTTAGTGGAAACACACATTGGCGAACCGTTCCTTTGCGTCCAAGTGAGGTGTACGTTTTTAAGCGTAGTACCGTAAGGCAGCTTCACAACGGGTGCGC
The DNA here is from genome assembly GCA_947088135.1 of uncultured Clostridia bacterium. Classification (GTDB taxonomy): domain Bacteria; phylum Bacillota; class Clostridia; order Christensenellales; family Borkfalkiaceae; genus Gallimonas. The sequence goes on from CAMUFJ010000019.1 coordinate 31,115, forward strand.
TTCCGTCTGCGTTATTCGTAACAGGTATATCCGATTGTACATTGCCGTCCGCGTCTCTTATACTATACGACCATCGCCCCAAAATCTTATTTTGCGCGACTGTGCCCGGTACGTTTGCGGTATTACGATCCTCCCATCGGGTGATACCGATTTCGAACACTCCGGTGGAAGGGTCGGTGTTGGCAGAACCCGTCCCGTATGCCCCCGTACCGTAGATAACAAGCGAGGACATCTCGTCCGAGAAAAAGTTCGTCTGCATAGAAGGGACGCTCTTCGCATTCGCAATATATCCTCTGGTCAATGCTTTACCTGCCGTAGCGTAACTTCCGCCCGCGGTAGGCAAATCCGACGGAGAATCGCCCCTGCGTCTGCTCCCCTGCTTCAAATAACCTAAATCATAAGAGTGCGATCCGCCCACGTAGTCGCCTCTCATGGAAGAAATGCCGATATGCGCCGATCTGCCCCCTTTCTGCAAGGGCCCTTGGATAATGAACTGCACGACGCCGACCATAATGGAAAAGTTACCGTTTTGGTTGCCGTCGCACACAAACGGACCGTCCAAATAAATACATTTTAATTCCGTAGAGCCGTTAAAATACCAGCTGGCTTCCGTACCTTCCGCCACACCCGAGGTTCCCGGAACGGGCGTAGTGCCTGCAAGCCTGTTGTCCGTTACCGTACCTCCGCTGAATTTGATTTTCGTATTAGGGCTCTGGGTATTCAAATAAATACCGCCGCCGCGCGCATTAGCGCGGCTTGTAGTCTTAGTAGCGTCCGTCAGATTTCTCGCCACAAGCCCGCCCGACATATGGAACGTTTGGTTAAACATACCGCGTACGATAATGCCGCCGCCACCGTAGCCGTGCGAAACGTTATCTACTACTTCGCCGCCTGTTAAATTGAAGTCGGTTTTTTCACCTACTGAAATTCCTCCGCCGTTATGATAACTTTCGTTGTGCGAAATCACGCCGCCGTTGATATTGATCGTTTTAACCTTGCCGGATAAGTCATCGCCGTAAATACCGCCGCCCTGTCCGTTGCCGTCGCCGCTGCCGGTTACTGCGTTGGCAACGTTGCCCTCGCCGGAGCCGCCGATGATACCGCCGTTCATGTTGAACGTACCGCTGCCGATTGAAACGCCGCCGCCCCATTCGGCTACGTTTTTGCTGATTTTACCGCCGTTCATCGTGAACAACGTTCCTACGAAAGACACGCCGCCGCCCGAATTCCCGCCCGGATTCGTCTGACCCTGCTGATTCTCGGAAATTGCGCCTCCGTTCATCGTGAACGTAGTACCGTTGTGAAACGTAAAGCCTCCGCCTGGCGCAGACACCGTTTTGTTTTTGCAGATCGTACCGCCTTCCAAAGTAACGCTGCCCGATTTACAATAGATTCCTCCGCCCGCGCGCGTATGGAAACCGCCCGTAATTTGCCCCGCGTTATTGCCCGAGGAGTCGGTGATCGTTAAATTACCTTCCGTCAAAATAACACAGCCGCCGTCTGCCGCGGCGGTCAGATTTCTGTTTAATTTATGACCGTTCAAATCGAGCGTGATATTATAACCGCTCGGAATATGCAGCATACCGTCAATGCCGAGGGGCGATTGGGAAGTAGCATCCCCCACCATGATAACGCCGCTGAACGGTCCGTTCGAGGATGCGGAAGGCGTGCCGTCCGACCCGAATTTATTCACTCCGCCGATTGCATTCGCCGTCCAATCCTCATCGAGCATAACGAGAATCTTCTTGCCGTTATTGGCTGCGCCAACGGCTTCTTTCCAAAGATCTTGTTTTTCCTTATCCGTACCTTTAATGCGGTACGTTTTATCGTAATCTTCCCAATCGGTCGAGCCCGCGAGAGAAGAACCGCCGCTTCCCGAACCGTTAATAGAGGGATCGAATAAATCACCCCCCCCCATATTTTTGTTTGCAATGCCTAAGCCCACGCCCAAGCCGATCCCTACCACCATCAGCAGAGATAAAATCGAGATCAAAATGCGGCGTCCCTTGCTTACCCTTCGGACGGAAGCCGTAGCCGAAGACGGCGTGTGCGGCGCTTTACTCTCCATATGATTTCTTTCGGTCTTTTTCATAAAAAACCTCCTGTTTTAACTGTTGTTAATATCTCCGTAAATCTCGGCATACTCGATCCCACACCCCGTCATTCTCGGTGAATGTAAAAATCTTTCCACGCTTTACGGTATCGATAACAGTCGTTTTTCGCGCTTAGGCTAAAATACGACAGTATTTCTATTAGCATTATACCACTACAAACGAAATACTTCAACACTTTTTCGTGAAAATTATGATGTTTGTCAAGCATTTTTCAGAAAATTTCTTAACTTTTCTAAAAATTTCTT
>CAMUFJ010000020.1 GCA_947088135.1 uncultured Clostridia bacterium
CAGCTTCTCGAAGCGGGCGTCCACTTCGGGCATCAGACGAGAAAGTGGAACCCCAAAATGGGCAAGTACATCTTCGCGGCGCGTCACGACATTCACATCATCAACCTCGAAATGACGGCGAAGCTCATCGAAGAGGCGTACAGTTTTGTCGTGGAATCGGTGAAGCAGGGCAAGTCCGTCCTCTTCGTCGGCACCAAGAAGCAGGCGCAGGACGCGATCAAGGAGGAAGCGGAGCGTTGCGGACAGTACTACATCAACTCCCGTTGGCTCGGCGGTACTCTCACCAATTTCAAGACCATTCGTTCGCGGATCGACTATCTCGAAAAGCTCGAAAAGATGGAGCAGAACGGCGAGTTCGATCTTCTTCCCAAAAAAGAGGTTTTGGGCTTGAAGAAGGAAATGGCGAAGCTTTCCGAAAATCTCGGCGGAATTAAAGAGATGCACGGCATGCCCGGCGTGCTCTTCGTGGTCGATCCCGGCAACGAGGACATCGCGGTTGCGGAGGCGAGAAAGCTTCATATTCCCATCGTCGCGATTACCGACACCAACTGCGATCCCGACCTGATCGATTACGTGATCCCCGGAAACGACGACGCGATCCGCGCGATCAAGCTTATTTCTTCCGTGATCGCGAACGCAGTCATCGAAGCCAATCAGGGCGAAACTCCCGTGTACGTTCCCGAGAGCGCGGACGCAGAGCCTACCGACATCGAAGAAGTGGTTGCGGCGGCGGAGGAAGCTCCCGCAGAGAGCGCGGAATAATCGGCTCATAGACAAAAGGAGGATATAGACATGGCAGAATTTACGGCAAAAGACGTTATGGCGCTCCGCGAGCAGACGGGCGCAGGTATGATGGATTGCAAGCGCGCCCTTGTGGACGCGGACGGAGATAAAGAGAAGGCGGCGGATTTGCTCCGTGAGCGCGGGATCGCGAAAGCGGCGAAGCGCGCTTCCAAAATCGCGGCGGAGGGAATCGTGTATGCGCTCACCGAAGGCAAGACGGGCGTTCTTGTCGAGGTCAACTGCGAATCCGACTTCGTTGCAAAGGGCGAGAAATTCCAAGATTTGGTCGCTGCCGTCGCAAAGCAGATCGCAAAGGTGAAACCTGCGGACGTTGCGGCGCTCCTTGCAAGCGATATGGGCGGCAAGACGGTGGACACGTTCATTCAGGAGCAGACGGGCATCATCGGCGAGAAGATCTCCGTGCGTCGTTTCACCGTATATCAGTCGGCAGGTTTTGTGGAAACGTATATTCACATGGGCGGAACGATGGGCGTTATGCTCGATTTCGATTGCCCCGAGAATGCCGACACCAAGGAGCTTGCGCACAACGTCGCGCTCCACACCGCGTTCTCCAAGCCGCAGTACAAAACGGCGGACGAGGTTTCTCCCGAGTCTCTCGAAAAAGAAAAGACCATTTTGAAGCAAGAGGTGCTCAACGAGGGTAAGCCCGAAGCGATCGCGGAAAAAATCGTGCTCGGCAAAATCAAGAAGTTCTACGAAGAGAACTGCTTGCTCGATCAGAAATTCGTCAAGGACGACAAGGTGACGATTTCCCAGCTCATTGCGGAAACCGCAAAGAAAATCGGCGCTCCCGTCAATTTGAAGGCGTTTTGCTTCTACGTGATGGGTCAAGGACTCGAAAAGAAGAGCGAGGATCTGAGCGAAGAGGTTGCCAAGCAAGTCGAAGCAATGAAGAAATAAGTTGCAGATAAAAGATAAAAAACGCACTTCGGTGCGTTTTTTCTTTATGCGCTCGGCGTCCGCTTGGCGGAAAGAGTAAATTTTACAACGAACGTACAATGTATTGAAAATCGCTTGACTTATGAATGGGGGGGGGTATAATAGCTGTATAGAATTTAAATATTTCGGCTTTAAAAAACGGAGGAGAAATGAATCATACGGGAAGCAAAGTTCTTCAAACGGAGCGGTTGGTTCTGCGCCCGTTCCGCTTAGGCGATGCAGAGGCAATGTTTTCTAATTGGGCGCATGACGGGGAGGTGACGAAATATCTCACTTGGACGCCGCATAAAAGCGTGGAAAAAACGCAGGGTCTGCTCAGAATTTGGGAGGAAGAGGCGAAAAACCCCGAATGCTATCATTGGGCGATTGTGCTTGACGGAGAGGTCGTGGGGGACGTCGCTCTCGTATCGAACAAAGAGGAGTGCGGCACGGTCGGCTACTGCCTTTCCCGCAAATGCTGGGGGAAGGGCGTTATGACGGAGACGTTTCGCGCGGTGTTGAAATATCTGTTCGAGGAAGTCGGATTTCATCGAATCGAAGCCGTGCATTCCGTCGAAAATCCTGCCTCGGGGCGGGTCATGGAAAAGTGCGGTTTGCGCTATGAGGGAACTCGGCGCAAAGCGATGCGGTTGCTTTCCACGGGCGAATGGACGGACATTGTTTGCCGCGCAATTTTGGAAGAGGATTATTTTTCCAAAGCGTAGTTGTCGCGCGACCGAACAATCGCCGAAACGAAAATCCGCCGAACTTTTGCCATCAAAATCACTTTATGTTATAATCATTTCATCTGCTTACGGAGAATCGGTATGGAAAAAGAACGGTTTCCCCTATTGGAATTCGACGGTTTCAAAACGGAAAAAGTGCGCCCCGAGTATTTCGAGAGCACGCCTAAAAACCTGCCCGAGCGGTGCGTCATCGCGTTTTCCAAATCGAGCGTTTCGGCGGTCGCGGAACGGTATCGCGCGGCGAAGATTTCCGAACTGAGCAGTTGTACGGTCAACCTCCCCATTTATGAGATCGTGCGCGACGGAATCAAAATCGCGTTAGTGCCCGGTTTTTTGGGCTCTGCGGGTGCGGCGGGACAAATCGAAGAGCTTGCGGCGGGCGGTGCAAAAAAGATCGTCGCCTGCGGTTCGGCGGGCACGCTCACGCCCAAGCCTCTCGGCGCGATCGTCGTTCCCACCTCCGCCGTGCGGGACGAGGGCGCAAGCTTTCACTACGCGCCTCCCTCTTATGAAATCGAGGCGGATCGGGAGGTTGCCGAAAAAATCGCGCAATCCCTGCAAAGGCAGGGGCTTCCGCACGTCATGGGAAAGACCTGGACGACGGACGCCATATACCGCGAAACGCAGGATAAAGTCGATTTGCGCCGCGCGCAGGGTTGTCTTACCGTGGAAATGGAGTGCTCCGCAATGATCGCGGTTGCGCGCTTCCGCGGGGTGGAATTCGGACAGATTTTGTATTGCGGCGACGATTTGAGCGGCGACGGCTACGATACCCGCAATTTCACGCAAGCGTTGGAGGTTCGCCGTAATCTCATCGACTACGCTTTGGAATGCGTGAAAACATTATAAAATCTTTCGTAAACTTTTCGCAAGCGAAAAGTTTGCGAGCTTGTAACCGTTTTGGTATCTTCAAGTCGCAGGAGCGTTAAGCTCCGTCTATCAAAAGGCACTAAGCCTCGCGTTTGCGGCAAATGGAGTCCGCTTAGGCAAAAGCGCGGTTTTACCGCGCGCGCTTCTATTCCGTCATTCTGAGGGAGCCAAAGGCGACCGCGAGAATCCCATTAAACGAAGTCCGATAATAAAAAAAGCACCGCTTGCATTGCAAGCGGTGTTGTTTACTTTTTATCCTTTATATCTCTTCCGATAAGCTCGTCGAGCGATATGCCGTAATAATCGGCAAGCTGTACGCAAAAGTCAATGTTCGGTAACACCTTTCCGCATTCCCAGCGGCTCAAATTCGCATTGCTGATTCCTGTATCTTCCTCAACTTGCTTTAACGTTTTATTCCGAACGATCCGCTGATATTTGAGTTCTTCGCCATAGTTAATCATCTTATCACCTGTCAATATTTTGCTACAAATATGCAGATTTTGCTTGACTTCTGCAAATTTGTAGATTATAATTAAAAAGAAAGAACTTCATAAGGGAGCAAAAAATGTCGGACGCAAAATGTTTTCGCTGTGAATATTTCAAAGCATACTATACGAAGGGAAGGACGAATTTCAGCAAATTAGAGATAGGGTTATGCACCAAAAAGAACGAAACAATAGAAAAGCATTGCGAGTGCGAAAAGTTTCGTGTAAAATACTGCGGACGGTTCAACCGAAAACAGCTCGCGCTCGACGCGCTGACGGAAAACATCAATTTGTTTGCGGAAATCAAACAAATATTAGAGGAGGATGACGAAGAATCGCTCGAAGAGCTTTTATTCGAATACAATAGGCGGAAGAAAAAGGGGATGTGACGCTTAAAAAAACAGCCGCTCGGGAATTCCCGAGCGGCTGTAACCGTTCATAATAAAAGTTTACGCTTTGTTCGCGGAGCCGAGCACGTTGATGATCTTGTGTTTTACCATCTCTTTCATATTCGCGCGCGCGTCGGTGAGGTACTGACGGGGGTCGAAATGAGAGGGACTCTCGGCGAAATGCTTTCTGATCGCCGCGGTGAAAGCAACGCGCAGGTCGGAGTCGATATTGATCTTGCAGACCGCGCGCTCAGCCGCTTTTTTCAACTCGCTTTCGGGAATACCGATCGCGTTGGGCATAGATCCGCCGAACTGATTGACGATCGCAACCTGTTCCTGCGGAACGGAGGACGCGCCGTGGAGCACGATGGGGAAGCCGGGAAGGCGCTTGCCGATCTCTTCCAAAATATCGATGCGAAGCTTGGGATCCTGACCGGGCTTGAATTTGAACGCGCCGTGGCTCGTGCCGATCGCGATCGCAAGGGAGTCGATGCCCGTGCGGGAAGTGAATTCCTCCACTTCGTCGGGAGAGGTGAACATCGCGTCGTGCGCTTCCACCTTAACGTCGTCCTCTACGCCTGCGAGCTTGCCGAGCTCCGCCTCTACGACGACGCCCTTATCGTGCGCGTATTCCACCACCTTTTTGGTGAGGGCGATGTTCTCTTCCCAAGGCTTGGAAGAAGCGTCGATCATGACCGACGTAAATCCGCCGTCGATGGACGCTTTGCAGATCTCGAAATCCGCGCCGTGGTCAAGGTGCATCGCGATGGGAATATCCGTCGTTTCCACCGCCGCCTGTACGAGGTGGCGGAGATATACGGGGTTCGCGTACTTGCGCGCGCCTGCGGATACCTGTAAAATGACAGGGGAACGGCATTCGTTTGCCGCCTCCACGATTGCTTGGATCATTTCCATGTTGTTCACGTTGAACGCACCGATCGCGTAACCGCCGTCGTATGCTTTACGGAACATTTCCTTCGTCGTTACTAAGGGCATAAAATCCTCCGAATGGTTTTTTTTCATTATAATTCTTTTCCGGGAAAAATGCAAGAGTTTCGGAAACATATCCCGAAAAAAACGCAAAAATTACCTTGCAAAAGCGCGTTTGGAGGAATTGTCCGAAAAAACGTTGACGAACGCGGAAAAGAGTGGTATAATATTATCCGTGATGCGCAGACGGCGCAAAATCATCATCGGAGGATTGTAGTTATTATGGCAAAAGTAGCAATTAACGGTTTCGGACGCATCGGGCGTCTGGCATTCAGACAGATGTTCGGCGCAAAGGGTTACGACATCGTTGCGATCAACGACCTCACCAGCCCCAGCATGCTCGCGCATCTTCTCAAATACGATTCCGCACAGGGCAGATACGAGCACGCGGATACCGTTTCGGCGAATGACGAAGAGGGTACCATTACCGTCAACGGAAAGACCATCAAAATTTATAAGGAAAAAGACGCGGTCAACCTTCCTTGGAAGGATTTGGGCGTAGACGTTGTGTTGGAATGCACGGGCTTCTACTGCTCCAAGGCGAAATCGCAGGCACATATCGACGCAGGCGCGAAAAAAGTCATCATTTCCGCTCCCGCGGGCAACGACCTTCCCACCGTCGTATTCGGCGTTAACGAGGGTTCTTTGAAGAGCACGGACACCGTTATTTCCGCGGCTTCCTGCACCACCAACTGCCTTGCTCCCATGGCGAACACGCTCAACAAGTTCGCTAAAATCAAGAAGGGCTATATGACCACCATTCACGCTTACACGGGCGATCAAATGGTGCTCGACGGACCTCACCGCAAGGGCGATTTGCGCCGTGCGCGTGCGGCTGCCGTGAACATCGTTCCCAACTCCACGGGTGCGGCAAAGGCGATCGGGCTTGTTATTCCCGAACTCAACGGCGTGCTCGACGGTTGCGCTCAGCGCGTTCCCGTTCCCACCGGTTCGCTTACCCAGCTCATCGCGATCTGCGAGGGCGAAGTGACTGCGGACGCAGTGAACAAGGCGATGAAAGGCGCGGCTTCCGCTTCCTTCGGTTACACGGAAGAGGAGCTTGTTTCCTCCGACATCGTCGGCATCACCTACGGCTCTTTGTTCGACGCGACGCAGACCAAGTGCATGCCCATGGGCGACGGCACCACGCTCGTTAAAGTCGTTTCTTGGTACGACAACGAGAACTCCTACACCAGCCAGATGGTGAGAACGATCAAATACTTCGCCGAACTCAAATAAGCGAAAAAAATACGATACAAAGGCGGGAACCGAGCTTCGGTTTCCGCCTTTATTACTAATTAAAAATTACAATTTTTTTAAAAAACATATTGCAAAATAGTGAAAAGTGTGATATAATTTTAGTACAATCAAACAAAGGGGGGGGTTATGAAAATAAAATCGAAAAAAGTAAGTGTTCTTTTAGCTATCGCAGCTTCCGCAACGTTTTGTTTTGCGCTTTGCGGAAATGCAAAAAGTCCGACATCGGCGAAAGCGGCAGTTGTTGAGGACGTAACGGAAGAAATTTCCGCAGCGGAAACAATTCCCGAACAAGAGGTCGCACAAGAAGAGGGAATTGTTGCCTATGCAACGCATCAGTTACAAGGGAACGGGCAATTCGGCGACCCTTACTTGATTTACGATAGGGAAGATTTGGAGGACATTCGTAACTATACACAAACAAATAACGGGCAAACAACAATTCAAGGTGTATATGAGTTGCGCAATTCGATTGATTTATCGAGCAAAAATTGGATAGCGCCCTCTCATACTTTTGCGGGAACCTTTAATGGGAATGGTTACGTAATCATTGGTATGAAAATACAAGTGTCAGGAGAAGGGAACTATGGATTGTTTGGAATTAACAAAGGAACAATTCAGAATTTAATATTTACAAATATAAGTATTGTGGCTAGTGGTGCGGAGGACGCTTATAATGATGTCGGTCCGGCGGCGGGAGCTAATTATGGAATAATTGAAAATTGTCGGACAATGAATTCTACGCTTGAAATGAAAGGGTATTACAATACTTGCCTTGGCGGTATAACGGGCTCGTTGTATTATTCCACGGTAAAAAATTGTACAGTTGATAGCAATGTGACTTTTTTAGGCTCCGGCAAAATGGGTGGGATTGCGGGTTGTGCCTCGAATTCCGACATTAGACAATGTACGAATAGTGCGAATATTAACTATTATCATAAACGAGGACAAGACGGCTGTATCGGCGGAATCGTCGGAAAAATTCAGTTTGGTTCAACTGTTTCTGATTGCCGCTATTTAAGCGGAACAATAAAAAATTCAGGGAAAGATATATTTTCACATCCGGATCCGTACATGGGAAGAATTATTGGATATATGGGTGCAGGTTGTGCATATAAAGCACACGCAAACGGAACGGGGAATGGTACGGTTGTTCCCACAGGAAATAATACGAATGGGGACGAGCCTATTGGGCATTCCGAGTGATGCTTTTGATATTGTTTCGGGTCGAAGAGGGGAAATATGTTTGAACTTAAAAACCTAATAAAGAGCTTTATCGACAAAAATACGCGGGTCGATGCGCTGAGGGGAATTAGCTATACCTTTCCCGAGCGCGGACTTGTGTTTTTGGTGGGCAGAAGCGGCTGCGGGAAAAGCACTCTCCTCAATTTATTAGGCGGATTAGATACGCCCACCGAGGGCGAGGTGTTGTTTTGCGGAAAGAGCCTTTCGGCTCTTTCCGCAAAAGATTTAAACGAGTACCGCGCGAACCATGTAGGCTTTGTATTTCAGGAAAGCAATTTATTTCCCGCGCTCACGGTAAAGCAAAACGTTCTTTTCGGCGGAGAAGCGGACTGCTTAGAAATTTTAAAACGGCTGGGAATAAAGGAGCTTCAAGACCGCAAAATCAATGAGCTTTCGGGCGGACAGCTGCAACGGGTTGCGATTGCGCGCGCGCTCGTGAAAAATGCCGAAGTCCTGCTTGCGGACGAGCCGACGGGCTCCCTCGACGAAAAGACGGGCGAAGAAATTTTTGCGATTTTAAAGGAGATTTCCAAGGGAAAGCTCGTGATTGCCGTAACGCACGACAGAGAACGTGCGGAGCGGTACGGCGATAGGGTATTGCCGTTACGGGACGGCAGGTTGGAAGAGGGAAACGACGAAGCCCTGCGCGGGCGCGGGGGGATTGAGGGGGGTGCAGATCATAACCATTCTACCCCCTGCGTCCCCCGCCAAGGGCAGGGAACCGTGTCGCCCTTCGCGGGCTCGGAGGTATTCAGTAAAGGGGTTCAGAATGACGGGAAAAAAGCGCCGTTTCCCTATGCGCTGAAAACAGGCATTTCCTTTGTTTTCGGCAAAAAGCTGCGTGCGGTGTTTGCAATTCTTTTCTCCGTGCTTTCCTTTTTGTGTTTTACGGTGATTTTTACCTGTACGGCAACGGAAGAGGCAACGATTTACGGGCATTATTTTGAAAAGCATATCGACGAATATCCCTATATTTGTGTGATGAAACCGAATGGGTCGCGAGCCGAAACGGAGCAGGCGCTAAACGGAGCGGACTACGTTTGGTATCGGCAAGGGCAAATTTATGCAAAGGATTTGGCGCAGGCGGAGCACTTTTCTTTTTTTCCGCAGACAAAGACGGTTCCGCTCGAAGCGGACGTGTTTTATTTGAACGTAGGTCCTTTTGCACAGCGAAATCCCACCGAGCCGAAGGATGAGCCGCTTTGCTCCTATGCAACAATAGACGTACGCGACCCTGTGCTCGGCATTACGGTAACGGAAAAAGTTTACGACGCCGTAATCATGAACGGAGCGGAAGTCCCCTTCAAGGACAGCGGACTTACCGTGGAGCAATGCGTAGGACTGCCCGTGAAGCTGTATTCTGAATTTTTAATAGGAGGGATGCAGACGGACGAGGTGCCCGTTTACCGCTTCGGCGGACTTGTCAAGAGCGATTGGTACAATCCGTACGAAATATATGCGAATTGTGTAAAATACGTATTCCATACCGATGCCGTTGCTTATGTCGAAGGCGCGATCGTATTGACGAAGTCGGTGTCGAATTTGACGGAGCTGTTTTCAGACGCGCCGATAGGAAGCGATTCATTATTGGAGCTTTTCGACGTAGACGGCAGAATGGAAACGAAATTGACGCGCGAGTGTTGGTTTGCCGTCAAGGCGGTTGAAAAAGCCGAAGTTTATACGGGGATCGCCGCAGGGGTCATCGGGATCGTCTATTTCGTGTTGGTGCTGAATGTTGTTACCGTGTCCGTGCGGGGCAACCGCAGGCAGGTTGCGCTCATGCGCGCCCTCGGGGTTCCGCAGGGGGAAATCGCACTTACCTATTTGTTCGGAATTTTACTGTTTATCCTGCCCGCATTGCTGTTTTCGTTTATCGTTGCCGAGCCGATCTGTCTGATCTTTAATGCGCTTCTCGGTGTAACGCATCGCGGACACGTGGTGCAAATCGTTATGCTGAACGCGAAAACATTCCTTTTGCCCATTGCGATTGCGGCGGGTGTGTGCGGGCTCGTTTTCCTCATTATGGTGCTCATGCTCGGAAAATTCAATCTTGCGGAGGCGGTAAGGCAAGAGAGATGATCACGCTGAAAAATGTTTCGAAAACTTACTATACAAAAGCCGAAGAGATTTACGCGCTGAAAAACGTTTCGCTCGAATTGCCTTCGCGCGGGCTTGTGTTTCTCGTGGGTAGGAGCGGGAGCGGAAAAACAACCCTTTTAAACCTTTTGGGCGGGCTGGACAGCCCCACCTCGGGGGAAATAGTGCGCGCGGACGGGGGCGAAGATTGCGGGTTTGTCTTTCAGGACATCGGGCTGTTTCCCTTTCTTACGGTGGAAGAGAACCTCGCGCTTGCGTCGGGGTATTCGAACGGCGTGCTTTCTCACGGCGAAGTTTTAAAGACGGTGGGCATGGAGGGCTTTGCTCTGCGGAAGGTGCGCCTTCTTTCGGGCGGGGAACAGCAGCGCGTTGCCGTTGCCCGTGCCTTAGTGAAAAATCCGCGCTTGCTCCTTGCCGACGAACCGACAGGCGCGCTCGACGACGAAAACGCCTCTGCCGTATTCGAAACGCTCGTGCGGGTGGCGGAGCAAAAGCTTGTTGTAGTGGTGACGCACGATTTGGAGAGTGCGGAGAAATATGCCGATATTCTCTATGAGATTTCGGGCGGCACCGTGAAGGAGGTATTCCGCAAAGATTTTTCCGTAAATTGCGGAGAAAACGATCAAAATCAGATTTGCGTTTGTCGAAAGGGAATTTGGCGGGAGGAGTGCAAATTCACCTTACGCCTTGTCGGCGCGTCTAAACTCAGGAGCGGGCTATTCGTGCTTTTGCTTATTCTGCTCGTTTCCGTTTTGCTGTTTACTGTGACATTATTCGGCACAACGGGGAGCAAGGTCTTTTGGCGGTACACGGAAGAAAAAAAGATCGAATACGTGACGCTGGAAACATCGGGCAATAGAATGTTTTCAAAGGCGGAAATTGCCCAAACGGAGGGTGCGGACTGCTACTATTCGAGCTTTACGGGAATTAACGTCCGCCAAAACTTTTGCGTTGCCGAGCGGATCGAAGGGCTTTTTATGCCAGAAGAAGGAGATTTCGGCGTAGCGATTTCCGTGCTCCGCAGAAATCAGACGACGGGCGAATATGAGGGGGCGGAAATCGGCGATACCGTAACGCTGAACGGGTGTTCGTTCGCGGTAAGCGGTACCGTGAAGCGGGAAAATCTGCCCATCTATTTTCAGCAATCAAGCATTTTGACGAACTATATCGTAAACGCTTCGGCGTATCGCGAGGCGGGACTTTTTTTGTCCGATTTCAAGAGAATCACCCTTCGTATCAATACGGAGATGAAAGAAAATTTATTTGCGTTGCTCGAAGGCGAGGAGGGAGTAAGGGTTGTTGCAGCGGGCAATGCGGAGATTTACGACGAAATTTTGCCAGACGTAATTTTTCAGCTATGCAGCGATTTTTTGGCAATCCACACCGTTGCGATTCTCGTTTGCGTGTTGTTGGGTGTGGCAACGATGCTGATTTTGGCTTGGTTCGCGAGCGGGTATGTTTCCGATAACCGCCGAATTATCGGTATTTTGAAATCGCTCGGTGCCCAAAACGGGCATATTGCTGTTGTATTTTGCTTTTTATTTCTCCTGCTCTTTGTTGTATCGCTCGCGCTCGGTCTTGCCGTGTGTGCGGGGGCGATCGCGATCGTCAATGCCGAATGTATTGCAAGCACGGGAATGCCGCCCTTTGACCTGCTTTCCATGAACTTGTATTTTGTGCCCGCAATTCTTCTCCTGTCGGTCGCGTATTGCGCCAGCGTTTTGCTTCCGCTATTGCGCATCCGCAGAGTACAAATCAACGAGCTTATGCGAACACTTTAAAACAGGATTTTTGAAATTTAATGATGGTGCAGGACGGCAGCCCTGCGCATTCCACCGAAAACGGGAGAAAGCTATGCTTTTTATTACGGGCGACACCCATAGAACGGAATTAGAATCTTTACGGGCGTTTTGCGCCGAGCGCCCCGAACTCACCAAGGACGATTACGTGATCATTGCGGGCGATTTCAGTGGGGTTTGGGCGGAGGATACCCTCGAAGAGGATTTGAAACGATTTTCCGACTTACCGTTTACCGTGCTGTTTATCGACGGCAATCACGAAAATTTTAATCTCTTAAACGCTTACCCCGTGGAAGAATGGCAGGGCGGAACAGTTCATAAAATCAAGCCCGATATTATCCATTTGATGCGCGGGCAGGTGTTTACGATCGCGGGGCGGAAAATTTTCACCTTCGGCGGGGCGGATACCATTATCAAAGACCGCCTCGTTGAAAACGTAAGTTGGTGGCGGGGGGAGTTCCCCACGGAAGCCGAATTTCAGGAGGGCATTGAAAATTTGCGCAAACACAATAACGCGGTCGATTTCGTCGTAACGCATTCCTGCGGGGCGCGGGCGTTGCAATTCCCCGCCGTGCAGGCGATTCCGGGGCTTTGGAAGGAGTACAAAGAAACCAAAATGCTCACGCATTTCGAGCAGACGGTTTCGTTTCGGCATTGGTATTTCGGGCATTTTCATATCGACGCGGAGCTAAGCGAAAGTTATACCGCGCTCTATCATGCCGTGAAACGGCTTGCATAAATAAATTACATAAAAGTGCAGGGCGAAAGCCCTGCGTTTTCTTATAGGTAAAAATGCAAAAATTTGTTTGGTTTTTTAAAAATTTCCTGTCATAAAGCGGTCGTTTATGCAAAAACCCGTGTTACAATGAAAGTGAACCCATATTCGGGGAAAAGGAGATTTTTATGAATGATCAAACCAAAGAAAGCAAGACGGCAATGGAAACGGAGCAGGCGCGGGCAACGGTAGATTTAACCAATATCCGCGAGCATGATCACAAGCATTCGATAATCGGAGGGAAGTGTCTTCAATTTGAATGCGGCGAAGCAAATGCTTCGGTAGATTTATATACGGGGCGACTGTTGTTTAGCCTTCCGCTTTTCCGCAACCAAGATACGCTTCCTGTTTCTCTTATTTACAACAGCCTTTATTATGATGCGGTGCAAAAGGGAAATCGAATCGGGCTGGGTATGGGATTAAGCATTCAAGGAGGACTGATTTATTATAACGATGAACGCGCTTTTATCGATGGTGCGGGGATTGCCGAGTATTTCGATTATGCTTTGCCCAGAGAGGCAAACGGAACGAGCGCATACGAGGACACTGCAAAAACACGTAAATTCAAAATTTATGAAAAATCAGGCGATGTGGCTTCAAAAACAGGAAAGTATGTATCAAACGGTACGAAATTAACTTTTCCGAACAGTGAATATCTCTATACGGACGGCGTTAGCGAATCGTATATCGGTACCTATCACAAAATGTGCGGTGCTGACGATGAATTAACCGAGTTGAGATACGAGTACAGCGACGGTTCCGGTTTGGAAAAGCAACTGCTGGAAGTTAAAAATGGAGATACAACGGTTATTTCGTTGACTTATAATAGCACCAAGTTGGTAAAATCCATTACTAAAGGAACGGAAACGGTAAACTTTACGTATTCCCGCGGGTATTTGCAAACGGTGCAGAGAGTGGACGGCGGGGTAAGCACGATCCTTTTGACTTGCACTTACGACACAAACGGCAACTTGATTCAAGCGGAATCTTTCGGGAATATTTTGCGCTTTACGCACAGCGGCGGAAAAGTGACGAGTGTGGAAGAGCGCTCCCGTTACATTAAGATAGGTGCAACTACCGTGACCAACGATCTGATCGGGAATAAGTGGAATATTAACCGTATCAACGGCAGTTGGACGCGCGTGACCGATAAAAACAAACTGATTACCGATTACTTTTTCGGAGAGGGCGGCAAGTTGATCGCCGAGTCGGTTGCGCAAAATTCTTTGATAGAGCCCTATAAAATTGTGCGCGGGAACATGAATTTTTCGCAAGCAGAGCGCTTTTCGGGGGAGGTGACGATTGGTGGTGATTCCAAGACGGTTATGAGGGAGCGTATTCACAGCTGTCAAGCAACCCTGAAAGCGACGGACGTTGCATATACCTATGCCGACGCCGTAAATTTCGATATGAGGCAAAATACTACGGGGACTAAAATTTTCGGTTCGCATAACGTTTCGGGAAGCGATTTGTACGTCTTTACCTGTTGGGTAAAAGTAGCGTCTTGTTTGGATAACTTCGTGAAATTTACAGACGGCGAAGCGCGAAACGTCGGTTCGGACACTTTCTTCGGCGTCCGCGCCCAGTGGTTTTCCTCGAAAGCGGGCGGCACAAAGTCGTTGTATGTGCCTTTAAATGCCGAAATCGGTGGGTGGCAATTTGTTGCAGTGCCCTTCCGCAGTTTAAACGATCAATCTGCGAGAGTCGATTGGTTTATGGATTTTGCAAATAATTCGGGTAAGGTGGATATTAAATTCCCCGCAATTTACAAAACGCACGGGAATTGGCAGGTAAGCTTGGATAAAGATTATTCCATTACCTATGGGAATAAGAAGAACGAGGTTTCGCTGTTCAATATCAACGGATTTACGGCAAAGAAAGTTTTGCGCGAAAATTTCACGAACACCGTACTGAAAACTTATACGACGGAATATACGGCTATAAGTGAGTATCGTCTTTTAAACGATACGGATTACAGCGGGGTGAAAACTACCTATTCGTATGACAGCCGCGGGCGCGTTACGGGCAAGACGATGAGCAAGTCCACTTTAAGCTCGCATTCCGATTGGGACTATACGCCCGACAACAGCGGGCGCATTGCAAGCGAGTTGACGGCAGGCGGTTTAACAAAATACACCTACAACGCCTATGGCGATCCCCTGACGGTAAAAACGCCTAAGGGCGACGGCGCTACCTATACCTACGACAATCGCGGGCGGCTTAAAACGGTAACTTCCACCAAGCTTACGTCTAACACGCAATCGATCGACTATAACTGCGAAATGCCCGTGAAATATACGTGCAATACGAAAACGTATGAAATGACCTACGACGGCTTCGGACGCATTTTGGAAGTCAAGGAAAACGGAAGCGTCAAAAAATCCGTCGTTTACAAAGATTTCGGCACCGGCTTAGACGGCGTATCGGGCGCGACGAATTCCGTAACCGTAACGTTTGCAAACGGATTTAAAACGGCGTCCTATACCGACAAGTACGGGCAACTGATCCGTGTCAATGAAAACGGTTCTTCCGTAAGCGAATTGTCCTATGACGCTTCGGGAAATTTAACGAAGAGTATTGACAATATAGTGAATTCGGTGTATACTTATACTTACCAAAACGGAATGCCGCATACCGTAAAGGAAACGAGAAACGGGGTCGTACTGCTCACCACGGCGTATTCCACGAATGCAGACGGAGAAATCGACAGAGTAAATTTCGATTACGGGCTTAAAAAAGACGAGTACACGCAGACCTTGGACGAATACGGGCGTTTGAAAGAGGAAACAACGCCGCTTGGGACGATGGAATATACGTATGACGCGCTTGGGCGGATCGAAAAACGCTCGGGATACGGGGATTTTACGAAGTATCAATATTTAAGCACGAGTACGGTGGGCGCAACCAATCTCCCGAGCAGAATATCCTTTTCGGATATGAGCCGTTACGATATCACGTACGATAACAACGGCAACGTTACGAATATCGTTTCGGGAGATGGAAACGATAATATCACGTACGCATACGATAACGTAGGGCGGCTGATTTCGGAAACGCGGAAGAACAAATATCACAATACCTTTGCATACGATATTAACGGAAACTTAACCGAAAAGAACGAATATCCGTATGAGAACGGCGCAATCGCGAGCGCCAAGCGCACAAGGCGTATATATACCTATACGAACGGGCAGATGAGCGCTTACGATGGAAAAACTTGTTCTTACGATGCAAACGGAAATCCTACGAATTATCTCGGCAGGGCTTGCGAGTGGACGCGGGGGCGGTTGTTAAAGAAGTTTGGGAACACGAGCTTCGAGTATAATGCCGAAGGCTTGCGCACGAAAAAAGGCAATAAAGAATATATTTGGAGCGGCGACAGGATTCTTGGCGAAAAGGAGAACGGGAAGGTAACGATGCGTTACTTTTACGATGCGTCGGGGATTGCGGGTTACGAATATAGCGGTACAAAATTTGTATTCCGAAAAAACTTGCAGGGTGACGTTATCGGTATTGTAGATAACACGGGCACGCTTTTGGGGACTTACGAGTACGATGCGTGGGGCAACTGTACGGCAACGAAAGTGATAATTTCGGGCACTTCCCTGGTGCTGAGTATGAACCCGTTCCGTTACCGCGGATATTATTTCGACAGCGAAACGGGCTTGTATTACCTGCAATCTCGCTATTACGATCCGAAAACGGGGCGTTTTATCTCTCCTGACGCGTATTCTTACCTTGAACCCGACACGGTCAACGGCTTAAACCTTTACTCCTACTGCAACAATAACCCCGTTATGAACGTGGATCCGAGCGGGCACATTGTGTGGTCATTATTTTTTCTAGTAGTAGGAGTTTCTTTTTCGATAGGGGTTGGGGCAAGCGTTGTTAATCAAGCGGTACAATATGGTGTAAATAGTATAAACTATGGGCAAGCAGTAGTGGATGGATTGTTTACTGTTGCATCTACTGCGCTTGCATTTACGGGAATAGGATTGTCTGCTTCAATGGCATTGAATGGCTTTTTGGGGTATATGCAATATGCAATTGACATTGATTTTCATGAAGGTGCAAGTCAAACCATAGAAGGGGCGTTGTTTGCCATAGGTACGGGTATATTTGCGGGACTGCGTAATGGTGTCGGCGCAAATAATTTGCAGTCTTTGTCGAAAACTTTATATAAAGCATCTACAACTATTTCAACCCAATTGATAAAGCACATGATTGACACGGGGGCTAAGGTAACTACGAATCTAATTTCAAATGCATTTATAGGAAGTGCAAACAAGATTATGGAACGTACAATCTTGCGCCCTCTGTGGTCTTGGATATTTAAGTTTTTTTCTAAATGGTTGGGGAACAATATTTAGATCAATGAAAGGAGAGAATAGGTGCGAGGGGAGTTTATATATTATGTATTGTTAATAATTTCGGGTATCGGCATCGGATTAGCATTAGAAGGTTACTTCTCTAAGGTGAATTTTAACCGAACAAAAATTAAAGACACGTCGGTTTTTCATCGAATCCCAATTATTCGTAAACTTGCAGAAAAAGTGCCTTACTACACACGGATAATTCCGTTGATAGCAACAGTTGCTGTATTTTTCACTATGTTGCTGATTTATATATGTTTTTGGGTTTATCCAATCTTGGTCGCTTCCTTTCTTTCAAGTCCTTGGGCAATTGGAGTTGGTATTGTCTATTTGGTAATAATTGCAATGTTTGATATCACTATTTAATTCACTCACACATTAAGTGTTTGTCTAGTTATGTGAAAAGCGCAGGGCGAAAGCTCTGCGCTTTTGACTTTACCTATTGACAACAAATTGAAAATGTTATATAATGAAAATACGATAACTTAGCTCAGCTGTTGAAGAAGTTCGGGAACACGCGCTTCGAATACGATGCAAACGGACTTCGCAGGAAAAAAGGCAATAAGGAATACGTTTGGAGCGGGGACAGACTGCTTTACGAAAAGGAAGACGGCGAGATTACGACGCGGTATTTCTACGACGCGTCTGGAATCGCGGGGTACAATTACCGCGGCGGCGAGTTTAAATTCCGTAAAAATTTACAGGGCGATATTATCGGAATTATCGATAACACGGGCACGCTTTTGGGGACTTACGAGTACGATGCGTGGGGCAACTGTACGGCAACGAAAGTGATAATTTCGGGCACTTCCCTGGTGCTGAGTATGAACCCGTTCCGTTACCGCGGATATTATTTCGACAGCGAAACGGGCTTGTATTACCTGCAATCTCGCTATTACGATCCGAAAACGGGGCGTTTTATCTCTCCTGACGCGTATTCTTACCTTGAACCCGACACGGTCAACGGCTTAAACCTTTACTCCTACTGCAACAACAATCCCGTTATGAATGTAGACCCCGACGGGCATTTAGTACTATCAATAGGTGCAATAATTTTTGCTGGCGCAATGGGAGCTCTATTTGGAGCTGTTGCACGAACATATGGTGTTGTTAAAAACGGCGGAAGTGCGAGGGAAGCAGCCGGTGCATTTGTCGGTGGGGCTATTACGGGATTTTTCTCAGGTATAGCGATGGCATTAGGTGGAGGTATGGCATTAGCTGGTGCTTCCGCAGTCGCTTTAATGGGAGGAACCGTGGGAATGATGGGCATTGGCTTTGGAGTTGGAATTGGTGCATATTATGCCGAAACGGGAATCGCAAGAACGAAATCCAATTTCTCCGATGCTATGCGTCAAGGTGCAAAAACGGCGATAGATTTAGGAGGCGGTTTTGTCATCGGTGCTGCTTTTGGGTTGTTTGGTGGTTATAATTCCTTAAAGCTCGGAAACGGAGTAAAGGATTCAATTTCTAACTCTATAAGCATTTATAACTCGGTAGGATTAAATGCGGGGTTAACGGCAATAGGCAGAGGGATGGTGTCATATTTATATGTTAATTGCACGTATATGCTTTTAAGATCCTTTTTTAAGAATTTATTTATGCGCCTATTTAATATATAGGTTGCGACTAAATATTGAGGAGCGCTTAATGGAGATTGAAGTAAGACCGCATAAACAATTTTATATTCTTGCGGCGATTTGCGGATTGCTTGCCTCAGGTTTTTTTTGTTGGGTAAGCATACTTTTAATACAAATAACAATAGAAGGCAGTAAAATTTCGATAGAAGAGCTAGTTTGTCGTCTAATAGGAACAATAACAATAACTTTATTGACAGTTGCAATCGTTGTCATGACAATATTTGTGATGATAGCTTTAATGAGTTATCAAGATATTTACGGTGAGGAAAAGATGTGTCGAATGCAGAATGGAAAAGTTAAATTTGAGATTTTTTATTCTAATATAGAATATCTTAACAAGCAGTTCGGGCATTTAATAATTGGCTGTAAAACACCATATCGGCAAAAAAGGAAAAGTCGAGTTTTCGGTGAAGTTTATCACAAGAACGATGTTTTTAAGATATGCCAAGCAATTAGAAATGCAAACCCGTCGATATCAATAAGACAATGAAAGTTTTATACCAAAAGCGCAGGGCGAAAGCCCTGCGCTTTTTACTTTACCTATTAAAAACCAAAAAACAAATCGAAAAAAATTTGTAAAGGGGCTGGTATATTTGAGCTACGTGTGATATAATGCAGATGTCGGCAAATTCGGAGGTCAATATGAAAAAACAAGACGAAGTCCAAACTATGTGCGGAGAGATGAAGCCCGCGTACGAAAAGCTTCCCGCTTACGACACTTATTACGGGGCGCTTGAAACCGAATATCGGCAATCTATGGAAGAGGGCTTGGATATAGAACTCTATGCCGACGTCTTTGCCTCTGCGGCGAAGCTCCCGCAGGGGGAAGTGAAAAAGAAAATCGGCGACGCGCTGTTTGAGGCAGTGTCGTCTGCAAAAACAAGGATCGGCTATGCTTACGCAGAGCCGTCCGAGTATGAAAAAATCATTAAATTGCGGAAAGGGGATTTCTCGTTTATCCGAAAGCCGAATTCCGCGTCGCTTGCGGATAAAATTTACGGCGCCTGGACGGGGCGCATTTGCGGGTGTATGTTAGGGAAATCGATAGAGGGCATCAAGTCGGACGAGCTCGTTCCCTTGTTAAAGGAAACGGGGAATTATCCCATGCGCCGATACATAAAGAGAAGCGATTTGTCGCAGGAAATTTATGCGAAATACAAATACGGCTTAAAAGAGCGCGTGTATATCGACGAAACGGACGGAATGCCTGCCGACGACGATACAAATTACGTGGTGATGGCGCAGGCGGTCGTCGAGCGGTTCGGAAGGGATTTTACGCCTTACGATATTGCCGTTGCCTGGCAGGAGTCGCAGCCGCGCAACGCTTACTACACGGCGGAACAAGTGGCCTACCGTAATTTTGCGAACGGATATTTTCCGCCCGATTGCGCGAAATTTCAAAATCCCTACCGCGAGTGGATCGGCGCGCAGATCCGCGGCGATTATTACGGCTATATCAATCCGGGCGATCCGCAGGCGGCGGCGGAAATGGCGTTCCGCGATGCGTCTGTTTCGCACACCAAAAACGGAATCTACGGGGAGATGTTCGTATCGGCGATGATCGCCGCGGCTGCGGCGGAAGAGGATATTCCCGCGATCATCGAAAAGGGATTGGCGCAGATTCCGCACACTTCCCGCCTGCACGAAGCCGTTTCGGGCGTTTTAGACGGATACCGCAAAGGCGTTTCCTGCAAGGCGGCGTTCGACGGCATTCATGCCGCTTACGACGAGCACACCCTGCACGGTTGGTGTCACGTGATTCCCAACGCCATGATCGTGTGCGCTTCGCTCCTATACGGCGGGAGCGATTTCGGAAAGTCTATCTGCCTTGCGGTGGAAACGGCGTTCGACACCGATTGCAACGGTGCGACGGTGGGCTCTGTTTTGGGAATGCGGGGCGGGTATTCCGCCGTCGGCGAGGAATGGAAAGCCCCGCTCGGCGATAAACTGCATACGGAGTTTGCGAAAAATCCTTGCGTTTCCGTGCGCGAATGCGTGCAAAAAACATTGGAGCATCTTTCTCGCGCGTAGCCGGCGAAAAAATACTTTTAATTTTTCGAATTTGGAGCATAATGGGAGTATGAAGCTTACCACGATCATTTGTGCGGGATTGCTCATCGCCTTCGGGCTGGGCGCGTGCCTGTACGCCCTTACGGGATTTAATTTGTTGCTTTTTCTCTGCGCGCAGAATATCGTCGTTTACCGCTGCGTGCTTTCGCTTGCGGGCGTGTGCGCGCTGTGGCTGGTTTTTTGGCTGATCGCGTTTCGACCTCTTCGGCATTTATCGTAAGGAATTGCGGATTGCTTGCGGAGGCTAAGAATCATTCGGGGCAAGATGCAAATGAAAAAAAGAGCCGACGGGCTCTTTTTTTGCTGATTCGTTTTATTGACAGCCGCTGCATGTTTTGCAGTTCCCGCTGCATTTTTTTACGGGCTTGCCCGTCGCCGAATACACCGTTCCCGACCAGTCGCGCTCGGCGGGTTTTGCGCAAGCGGGGCAAAGGGCGGTTTCGTCGTGCGTTTTCACGAGTTCTTCGAATTTGTTCCCGCAGTGCGGGCAAACGTACTGTAAAATCGGCATATGAGTCAGTCCCTGCGGCGGCGTTTTCGGTGGGTGTGCGCCGTTTTGATCTTGATGGAAGCGGTGGAGCGGATGAGCCAGAAGGAAACAAGCGCGGTGATCACGATGCAGATTCCGATGACCACCCAAAATCCCCAAGCGGTATCGCCGAAGGGAACGGCGACGTTCATGCCCCAAAGGCTGGCGATGAGGGTGGGGATCGAGATGATGAGCGTGATGACGGCAAGCAGTTTCATGACCACGTTCAGGTTGTTGGAGATAACGGAGGCGTACGCGTCCATCGTGCCCGATAAAATGTCGCGGTAGATATTACACATTTCCACCGCCTGACGGGTTTCGATAAGCACGTCGTCGTATAAATCCTTGTAGTCCTCGTTCCCCGCGATCGCGGGCATTTTTTCCATTTTGTTATAGACGTTGATATTCGCGCTCAACGAGGTGGAAAAGTAGACGAGGGAATTTTCGAGCTCCAACATTTGAATGAGCTCTTTGTTCTTCATGGAACGGTGGAGCTCCGCCTGAACGCGCAACGACTTTTTATCGATTTGGCGCAGGGAGGAGAGAAACCGTTTGGCGTTCCCCATCATGAACTTTAAGAGAAAGAACATGGGCTTGGAGGTGTCCGCCTTGATGCGGTTCGACACGAAATCCCCGAGCACGGGGTTTCCGCGCAGGGATACGGTGACGACGCATTTGTCGTTATAGATCAGCGAAATAGGAATGGTTTCGTAGGTATCGCCGTCGTCCGTGTCCGTCATGGTGGGGGTGTCGAGCAGGCACATAAACGCGCCTTCGTCCTTTTCGCAACGCGCCGTTTCTTCCTCGTCGAGCGCGGCTTTGAGCATCTCTTCGGGGATTCCCGTGAGTGCGGTCACGTCCTCCACTTCGTCGTCGGTGGGATTGACGAGATCCACCCAGCAACCCTTTTCGAACGCCTCCAAGCGCTCGGTGGGTTTGTTTTCTTCCGATTTGAAAAATTTAATCATAGGCAATTCCTCGCAGATTCAGGTCATAAAAAAACGCACGGAAAAAAATTTCTGTGCGTTGGAAAATCCCGATTTCCGTGAAGGCGTGAGCCGTTCAAGAATTATTGCCTGTTCGCACAGAAGATGAGCTCGATTGTAACAACACGTCGGTTGTTTGGTCCAGCGTCCATTTGCCGCTCCTTATTCTAATACGCTTTTATTATAGCCTGAAAATTTTATTTTGGCAACTGTTTTTGAAATATTTTTTTAGATTACGCAAAGACCTTCCGTAAAAGACCGTATGAGACCCTCGGCATTGGCGGAAGAGAAGCAGGAAGCAAGGTCGCTCTCCGTTGCGATTTTTCCGCCGTAGCGCGCCGCGTAGCGTTTGAGCCCTTCGAAAAACTTCCCGTCGCCCACGACGCTCTTTAAACGGGAGAACAGGATCACGCCCTTGTCGTAGGCGATGTTGCGGTATTCGTAATCCCCCGTAAAGGAGGTGAGCGGGCGGTTCATCGCCGTGTTTTGAGAGCCGTTGATTTGCGAGTACACCGAGAAAAAGGCGCGGTAGGAGCGTTCGCTTGCCTCGATGAACTGCGCGTAAGTACCGCCGTATTTTTCATGCGCCCCGAAAAAGAGCGCGGTGGAAAATTCCGCGAGCCCCTCGTCCTGCCAACTGCTCTCGAATTGATTGCTTCCCACGAGCGCGTACCACCACTGATGCGCCGTTTCGTGCGCCACCACGGTGGGGATCTCCGCTTCGCGCAAATCGAGCGAAATCATGGAAAGCCCCGCAAACTCCATGCCCCCGTAGGGGAAATCCGTCTGCACCACCGTGTAAGTAGAGAGTGGATAGTCGCCGAAGCTCTTGTCGAAATAGGCAAGGCTGTCCGCCGCAACGCCGAGAGCGAGCTCGGGCTTACTGTCCGAAACGTAGTAGTATTCCACTTCGACCCCGCCCGCAGTGGTCTTTGCGTTTTGGAAATTTTTTCCGAGGACAAACGCGCTGTCCCGCACGTTTTCCGTTATTACATGATACGTTTTTTTTCCGTTTTGTGCGACGCATTCGGGCTTGCCCGCGGAAATTACCGTGTAATCCTCGGGGACGGTCAGCGTCACGTCGTAATCGGCGCATTCGCTTACAAAGGGATCGCCGCTCGCGGCGTACACGTATTCGCGGAAGCTTCCGTCGGGACAGTAGCACAGCACGGGATAGTAATGCGCGAGATTGACTGCGTTTTTTCCCTCGCCGAGGCGGTGATTGATTTTGGCGAGCGTGACCTCGAAACTTACGTCGAGGGTGACGCTTTCGTCGGGATAGAGCGGAGCGCCGAGCGTAACGGATAAAATATTTTCGTCCTCGCCCGTAACCGAAAACTTTTCGCAACCGTCAACATTGTTTACGGTGATTCCGCCGTAGCTTTTGCCGTCGTAATAGGCGGCGGGGGCGTACAGTTCGGAAACGGGCGCGTATTTCGCTCCCTCCCGATAGGCGTTTGCCCAAAGCTGAAATTTGAGCTCCTCGAAGGCGTTTTCCGTTTCGTTGGGCACGGTAACGCGCATATTCGCCGCGAGCCGTCTTTCTTCGGGAAAATATTCGAGTTGCATTTCGTACTTGCTCCGCTCGTCCGAAGCTTTTTTACAGCCCGTCACTGCGGCGAGGGGCAATATCAGCGCGCCGAGAAGCGCGCAGGAAAGAATTTTGCGCATAAAAAACCTCCGCGGGAAGCTTCCCGTCAGGTTATTTTATGTGAGGCTTGC
The DNA here is from genome assembly GCA_947088135.1 of uncultured Clostridia bacterium. GTDB lineage: Bacteria > Bacillota > Clostridia > Christensenellales > Borkfalkiaceae > Gallimonas. The sequence continues at coordinate 23,693 of CAMUFJ010000020.1, forward strand.
CCTCGTTATGCTGTTTTGCTTTCCGCCGATCGAGGCGAAGCCGTTCCGCGAGGGATATTCTGCTTTCGGTTGACAAGTGCAGGCTGTCGCGATATAATAAACGTATGGAAGAAAGGCATAGCCGCACTGCGATCCTATTGGGGGAGCGGGGCGTGGAAAAACTGAAAAACAGCCGCGTCGCCGTGTTCGGCGTGGGCGGGGTCGGCTCGTACTGCGCGGAGGGCTTGGCGCGCGCGGGCGTGGGGGAAATCACTCTTATCGACAAGGATACCGTTGAAGAGAGCAATTTGAACCGTCAGCTCGTTGCGCTCGCGTCCACTCTAAGCAGGAGCAAGGCGGAGGTGATGAAAGAGCGCATTCTCGACATCGATCCCGCTTGTCGGGCGATTGCGAAACAGCTCTTTTATCTCCCCGAAACGGCGGAGCAAATCGATTTGGGCGGGTATGATTTTATTGCCGACTGCATCGACAACGTTACGGCAAAAATCTGCCTCGTCGAGCGGGCGAAAACGCTCGGCGTCCCCGTTATCTCAGCCATGGGTGCGGGGAATCGGCTCGATCCTACCAAAATCCGCGTAGCCGAGCTTGAAAAAACGAGCGTCTGCCCCTTGGCGCGCGTCATGCGAAGAGAGCTCAAAAAGCGGGGGATCGGGCACGTTCTTTGCGCCTATTCGGAGGAAGAACCCTGCGTCAGGACGGCGGAAACGATCGGTTCCGTTTCCTTCGTGCCCTCCGTTATGGGGCTTGTGATGGCGGGCGAAATCGTGAGGAGGCTTGCACAATGAACGTGTATCTCGACTATGCGGCGACTGCGCCGCTTTCGGAAGAAGTATTCGATGCGATGCTTCCCTATTTCAAAGAACAGTACGGCAATCCCGATTCGCCCCATGCGTACGGGCGAAGGGCGGCGTATGCGGTGAGCGAGGCGCGGGATCGGATCGCGGAAACGCTCGGCGTTTTGCCGCAGGAGATTTACTTTACTTCGGGCGGAACGGAAGCGGACAACTGGGCGGTGCGCCGATTGGGGAAGGGACGGGCGGTTCTCTCCGCGGTGGAGCACAGCGCGGTCATCGAGGCGGGCAAGCTTCGTGCGGACGGTTCTGCGGTATTGCCCGTGGCGGGAAACGGGTGCGCGGAACTCGCGAAAGCGGAGGAGCTTTTGGATGGCGCGGGGCTTCTGTGCGTCATGGCGGTCAACAACGAAACGGGTTGCATTCAGCCCGTGGAAGAACTCGGCGCGCTGTGTAAGACGCGGGGGGTGCTCTTCTTTTCCGACTGCGTACAGGCGGCGGGCGCGCTCGATTTAAAGAAAATCGCGGGCGCGTGCGACGCGTTTTCCCTTTCCGCACACAAGGTCTGCGGGCCGAAGGGCGCGGGCGCGCTCGTGGTGAAAAAAGGGGTTTCCCTTCGTCCGCTCGTTGCGGGCGGAGAGCAGGAGCGAGGGCTTCGCGGAGGCACGCTCAACGTGGCGGGCATCGTCGGGTTTTCCGTTGCGCTCGCTTCGGCGCAGCGCGATCGGGAAAAAAATCAAATGAAAATCGCATTCTTGCGCGACCGGTTCGAACAGGGCGTGCTCTCCGCACTCGGCGGAGAAGTTTGCGTAAACGGGGAAAACCGCGTTGCGGGTATTTCGCACATGACTTTCAAGCGGGGCGGAACGGCGTTTTTAAACAAGCTCGATCTGCACGGCGTAGCATGCTCGGGGGGCGCGGCTTGCTCGGCGCACAGCGCGCTTCCCTCCCACGTTTTAACGGCGATGGGACGGAGCGAGGAAGAGGCAAGGCGGGGCGCGCGCTTTTCTTTCGGCGCAGACACGACGGAGGCGGAAATAGACTATGCGATCCGCACCGTCGTAGAGTGTTATCTCGGGGTTCGGGGCGGATAAAAAAAATTTTTAGAAATTGTCATAGAAACGCATTACATAATTGACAATAATATGACTTTCTTGTATAATACCGATATGCGCTCGTGTATATTGGAGGAATACGTATGAAGGTTGCCATGACGGGGGCAAACGGGAACATGGGAAGAGAGGCGCTCCGACAGGTGTTGGAGCTCAAAGAGGTAGACCGTGTTCGCGTACTCCTTTCGCGGAAAAAGAAAAATAACCGGTTTGCAAAAAAACTGTTTTCCGAATATCAAAACCGGATCGAGGTCGTACGGGGCTCGGTTGCAGACGCCAAGGCGTGCCGTAAGCTCGTGAAGGACGCCGATTACCTCGTGCATATGGCGGCGGTCATTCCGCCCGCATCGGACGCTTCCGCGAAGAGGAGCTTCGAGAGCAACGTTATGGGCACGGTCGCGCTTGTGGACGCGGTGAAGGAGCTTGCGCGCCAGCCCAAGTTCATTCATATTTCTACCGTCGCCCTGTACGGAAATCGGAACGAATTGCATCCGTGGGGAAGAGTGGGCGATCCGCTTCTCGTAAGTCCTTTCGATGCGTACGCCATGCACAAGCTGTACGGCGAACGCTACGTTTTGGATGCGGGGCTTTCCTGTTGGGTCGTTTTGCGCCAAACGGCGATGCTTCACCCCAACATGATGAACGACAACGTGAGCGACGGGCTCATGTTCCATACTGCGCTCAACGCGCCCTTAGAGTGGGTGAGTTCGCGGGACAGCGGATATCTCATCAAGCGCATTTTGGAGCGGGATATGCGGGGCGAAGTGCCCGCATTTTGGAAGAAGATTTACAATATCGGCGCGGGCGAACGCGGACGGGAAACGGGTTACGATACTTTCAACGACGGGTTTGCCATGATCGGCGGAACGACCGAAAAATTTTTCAAACCCGATTGGTTTGCTCCGCGCAATTTTCACGGACTTTGGTTTGCGGACGGCGACGAACTCGAATCGCTCTTTTCTTACCAGCGGGACGGCGTACACGACTATTGGAAGGAGACCGCCAAACGGCATAAACTGTTTGCGCTCGGAAAGCTTGTTCCCGCCAAACTCATCGATTTGTTTTTGTTTCGTCGGCTGTTAAAACACCCCAATTCTCCGCGCAGATGGATCAAGACGGGCGACGCGGCGCGCGTACAGGCATACTTTGGCGGGCAAGAGGGCGTAAACGCACTCCCCAAGTCCTGGTCGGACGTGAAGCTCATGGCGAAGGGGGATTTCGGCGATTACGACGCACTCAGGACGGTGGAATACGCGCGGAAAAACGGACTGCTTCTCGACCACGGGTACGACGAGAGCATTCCCGAACAGCGGTGGAGCGAGAAAGAGCTTTCCTCGGCGGCGGAATTCCGCGGGGGCGCTTATTTAAACGGATTTAAGGGCGACGTCTACGAAAAAGTACGGTGGCGTTGCGTGCGGGGGCATGAGTTTTCCGCTTCCGCCTACACCGTGTTGCGCGGCGGGCATTGGTGCCCCGTGTGCTGTCAGCCATCCCCTTGGGAGTTCGATTCTTTGGCAAAAGAAATGCCCTTCTTCGCGCAGGTCTGGTACGATTCTCACAGAGAAGACGAACAATACCGTTACGACATGGACGATGACGGCAAGGCCTCGGTGGAGCGCATATGAAACTCATAGCTTACGTTTTCTCGGGCACGGGAAACACGCGTCGGGTATGCGAAGCGCTTCTCGAAGAGGCGAAATGCCACGGCGTGGAGAGTGAAATTTACGCCGTGCGGAAGGGGGAAACGCCCCCTGCGCCCGAAGGATTCGACGGCGTGATTTTGGGCTATCCCGTACACGCCTTTAACGCCCCCGCTGCTCTATTGAAATTTATTAAGAAAATGCCCAAGCGCAAGAAGGGGGAACGGCTTCCCGTTTGGCTCGTGCGCTCTTCGGGCGAACCGCTCCGCCTCAACGACGCATCGGGCATTCTCCCCGCGCGCAGGCTCAAAAGAAGAGGATATGCCGTAAAGGGCGAATTTTCCTACATTATGCCCTACAATATTATTTTTCGGCATTCCGACAAAATGGCGGCGCGGATGTGGCGGGCGAATTGCAACCTCATCGAGCGGGACGCGCAGACGCTCGCTTCGGGAGAGGGTTCCCGATCGCGGGTGGGGCTGTTGCGTCGCTTCGTTTCTTTCGTGCTCCGCATCGAGCATATCGCAATGCCTGTGCTCGGCAAGTGTTTCCGTGCCAACAAAAAGAAATGTATCGGGTGCGGGAAGTGTGCAAACGTTTGCCCGCAGGGGAATATTATAATGAAGGACGGAAAGCCCAAGTTCGGCGGTTCGTGCGTGGGGTGCATGGGGTGCGCGTTTAGCTGCCCTACCGACGCGATCCGAACCTCCCTTCTCAACGGCTGGCGGGTGAACGGCGCGTATTCGTTCGGGGGCGATCCCGCTTCCGACGCCGAAGTGTGCGATTACTGCAAAAAAGCTTATCTTCGCTTTTTCCACGAAGCGGAAAAGTCGTGAGCTTACTCAGCATAGGAGGCATCAGTGCTATTCGACAATATTGCCCTGCTTACAGGCAATACGCCGATGCTGGCGTTAAACCGCTATTGCGAAAAACACAAACTGAACGCGCAAATTTTTGCGAAGCTCGAATATTTCAACCCCGCAGGGTCTGTTAAAGACAGGGTCGCGCGCGCTATTCTCGACGACGCGGAAAAGACGGGCAAGCTCAAACAGGGAAGCGTTATCGTAGAACCGACCTCGGGCAATACGGGCATCGGGCTTGCCATGCTCGCGGCGGCGAGGGGATACCGCGTCGTGCTCACCATGCCCGCCACCATGAGCGAGGAGCGGAAAAATCTACTCAAAGCGTACGGGGCGGAGCTCGTGCTCACCGACGGCGATAAAGGCATGACGGGCGCGATCGAACGGGCGCGGGAAATCGTCGCTTCCGTAAAGGGCGCGTTTTTGGCGGGGCAGTTCGAAAATCCCGTCAACCCGCTTATACATTACAAGACCACAGGCCCCGAAATTTGGAAAGATTCAGACGGCAAGGTTGATATTTTCGTGGCTGGGGTCGGAACGGGCGGCACGATCTCGGGCGCGGGGAAATATTTGAAGGAACAAAATCCGCTTATCGAGATCGTTGCGGTAGAGCCCGCAGGTTCTCCCGTACTCTCGGGCGGAAAAGCGGGCGCGCATAACGTTCAGGGCATCGGCGCGGGATTCGTGCCGAAAACGCTCGATCCGCATATTTACGGCGAAGTGATTGCAGTTGCCGACGAAGACGCGATTTCGTCGGGGAAAGAGCTCGGGAAAACGGAGGGCGTTTTGGCGGGCATTTCTTCGGGCGCGGCGCTGTTCGCGGCGAAAACGCTCGCGGAGCGGAAGGAAAACGCGGGTAAAAACATTGTAGTCGTTTTGCCCGATTCGGGAGATCGGTACTATTCCACTGCACTGTTTCAAGAATAAAGAAGGAGAAACTATAATGAAGAAAAGGGGAGCAAAGGGTAAAATCGTCGGGCTTTCGGCGGCGCTGATTTTATGCGTCGCGCTGTTCGTATTTTTGTTCGTTTGGTTTTTCGGCGCGAGCTATCCCGCGTTCTTCGGCGGCGCGAAAGAGGAGGCGAAGATCCCTGGGCTTGCGGACGGTATTTCTCCGCAGGGACTTTGCCCCGTTCCCGAAAATGCGGACGGGTATGAGTTTGCCATGAGCGGGTATATGGCGGACGGTTCTCCCTCCCGCGTCTATCTTATCGGCAAGGATAAGAATAAGTACGTAACGTTTACGGAGGGCGGGAAGGACGTTACCACCCATTTCGGAGGCGTTACCTGCACGGGCGAAGAGCTCTTGATCGCGAGCGGAAAGACCTTGCTCCGCGTTTCGTTTGCTTCCGTGCTCGGCGCGGAATCGGGCGCGAAACTCGAAGCGGAGCGCGCCGTTCAAACGGATTTTAACGTGGCGTACTGTTACTTCGACGCGGACACGCAAAAGCTGTACGCGGGCGAATTTTACCGCGAAAAGAACTACAAGACGAACGAGGATCACCACCTTACCGTAAACGGCGAAACCAACTACGCGTTCATTTACGAATATTCCCTTGAAAACGGGGCGATAAAAGAAACGCCCGACAAGGTGATTTCGGTGCGCGCGCTCGTGCAGGGCATTGCGGTATACGGTGATAAAATCACGCTGAGCACCTCCTACGGGCTGGCGGACTCGGTATTCTATACATACGAAAACAGTTTGGACGGCGAGGCGAGCGGTACGGTAACGGTCGACGGCAAGGAGATCCCTCTGTATCGGTTGGATTCTTCCAACCTTAAAAGCGCGCTAACCGCGCCCTGCATGAGCGAGGAAATTTTTGTACGGGACGGACGGATTTACATTCTCTTCGAGTCCCTCTGCAATAAATACAAATATTTTGTGCGCACGCGGATCGACAGTATTTTGTCTTTGCCGCTGAGCGATTTGTAATGGAGCATTTCGCCGCATTGCGCTTTTTCGAGGACGGGCGCATTGCGGACAGGCTCTATTGGTATGTAAGCGGTTTCAGTTTGCGGGAAGGGGAGGAGGTGCTCGCTCCCGTGGGTACGCACAACTGTTTGCAACGGGCAAGCGCGGAGCGCGTTCTCGACGCCGACCGCGAACACGCCCCTTACGATTTGCGGTTTATCAAGAAGGTGGAAGCGCGATACGGCGAACGCAGGCTTACCGCGGGGGAGTGCGTTTGCTTCGAGCTCGGCGGACTCAAATACGATGAAAAGCGCTACACGCGCTTTCGCCGTATTTTGTTTTCTTCGAAAATCCCAAACAAAGAAGAGCTGGAAGAATTACGCGCATACGGCGTTTGCGACGTCCTGACGGGAAGCGCGGAGGAGCTCGCGGAGGGAGGCGCGCTTGCGAAGCGTTGCGTACTGCTTGCGGGCGGGAGCGCGCGGGAGGCGGCGAAAACGCTACTGTCCTGCGTGCGCGGAGAAGAACCGGGTCTTTCCGAAAAAGTGCGGAATGCCTTGATTGAAAAACTCTGTTAAAAGAGGAGCTTATGAAAAACGTTTTACTCATTGCGACGGGCGGCACGATTGCTTCCAAGCCCACCGACGCGGGCATGGCGCCCGTATTGGATGCGGAGGAACTTCTCTCCTGCGTTCCCGAGGTGGCGGGGCTTTGCCGCGTGGATAAAGTACAGCCTTTTAACTTGGACAGCACGAACGTGTGCGCAAAACATTGGCTGGAAATCGCGCGCATTATCGAAACCAACTACGAGCGATACGACGGCTTCGTTGTTACCCACGGGACGGACACCATGGCGTATACCGCCGCGGCGATCTCCTATCTCGTGCAGAATTCTCCCAAGCCCGTCGTGTTCACGGGCTCCCAGCGATCCGCCTATATGCGGGATACCGACGCCCGCCGTAACCTTGCCGACGCGTTCGCCTACTGCGCGGACGATAATGCTTCGGGCGTGCATATCGTGTTCGACGGGAGCGTCATCTTGGGCACGCGCGCGAAAAAGACGCGTACCCGAAGTTATAATGCCTTTTCGAGCATCGACTATCCGGACGTCGCCGTGATGCGGGACGAAAAGCCCGTGTATTACATTCGGGAAAAGGTGACGGGCAAGCCGAAATTTTTCTACGAGCTCGACGAGAGCGTGTTTGTGCTTAAACTCACGCCGGGGCTGAAAAGCGATATTTTCGACTATCTCGACGCGCACTGCAACGGGCTCATCATCGAGTCGTTCGGCGCGGGCGGGCTTCCCGATTACGGCGACAATGAATTATTCCGCCGTTTGAAAGCTTTTCGAGAGAGGGGCAAAACGGTGGTGTTTACCACGCAGGTGGAGCGGGAGGGAAGTTCTCTGTTTACCTACGAGGTGGGGCGCAAGCTGCACGAGCTCGGCGTCTTGGAGGCGCGGTGCATGACTTTGGAGGCGACGGTCGCAAAGCTCATGTGGGCGCTTGCCGCAAAGCGCGGGAAGGATGCGGAAGAGCTCTTCCTCCGCCCGATCGGAAGAGATATTTTGGATTAAAAAAAGGGTAGGCGTTCAGCCTACCCTTTTTATCGTTTTCAATTTTTTTCCGAGGAGTTTTTCAACTCGGGGAAGCGGGTGCAGAGCAGATTGAAAATGTACTCCGCACAGCGGGTCGCACCGTATTGCGTACGCTGTTTCTTCGCCGCGAGAACGTAGGGGGTTAAGATCTCGGGGTCGCGCAAAATTTCTGCGAGCTTGTCCGCAACCTTTTCGGGCTTGAAGATCTTCATGGCGTTGCCCACGTTTTCAATGTAATATTTGCCGATGTTTTTTTCGATCGTCGTGGCGTATTTGGTGATGATATGCGGTACGCCGAAAAAACACGCTTCCCCCGAAACGTTCGCGCCGCTCTTTCCGCAGAACACGTCGGAAGCGACGAGCAGTTCGAAAAAATTATCCACGAGCCCCATCGGGCGGAAACAACATTTTCCCTTGCTTTTTAATTGCCGAAAGCGTTCGTACAGTTCGGCATTTTTTCCGCATACGGCGAGCAGTGTCACGGGCAGATCGCGCTCCAATACGATGTTGCAGATTTCTTCCATTTTCCCGATGCCGTAACCGCCCTCCGCAAGCAATACGGTGAGTGCGTGTTCGGGAATGCCGAGCTTTTTCCGCGTTTCTATTTTATCCGTGGAAACGGCGAACGCCTCCTCGCGGATGAGAAAGGGCACTTGCTTGAAATTATCGTCGTTAAAGCGCACGGGGTGGTGCTTGCGGGCGCGGTTATAACCCGCTTCGTTGGAAACGAGCGCCAAATCGCACGGATAGCGGAAAAGAGGATTGACCACTATGTCGGGGCAGTACATCACGGTCAGGGGATTTGCACTGCTCTTTTTAGCGAAATAGTTGGGCGCCCAGTGGGTGCACACCACCATGTCGGGACGAAGCTCCTCCACGTGCTCGATGGCGGGCTTGCGCGCGCCGGGGACGAGGCAGGTCATCGTTGCCCATGAGCCGATTTTTTCTCCCCAAAATTCCATATTCAGCGTCAGCCAAAATCCGTAGGCGGTGCTGTTGTTGGATTTTACGACGTTGTTTTTCAGCTTTTCTTCGAATTCGATCAGTTTTGCGTGTTCGCTTTCGGTAAAAAATTGGGAACGCACGCACTCCACCTTATCGCCGTAAAGCTCTTCGAATTTGTCGGCGATACTGTTCATCGGCATGGTGTGCCCGAGTCCCGCTTCCGTATAGGCAAACACAACTCTCGGTTTGTTCATATTCTTTCCTCTGCGTAAAATAAGTTAACCGAAGTTAACATTTTATATTCGTTACTATTTTAGCACATGGCGCCCGTAATATCAACACTTTGCGGAAAAAAAATGAAAAAAATATTAAAAAACCGTACCGCTGAAAGCGGT
>CAMUFJ010000021.1 GCA_947088135.1 uncultured Clostridia bacterium
AAGAAATTTTTAGAAAAGTTAAGAAATTTTCTGAAAAATGCTTGACAAACATCAATGATAAGGCAAAAAAACCTTGACAGGAAGAGGCGGTTTTGCTATAATATCCGAGTAATAAGTGCTTCGGCGAAGGAGGGTTGAGAATATGTCTACGATTCGTGTTGGAGAAAACGAGAATCTCGAAAGCGCACTGCGCCGTTTTAAGAGAAAGTGCTCGCGCGACGGTATCATCGGCGACCTTCGCAAAAAAGAATTTTACGAGAAGCCTTCCGTGAAGAAGAGAAAGAAAGCGGAAGCCGCAAGAAAGAAAAACAGAAACTGACAAAAATCCGTAACCAAGGCGTTACGGATTTTTTATATCCCCGTGCAAAAATTGTCGAATTTTGGAAAAGGAGAATCGAGATGGAACGCTCGTTGAAAACGCTTGCAAAAGAAGCAAAATCACGTATGAAAAAAGGGTTTTGGAAGCAATGCGAAGAGGAGCTTTCCACTTCCCGTTCCCATGCCAAGAACCAAGGGATCAACGAGAGCAAAATGGAGCGGTATTTTGCCGAGAAGGTCACGACGAAGATCAAAGGGGAATCGCCCGACGAATTTTATCTGCGCGTCCGCGAGATGCTTCTCAGCGAAGGGGAGGTGTCGGATGCGATCGGAAGGCTTACCGACAGGGAGTACTACGAAACGCTCAGCTATTCCGAAAAACAGCGTTACAGTTTGGAACTTTCGGAAAAGTATTTGCAGGCTTTGGAACGCTTCAAACGGGAGTATGAATTCGAGTTGAAGGGCAAGGTGAATTGAGAAGTCCGACTCCTCAGTCATTCTGAATGGAGCGAAGAATGACAATTGCAACGCTCTTATGTAAAGGGCAATCGGGTTTGGGAAATTGCGCGCGAACGGTTGAGTTTTTTTTGCGGTTGTGGTATAATAAAATTCCATGATAGATTTCAAGCTCAACGAAGAACAGATGAAGCCCGTCCTCGATACCGAAGGGGCGGTTTTGGTGCTTGCGGGTGCGGGAAGCGGGAAAACGCGCGTTCTCACAGCCCGCATTTCCCGTTTGGTGGGAGAGTTGGGCGTTCCGCCCGAAAACGTGCTCGCCATCACCTTTACCAACAAGGCGGCAAATGAAATGCGCGAACGGCTCGAAGCTTTTACCGACGTTTCGAGAATGTGGGTATGCACCATTCACTCCATGTGCGTGCGTATTTTGAGAATGTTCGGCGATCGGCTGGGCTTTCACGCGAACTTTTCCATTTATTCCGAACAGGAACGTTCCGCAGTCGTAAAGCAAGCGTTCAGGGAATGCGGATACGAGGACGAGGAGGGGTTGCTGAAATCGGTCAAATACCACATTTCCGAAGCCAAAATGCAGGGGCTTACGCCCGACGCATACATGAAGGCGCATGCGCGAGAGCGCAATATCGAAACGGCGGTCGCCGTGTACCGCAAATACTGCGCGCATTTAAAGGCGTATAACGCGCTCGACTTCGACGACCTTCTCACCGAGGCGCGCAACCTGCTCGCAACCGACGCCGAGGCGCGCGAATATCTTGCAGGCAAATTCCGCTACATTCACGTAGACGAATTCCAGGACACCAACTCCGTGCAGTTCGACATTATCAAGATGCTCTCTTCCGTACACGGCAATTTGTTCGTAGTGGGCGACGACGATCAATCCATCTACGGTTGGCGGGGGGCGAAGCTCGAAAATATTCTGCATTTCGAACGCTATTATCCCAAAGCGAAAACGTACAAATTACAGCGAAATTACCGCTCCACCAAGGCGATTTTGGAGCTTGCCAACGCGTCGATCGCCAACAACGCGCTGAGAAAGGGCAAGGAGCTTTGGACGGACAGGGAGGAGGGCGAAAAGCCCGTATATTTCGAGGCGGACGAGGAAGCGGGCGAGGCGCTGTACAGCGCGCGTCTGATCAGCGAACTCAAACGGCAGGGCTACCGTCTTTCCGATTTTGCCGTGCTCATGCGCATCAACGCGCTTACCCGTTCTTACGAGCAGGAATTCACAAAATACGGCATTTCCTACAAGGTGTTCGGCGGATTTAAATTCTTCGAACGCAAGGAAATCAAAGATATTCTCGCCTATTTGCGGATCGCCGCCAACCCCAACGACGACGAGGCGGTTTTGCGCGTCATCAACGTGCCCCGCCGTGGGATCGGCGAAAAAACGGTGCAGACCCTTCTCTCCTACGCGCAGGCGGAGGATATGCCTCTGTATTATGCGATCCTCGACGGCGACGAGCTTCCCCTCAACGCGGGCGCAAAGGCGAAGCTGAAAGAGTTCGGGAACTACGTCAAAAATCTTGTCGTTATGGCGCAGGATACGCGGGTGGATCGGCTGACCTCTTATCTCGTTTCGAGCTCGGGTATGCAAGAGCAATACGCCGACAATTCGGACGAGAGCGTAACCAAGCGCGCCAATATCGACGAGTTCCAAAACTCCGTAGACGAGTTCGCCCGCATGAACGGTGAGGCGACGCTTTCCGATTATTTACAGCAAATCACCCTCTATTCGGATACCGACGAAATGGACGACGGCGACTACGTGACGATCGCCACCATTCACGCCGTAAAGGGGTTGGAGTTCCGTTGCGTATTTCTTGCGGGTTTGGAGGACAATATCATGCCCACCTCGCGCGCGATCGACGATCCCGAAGCGCTCGAAGAGGAACGAAGGCTCATGTACGTTGCCATCACGCGGGCAAGGGAACGGCTTTGGCTCACCCGCTCCAAGAGCAGGTATCTGTACGGCAAACGGGAGCCGAGTATGCGCTCGCGCTTTGTGGAGGAGCTTAAAAAGGAGCTGAATATTCCCGACGCGCCTGTATATCACCGTTATTCCGGCGATTACGACGGCTACCGCGAGGGTTACGGCGGAGGGCGAGGCTACGGCGGTTACGGCGGGGGATATAAGAACGGCGCGGTGAAGCGCGTGGGAAATTACAGCGAGGAACAGGATACCCATTTCCGCACCTTCGGTTCGGGCAGAACGCCCGTGTCCGCAAAGCCCGCCGTTTCCGCGTCTGCGCCAGCGTTCGGCGCGCCCAAGGAAAAGAAGGACGTTTCGGGATTTACGGTGGGGACGAAGGTGCGCCACACCCGCTTCGGCGACGGAGAGATCCTCTCCGCACGCGGGCAGGAGAGCAATCTCATCATCACCGTGCATTTCGAGAAAGCGGGGAATAAGGATCTGGCGGCGGCTCTTGCACCGCTTGAAATTATAGGTTGAAAAGCTTGCGTCGCGGGATACTTTGTCATGGCGTGTGCTTTCCAACGGTTATCAGTCATTTATCGGTTCATATTTTATCAGGAGCTACGACATGAACAGAATGCAGGAGCTTTGCGAAATTCTCAACCGCTGGGCGCGCGAATACTACGTGGAGGACGCGCCCTCCGTTTCCGATGCGGAATACGACAAACTGTACGACGAGCTCAGAGAGCTCGAACGGGAGAGCGGGGTCGTGCTTCCCGAATCTCCCACCAAGCGGGTGGGGGGCGAACCAGTAAAGGGCTTCGAACGGCATACCCATATCGCCCGCCTGTACAGTTTGGATAAGGCGGTCACGGAGGACGAGCTGACGGCGTTCGTGACCCGCGTACACAAGATCGATCCCCAAGCGGAGTTTACCGTGGAATACAAATTCGACGGGCTCACCGTTTGCTTGACTTACGAAAACGGCGCGTTTGTGCGCGCAGCCACGCGCGGAAACGGCGTGGAGGGAGAGGACGTTACGGCGCAGGCGCTCACCGTGCATAGCTTCCCCATGAAAATTTCTTATACGGGCACGCTCGAAGTGCGGGGCGAAGCGGTCATGAAGCTCTCCGCGCTTCAAGAATACAACGAAAAATACCCCGACGAGCCCCTGAAAAACGCCCGCAACGCGGCGGCGGGGGCGATCCGCAATCTCGATCCCAAAGTGACCGCCTCGCGCAAATTGGACATCTTCTTTTACGACGTCAACTATATGAGCGAGAACCCTGTTTCCTCCCAGGAGGAAGCAATGGCGTTTTTGCGCCGAGAGGGCTTTAAAACGTATCCGCTCTTTCAAAAGTGTTTCGATTTGGACAGTTTGATGGCGGCAGTGGACGAAATCGAGATCGAGCGCAAGAAGATAGACGTCTTAACGGACGGCGCGGTGATCAAGGTGAACTCCGAGCGGGTGCGCGGGGAAATGGGGTACACCGATAAATTCCCGCGCTGGGCGATCGCTTACAAGTTCGAGGCGGAGGAAGCGGAAACGACGGTAAACGAGGTCGTTTGGCAGGTGGGCAGAACGGGAAAGCTCACTCCGCTTGCTCTCGTAACGCCCGTGGAGCTCGGCGGAGCGACCGTGAAGCGCGCAACGCTCAACAACTTCGGCGATCTTACGCGCAAGGACGTGAAAATCGGTTCGCGCGTGCTGATCCGCCGTTCCAACGAGGTGATTCCCGAAATTCTGGGTGCGGTGGCGCATACGGAGGGGAGCGTTCCCGTGGCAAAACCCGCGCGCTGTCCCGCCTGCGGAAGCGAGGTAAAGGAGGTCGGCGCGAATTTGTTTTGCACCAACGCGGAGTGCAAGCCCCGCGTGATTCAAAAACTGACCCACTATTGTAGCAAAAACGCGGCGGACGTGGAGGGAATGTCTGAATCCACGCTGACCGTTTTGTACGAGGCGCGTTCCGTCCGCCGTTATTCCGATCTGTACAACTTGCAGGCAAGTGATTTCGAGGGATTGGAGGGCTTCCGCGATAAGAAGATTTCCAACCTGCTCGGCGCGATCGGCAAAAGCAAAAATTTACCTTTGGAGCGGTTTTTATACGCCATCGGCATCGACGGCGTGGGCAGGGTCGCCGCGCGGGATCTGGCGCAGTTCGGCAGTGTGGAAAACGTCGCTTCGCTCACCTATGAAGAGCTTCTTGCGCTCGAAAACGTGGGCGAGATCACGGCGAACGCGATCGTCGGGTACTTTGCCGACGAAGAAAACGCCGAAGAGCTCAAACGGCTTGAAGAGGCGGGCGTGCGCCCCTTCGCGCGGGCGAGAAAGACGGAGGGCTCGTTTGCGGGCGAGAGCGTGGTGCTCACGGGAAGCCTCGCTTCCATGTCGCGCACGGAGGCGCAAAAGCTCATCGAAGAGTCCGGGGGAACGGCGCAGAGCTCGGTCACGGGAAAGACGACTCTCGTCGTTGCGGGAAGCAGTGCGGGCAGCAAGCTCGACAAGGCGAAAAAAGCGGGTATTCCCATTCTTAGCGAAGAGGAATTTTTAAAACGGTTGGGGCGCTAAATCTCTCAAAAAATGTTGTGAAACGGCTTGAAAATTATCAAGCGGTGTGATATAATGATAGAAAGTGCTAAGCAAGGAGCAAGGTTATGTACAGCATGACGGGATACGGCAAAGGCGAATACCGCGAAAACGGCGTGGAACTGACCGTAGAGGTTCGTTCGGTCAATAACCGCTATCTCGACATCGCCGTCAAATGCCCCCGTGCTTTTCTTTCGGAAGAGGAGAGTATTCGCTCGCTCGTGCGGGATTCCCTTTCCCGCGGACATATCGACGTGTTCGTCAATTTCACGGACGGACGGGAGCAGGAAAAATCCCTCTTTCTCGATAAAAATATCGCGCGTTCTTACTACGCGGTCAAGGAGGAGCTCGTAAAGGAGTTCCGCCTGACGGACGACGCGACCGCGTCCTTTTTTATGCGTCTTCCCGACGTCGTTCGTCCCATAGAGGCGGGCGGGGCGGACGAAACGCTGAAAACCGCGCTCAAAATTGCGCTCAAAAGCGCGCTCGAAGCACACGCTTCCATGCGTAGAGCGGAGGGCGAACGGCTCAAAACCGACCTTGTTTCCCATATGCGGGCGATCGAACGCTTGAAAAACGAGATCGCGCAACGCGCGCCCTTTGTTGCCGAAGAGTATCGCAAAAAGCTTTCCGAACGGATTTTGGAATACTTGGGCGGGAAGGTGGACGAAACGCGCATTCTCACGGAGGCGGCGTTGTTTGCCGATAAATGCAGTATCGACGAGGAACTCACCCGTCTTACCTCGCACATTGCGGAGTTTTACAACATTTGCAAAAGCGAACGGGTGGGCAGAAAGCTCGATTTTCTCATTCAGGAGTTCAACCGCGAATGCAACACGGTCTGCTCCAAATCCAACGACGGCAAGATCACCGCTTGCGCGCTCGAAATGAAGAACGAGATCGAAAAGGTACGCGAACAAGTTCAAAATTTGGAATAGTTTTTACGTAAGGAAATAGAGAATGAAAAACATTTTGTTCGCCATTTCCGGGCCTTCGGGGGTCGGAAAAGGAACGCTCGTAAAACAGCTTTTGCGGGACAACGACAGCCTTGCGCTCTCGGTTTCCTGTACCTCGCGCAAACCCCGCAGGGGGGAAACGCACGGGCGGGAATATTTTTTCCTCTCGCGCGAGGAATTTCGGGAACGCATTCAGGCAGGCGATTTCTTGGAGTATGACGAGCATTTCGGCAATTTCTACGGAACACCCAAATCTTTCGTGCTCGAACAGCTGAAAGAAAAGTCGGTTATTTTGGAGATCGACGTGGTGGGCGCGCTCCATGCCAAAGAACAGATGAAAGACGAGTGCCGAACCGTGCTCATCATGGTCGTCCCGCCCGACTTCAACACCCTGAAACAGCGTCTTAACGGGCGCAGTTCGGAAACGGAGGAAGAGCAGAGAACGCGTATGGAACGTGTGAAGTACGAACTTTCCATGCGGGATCAATACGATTATACCGTCGTCAACGACGACCTGAACGAGGCAAAAGACCGCCTCTTACATATTATAGAGCAAGAAATTTTTCGTGAAGGAGATAAAATATGATCAACGAACCCTCGGTAGACGCACTTGTGCGGAAGCTCGGTACGGAGGAGAACCCCGTAAGCCGTTATGAGCTTTGCGTGATCGTCGCAAAGCGCACCCGCCAAATTATCGAGCAGATGCAGGCGACGGGCGCGCAGGAGCTTCCCGGCAAACAAAAGGAAATCGTGCTGGCTTGCCAAGAAGTCCTCAACGGCAAAGTCGTAGGCGCGAAAGATTGAGAAACGCCCCTCTGCGGGGCTTTCTTGTTACGATCGGAAAATCTCAACGGATCGGTATTCGGTATATCGCTTGGGGTCGAGATCGTACGTGAAACGAGCGAGTATGGTATGTGAAGTGATCGTCGACATCGCGCACAGCGACGTAGACAAAATTTTCGATTACGCCTGCGATTTTCCCGTGGAAGCGGGGACCCGCGTTACCGTTCCGTTTGGCAAACAGACGGTAACGGGGTTTGTGGTGCGCGTAAAAGAACACAGCTCATATCCCGAGGAGAAGCTCAAAAAAATTTATCGGAAAGCGGAGGACTATCCCGCGCTCAACGCGGAGTGCCTGTCGCTTGCAAAGAAGCTCGCTTCGCGTTACCGCTGTCCGCTCGCGCTTACGCTCCGCCTGTTTTTGCCCGCGGAAATGCGCACGGGAAAGGTGGCGGAACGGTTTACGGGCGTTATCAGTTTGAGCGGAGAGGGCGAACCGCCCAATCCCCGCGCCAAAGCCCAGCTCGCTCTTGTTTCCTATTTGGAGGAAAAGGGGGAGGAGGAAGCTCCCGTTTTACGCGAAAAATTCGGCGGGGCTGTTACCGCTCTCATCAAAAAGGGCGTTTTGAAAGAGGAAAAGCGGAGGAAACTTCGCGATCCTTACCGCGGCGTGGAGGGCAAAAAAGAGGAGCGCAGGCTCACGTCCGCACAGCAGAATGCGGTGGATACCGTACAAAATACCGATAAAACCGTCGTGCTTTTGCACGGCGTGACGGGGAGCGGGAAGACGGAGGTTTATTTGACCCTCATCGCCCGCGCCTTGGAGGAGGGAAAAACGGCGCTCTTTTTGGTGCCCGAAATTTCCCTCACTCCGCAGATGCTCGCCCAGCTCCGTTCCCGCTTCGGGGAGTACGCGGCGATTTTGCACAGCGGACTCTCTGCGGGCGAGCGGTTCGACGAATGGCAGAGGCTGCGCGCGGGAAGCGCGCGCATTGCGATCGGCGCGCGTTCGGCGGTGTTCGCGCCTGTTGAGAATTTGGGGGTCATCGTCATCGACGAAGAACACGACGGAAGCTATTCCTCGGAAACGGCTCCCCGCTACAATACCTTCGAGATCGCGCGCCTCAGGGCAAAGCATAACGGATGTAAATTAGTGCTTGGCAGTGCAACGCCCGCCGTGGAAACGTATCGACGGGCAAAAAACGGCGAGTTCGAACTGATCGCCATGCCCGACCGCATCAATGCCCGCCCTATGCCGTCGGTACAGCTTGTCGATATGAGGCGGGAAGTGAGAAGGGGAAATCCTTCGCCCTTTTCCTCGGCGCTTCGGGAAAAGCTCGAAGCGTGCCTGAACAGCGGAAATCAGGCGATTTTGTTTTTGAATCGCAGGGGGTATTCCCAAACGGTCATCTGCCGCGATTGCGGCTACGTCGCAAAATGCGAGAGCTGCGACGTCGCGCTTACCTATCACAGCGAAGAGGACTGTTTGAAATGCCACTACTGCGGCGCGCGCTATAAAATGCCCCGCGCGTGCCCCGAGTGCGGAGGCGTTCATATCGGCTACGTTGGCACGGGGACGCAGAGGGTGGTCATGGAACTGCAAAAGCTCTATCCCGAGGCGCGCATTCTTCGTATGGACGCGGACAACGTGAGCGGGAAAGAGGGACACTACAAAATTCTGCACAGCTTTGCGGAGCGTGAGGCGGATATTCTCGTAGGCACGCAGATGGTGGCGAAGGGACACGACTTTCCGTTTGTGACCCTCGTGGGGGTGTTGGACGCCGACATGAGTTTGCACTTCCCCGATTACAGAAGCGGGGAACGCACCTTTCAGCTCGTAACGCAGGTTGCCGGCAGGAGCGGGAGAGCGGAGGCGACGGGCGAGGTGGTGTTACAAACCTACGACCCCGAAAATTATATTTTGCGTTTCGCGGCGCGCTACGACTACTGCGGTTTTTACGAGCACGAGATTTCTATGCGCGCGGCGACCATGTTTCCTCCGTTTGCCCGTATCGTGAGGGTCATGGTGACGGGCGCGGAAGAGCGCGAAACGGTGGAGGCGCTGAAATCCGTTTATGAACGGTTACAGCAGGTGTACGCAAGGCATTCGGAGGAGTTTTTGTTTTTCAACCGTATGCACGCGCCCATCAAGCGCATTCAAAATAAATTCCGCTATCAGGTACTCATGCGCCTTACGGACGGCGGGGCTTTGGAAGAGATATACGACGCCGTTTACGGCGAAAAATATAAAAACGTACTCGTTTATGTGGAAGAAAATCCGAGTAATTTGAGCTGAGGAGGAGAAAAATGATACGTGAAATCGTACAGGTGGGCGACGAGGTTTTACGGGCGAAATGCAAGGCGGTAACGCAGTTCGACGGCGAGCTTGCCGCGCTTCTTGCCGATATGAAAGAAACGCTTCGCGACGCGCAGGGGGCGGGGCTTGCCGCTCCGCAGATCGGCGTGCCGATCCGCGTGGTCGTCGTGGACGTGGACGAGGGCTATTTCGAGTTCGTCAACCCCGTGTTTATTTGGCAGAAAGGGGAGCAGGTGGGCCCCGAAGGGTGTTTGTCCGTTCGCGGAAAGTCGGGAATCGTCCGCCGCCCCGATAAAGTGAAGATTATTTATAACGATAAGAAGGGCGACCGCTTTACCTTGGTGGCACGCGGATTTTTCGCCCGCGCCGTCTGCCACGAGCTCGATCACCTCGACGGCATCATCTATACCGATAAGGCGACGGACGTAAGAAATGAAGATTAAAGCCGTGTTTGCGGGCACGCCCGCGTTTGCTCTTCCCTCTCTCCGCGCGCTCCATGCAAGGGGAGCGGTTTGCGCCGTTCTTACCCAGCCCGATAAACCGCAGGGCAGGAAGGGGATCTTAACGCCCTCGCCTGTAAAAGCGGAGGCGGAAAAGCTCGGTATTCCCGTTTTACAGCCCGCACGGCTCAAAGAGGACTACGGCGCGCTAAAAGAGATCGGCGCGGACGTTATGGTCACTTGCGCATACGGCCAGCTCTTAACGCAGGAGGTCTTGAACCTTTTCCCGCAGGGGGTTTGGAACGTTCACGCGAGCCTGCTTCCCGCCTACCGCGGCGCGGCGCCCATTGCGCGCGCCCTCATGGACGGTCAGACGCAGACGGGCGTTACCATTATGAAAACGGAGCTGGGGCTGGATACGGGCGATATTTTGCTTGCCGCCCCGCTTCCGATTTCCCAAGAGGACACCGCAGGCACGCTGACGGACAGGCTGTCGGGGCTTGGCGCGGAGCTCGTATGTAAGGCTCTCGACCTCCTCGAAAGCGGAGATTTTACTCTCGAAAAGCAGGGCGACGGCTTCGTATGTAAAAAGGTGGCGCGGACGCAGGTCGATTTTTCCCGCCCCGCAAGCGAAGTGAGCGCGCTTATCCGCGGGCTTTCTCCCTCCCCGCTTGCCTTTGGAAAAGCGGGCGAAACGCTACTTAATTTCTATTTTGCCGAGGAAATTTCCTATGACGGAAAAGAGCCTTGCGGGACGGCGATCGGTGTAAATCCCAAAGAGGGGCTTGTCGTCAAGTGCGGAAACGGCGCGGTGAAGATCACCCGCCTGCAACCGGCGGGCGGCAAGGTCATGGACGCGCGCGATTATTTGAACGGAAGAAAAATTGCGGAGGGTACGCGTTTTGAGCAACCCGTTCTATGACCCTTACCGCATTCTGTCGCGGGTCTACGCGGAGGGCGCGCACCTGAAAATCGCGCTTTCCGAAGAGCCGATCGAGGAACTCAACCGCGCCCGCACGGTGAAAACGGTGTACGGCGTGTTGGAAAACGACGGGTATCTTTCCCGCTGTATCCGCACCTTTGCGCCCAAAAACCCCAAACAGAGCGCGCGGATTTTACTGAAAATTTCCCTGTATTGGCTCGCGGTTTTAAATAAACCGCGCTATATGGTGACGGATACCGCCGTGGATCTTTGTAAAAAGCTCGGAAAGGGCGGTATGGCGGGATTTATAAACGCCTTCCTGCGCGCGTTCGACGTGCAAAAGGTCGTTATCCCCGCAGGGCTCGACGGGCTGTGTATGCGCAGCAATTTCCCTCGCTTCGCGGCGGAACGGCTTTGCGCCGAATACGGCGAACGGGCGGAACGCATCATGCTTGCAAAGAGCGGCGGCGTGGGCGTACGCTTCGTAAGGGGGGAGGAGAATTATCTTTCCCGTCCGCATACAGAAACGCCGTTTCCTCATTTGTATCTCTTCGAGCATTTTGCCCGCGACGAGAAATTTTTTGCGGGAGATTATACCTTTCAGTCGGTGGGGAGCGTGGCGATTTGCGACGCGGTAGAGCCTTGCGAACGCTTTTTGGACGCCTGCGCCGCGCCGGGAGGAAAGTCCGTCTTACTGTCGGCGAAATGCCGCGAGATCGTCGCCTGCGAGTTTCACGAACACCGCAAAAAGCTCATCGATAGCTATGCGGAGCGCATGAGCGTAACTAACGTGACGGCGGTGCAGTGCGATTCTTCTCTCTTTCGTGCCGAATGGGAGGAGGCTTTCGACGGCGTGCTGTGCGACGTTCCCTGTTCGGGCTTGGGCACGGTAGCGGAAAATCCCGATTTGCCCCTTCGGAAAACGGAGGAGGATTTTAGAAAACTCCCCGCCGTGCAGGAGGGCATTTTAAGCAACTGCGCCCGCTACGTAAAAAAGGGCGGGAAGCTTTATTATTCCACCTGCTCGGTGATGAAGGAGGAAAACGACGGGGTCGTCGGTGCGTTCTTAAAAATGCACCCGGATTTCGAACCGGAGGATATTAGTTCCCCGCTCGCGCACGAAAGGACGGTTTTCGGCTTGCAATTCTTGCCCGACACCGCGTTCGGGGCGGGATTTTACGTTGTGAAAATGCGGAAAAAGCTATGAAAGAAATTTTACAGGATCTCTCCCGCGCGGAGCTCGGCGCGCTCGTGGAGGGGCTGGGCGAGAAGAAATTCCGCGCCGATCAAATTTATACGGGGCTCATGCAGGGCAAGCCGATTCGCGATCTGCCCGTTTCCGCTCCTCTTCGCGAAATGCTTTTGGAGCGGTTCGAGGACGAGCCCGTAAAACTGTATAAAACGTTTACCGCCTCCGACGGCACGGAAAAATATTTGTTTTTGCTTGCCGACGGGAACGTCGTCGAGGGCGTGCTCATGCGGTACAAGTACGGCAATACGCAGTGCGTTTCCACGCAGGTGGGCTGCCGTATGGGTTGCAAGTTTTGCGCTTCCACTCTCGGCGGGCTCGTACGCAGCCTCACGGCGGGGGAAATTTTGGGGCAGATCCTCCTTGTCAATCGCGAAAAAGGGGGCACGCTCAAAGACAGGTCAGTCACCAACGTCGTGCTCATGGGGAGCGGGGAGCCCTTCGATAATTACGAAAACGTAGTCAAATTCCTGCGTAACGTAACGGCGGAAGGAGGGATTTGCATCAGCGCGCGCAATGTCAGCCTTTCCACCTGCGGGTTGGTTCCCGAAATGAAAAAGTTTGCAAGCGAGGGAATTCCCGTCAATTTGACCGTTTCCCTCCACGCGGTGACGGACGGCGAGCGCAAACGCACCATGCCCGTTGCCAACAAATATAAAATCAAAGAGATTTTAGATGCGTGCGCCGTCTATTTCCGCGCGACGGGACGGCGTTATATCTTCGAATACAGCCTCATCTCGGGCGAAAACAGCGACGAGGAGCACGCGCTCGCCCTTGCAAAGCTGTTGAAGGGGAAGCCCTGTCACGTCAATCTCATTCGCTTGAACGAGGTGAAAGAGCGGGATTTGAATACCGTGAGCGAAAAGGAAGCCTATCGCTTTTTGGGCGTTTTGGAAAAGCAAGGAATTTCCGCTACCCTGCGCCGCAGCATGGGCTCCGACATCGGCGGGGCTTGCGGGCAATTGAGAGCAACGGTATTAAAAGAGGAAGGCGGGAGCGTATGAAGAACGTACAAAGGAGCATCATGCCGAACGTAAAAATAGCGCCGTCGATTTTGGCGGCTGACTTTTCTAAAATGGGAACGGAGGTGGGACGGCTCGCCGAAAACGGCGCGGACCTCATTCATTGCGACGTGATGGACGGGAGTTTTGTTCCGCCCATTACCTTCGGCGCGCAAATGGTAAAGAGCCTCCGTCCGCTCACCTCCCTTCCGCTCGACTGTCATTTAATGGTAAATCACCCCGAAACGCAGATCGAGAGCTTTGTGAAGGCGGGTGCGGACGTCATCAGTATTCACGCCGAGGCGTGCGGGAAAGGGCTTGTGCCCCTCATGCGCGAAATCAAGGCGTGCGGCATAAAGGCAAGCGCGGTCGTCAATCCCGAAACGCCCGTTTCCGTCTTGTTCGACGCCGCGGAGGTTGCCGATATGTTCCTCGTCATGAGCGTACATCCCGGTTGGGGCGGGCAGAAATTTATTCCCGAAACGCTGGAAAAGCTTCGCGCGCTGCGGGCGTTTTGCGCGAAAATCGGCAGAGGAGAGCTCGACATTCAAGTGGACGGCGGTGTGACGGAGGAGAACGTCGGCGAAATTATTTCCGCGGGCGCAAACGTGATCGTGGCGGGAAGCGCAGTGTTCCGCGCGGCGGATATGCGCGCGGCAATCGCGGGGCTCAGGTCGGCATGAAGGCGGTAATACTTTTAAACGGCGAGCCTTACGAGGGCGAAATAAAGGCGGACGGCGCATACGTTTACTGTTGCGACGGAGCGTACGAATGGGCGAAGGACAAGGTGCGCATCGACGAAAATTTGGGGGATTACGATTCGCTTTCCTATCTTCCCGAACCCCTGCCCACAGAGATCTATCCCTCGGAGAAAAATTTTACGGACGGAGAGATTGCGCTTTTGCGCGCGCTCAAACGGGGCGCGGAGGAAATCGAAATTTACGGCGGAGGCGGAGGGCGCGAGGATCATTTTCTCGGTAATTTACAGCTATTGTATCTTTCGCTTTCTCTCGGCGCAAGAGCGGTGATGCGCAACAACAATTCGCTGATTTTTGCGGGCACGGGGCGAATTGTGCTTGACGGTTTCGAGGGTAAAACGCTCTCCATCGTACCATTCGGCGGAAATGCGCATATAATAGAGAGTAGCGGATTAAAATATCCTCTTTGCGGGCTCGACCTTGTCTACGGCTCTACGCGCGGAATCTCCAACGTCGCCGTGAGCGGAAAGGCGCATATCTTAACGCACGATAGAGTGCTCGTGCTCGTCAACGGGGAAACGCTCTGAAATTATTTTAGAGGTGAGAGATGATTGTTTGTGTAAAACCGCCCGTTCCGATCCGTATGATACTCAAACTGTTTTGCAGGAAGAAATCATGAAATATTGCGATTTACATTGCGACGCGCTCACCGCTTCGAACGGAGAGAGGCAAATCACCCGCGGACATTTAACGGCAAGCGGGTGTTTTTTGCAGTGCTTTGCGGCGTTCGTTTCCGAAGAAAAGGAACGGTTTGCCGCCGCCCTCGGAATGGCAGACGAGCTCGATGCCCTGTGCGAAAAAGAGGGCTATCATCTCGTAAAAAGCGCAGACGAGCTTCAAGAGGGCAAAATAAACGCACTGTTTACCGTTGAGGACGGCGGGGCGATCGAGGGCGATTTGGGCAAGCTGAACACCCTCTGCGGGCGCGGAATGCGCATGATGTCGCTTACTTGGAACTTTCCCAACGAGCTGGGGTATCCCTCTTTTCCCGATTACAAGGGGCTTTGCGCGGGCAGGGTCCCGTTCGAAAAACGGGAAACGGAGCGCGGGCTCACCGCGCGCGGGCGGGAGGCGGTGGAGGCGATGTGCGGGCTCGGCGTGCTCGCCGACGTGTCGCACGGGAGCGACAGGCTTTTTTTTGAGGTCGCCGATATTTGTAAAAGCTACGGCAAGCCCTTTGTCGCGAGCCATACTGCGGCGAATTCCGTACACGATTGCGCCCGCAATCTTACGGACGAACAGCTTAGGCGGCTTGGCGATTGCGGCGGTGTTGCGGGGCTGTACTTCTGCGCCGACTTTCTCTCTTCCGATGTGAGTGCGGAAGGGCAGAAGCGGGCGATCCTTGCCCACGCGCGCGCCATGCTGAATGCGGGCGGGGAGGACGTCCTGTGCATCGGGAGCGACTTCGACGGAATCCCGCCCAACCCCGCAATGAAAAATGCAGGGGAAATTCCATGGCTGTTCGAAGAACTCATAAAAGAGTTTGGCAGTCGCGTTACGGAGAAAATCGCTTACGGGAATTTTCTTAGAGTACTTTCCGAGAGATAAGACAACGAAAAAGGGTGTTGCAAAAAGCAACACCCTTTTTCGTAATAACTTTTTTACAATGCCCGAATGGATTCGACGGGCTTTTTCTTGGAGGCAAAGTAGACGGGCAGGAAGGTGGAGATAATCGTCACTATGAGCGCGACGCCGATCATCATGGCGATGGATATCCATCCGAATACGAAGAGCGTCACGTCAAGTCCGACGTCCGCCTTCAAAATGCCGTTGATGACGCCCGTGAGCACCGCCGTGCCGACGAGGGAGAGAACGGTGCAGATTCCTACGATAATGCCCGATTCGGAGAAGAAGATCTTAAACACGTCCACGCCTCTCGCGCCCACCGCGCGCAAAATGCCGATTTCCTTTTTCTTATTGGAAATGCTCACGGAGATAAAGTTAAACAGGAGCAGGGAGGAGAATACCGCCAGCACGATCCCCACGACGAGGAAGCCTGTCGAAAGGGAATTCACTGTATCGTTCACCATTTCCACGCTCGAATAGAGCACGTTGTTCATGGCGTAATATACGTCCGTTTCGGCGTTTCCGTTCTCTTCACCCAATAGATCGAGAAGCTTTTGGATCGACGCGCGTTCTCTTACGAGGGGTGCGTAAACCGTGCCGTAATAGGCGTCCGCCTCCCGTTTGTAGTTGGTTTCCTCCGTTTGCATATCCTGATAGACTCCCGCCCGATCCCGTAAGCCCTGTCCGCAGTACAGTCCGTCGCCGTAGTTTTTGTCCGCGCTCGCGTAAAAGCCGACGATCTTCATTTCGCCAATCGATTCATACTCGTCGAGCGTCACCTGCGCCTTTAAACGCTCGCCGTGTTTTGTATAATACGCCTTGATCGTCGCAAGTCCTGCGTGTCTTTCCGCATCGGTGGCGGGGCGGTCCGTTTGCGAAATCACGTTGCCGTGTTCGTCGTATTCTTGTTCCCAAACGATGCCTTCGACGACTGCGGAGAAAGCGTCCGACAGCGCTGCGCTTTCCCTGTAAAACGCATCTATTGCTTCATGGTACGCTCGCTCGGCTTCCTCCAATTCTTCCTCGGTCATGCCGTCTTGGACGTAGTCTTCATATTTGGGTTCCTGCGCGGTGAAGTGACGAAGCAAGTCAACGGAAATCACAAGCTCGTCGTCGGCAAGCGTTTGCTTTTCCGCGCCGAAGAAGGTGACGGGATGTACGTGTTCCAGCGAGGGGGAAAGTACGGCAAGGCTGTACGCGGTAAAAGAAGAGGTGTCTGTGTCCAGCCGAATTTGCTTCATCGTGTTCTCGAAATACTGCACGTATTCCCCGTTCGCGGTAAGACGGTCGAAATTCTCGTCTGCGTACGCTTTGGAAACGAACGCCATTGTGTGCGGCGATTGTTCGATATAAATCAAATAAGTATTGCTCGTCATGAAATTCGCTTCGCCCGTTTTGACGCCGTCGTACTTGGCGGGGATCTCTCCGCTCTCGAACACGCCCGAAATGCGGAATACGCCCTCGTAGAACGCAACGTATTTTCCGATCAGATCTTCCGCCGAGCGGATCGTTGTCGCCGTGCTTCCGCCTATCGCCGTGCCGTCCTCGTCTACGGCGCGGAAGTCGCCGTTCTCGATGCATTCGAGGAAATAAGAACTCACGCAAAGCTCGTTCTTTTCTTTGGGCAACGCGCCCGCCGTCAGTTTGGAGGCAAAGGGGTGTTCGTCGCTTGCCAAGGCGAGCTTTTCGAGCGAGGGGATATAGTAACCGCTCAAATTGGATTTGATGGAAACGTTTACGGGAGAACCGAAAGAAAAGTCGTACGTACCGAACGCTTCACCCGTAACGGAAGCGATTTTTTCGAGTTCGGCGGGCGTGAAGGAGGTTAAATGGCTGTACTCGTGCTCCTCGCTATCTCCGTTGCCGTACTGATAGGTAACGCGAACGTTGTATTTTTTTTGCAGGGCGACGTAATCGTAATCGCTCTCCAAGAAAGTGTTCATCAGCACCTCGTCGTTATCGTAAACCATCATGGTGGAAAACAAGCCGAACATGACGAATGCGACGAAGGAGAGGAGAATCGTCAGAATCAGACGGAAGGGTTTTAATTTTAAACCAGACGCGCCGATTTTAACGGCTTTTCCCGCGGGCAGGCGGGAGCGGATAAACTTCGCTTGATCTTTTCCGTAGGTTTTGACGTTCAGGGCGGCAGGATCGGTGTTTTCGAAGCGTTCGCGCGCACCGTCGTCGTCCATGCGCGCGACGCGCTTGAAGTCGGAAATTTCTTTTTCGCCTTTGGTGAGCACGACGTTTCCGTTGCTCGCCGAAAGGAATTTTTTAATCGTTTGAAAATTTGCTTCCGTGAGAGCGGCTCCGTTCTTTACGGCAAGCGTGTTTTTGCCGATCAGCGTCACGTTTTCATCGAGCTTTTCGGGCGTGACCTTTTGCTTTGTCACGTCGGAAATAATTTTCCCGTCCGCAAGCTCTACGATTCTGTCGCCGTAAATTTCGGCAAATTCTCTGTCGTGCGAAACGACGATGACGAGCCTGTTTTCGGAGAGTTTTTTCAAGGCTTCGAAGACCTGTTTCCCCGTCGCCGAATCGAGCGCGCCCGTCGGTTCGTCCGCCATGATGATCTGCGGATCTTTGACTAAGGCGCGGGCGATCGCGATGCGCTGTTTCTGCCCGCCCGAGAGAGTGTTCGGCTTGCGCTTTGCGAATTGCTCCAATTCCACCGATCTTAAAATATCGGCGATTTTTTGCTTGTCTTTGGGCTTGCCTTGTAACTCCAATGCGAGCGCAACGTTGTCCTCCACGGAGAATTCGTTTAAAACGTTGTATTCCTGAAAGATGAAGCCGACGAAGGTGTTGCGGTAGCTGTCGAAATCGCTTCCCGTAAAATCCTGGGAGCTCTTGCCCATAACGATCACTTCGCCGCTTGTAGGGGCGTCGAGTCCGCCCGCTAAATTCAAAAGGGTGGATTTGCCCGAGCCCGACTTTCCGAGCAGGAACACGAGCCCGGTTTCCCCGAAGCTGATGGAAACGTCGTCGAGCGCTTTCGTGTCGTTTCCGCCCTTGGTTTTGTAGACCTTGGTCAGGTGCTTGATTTCCAACATAATTTTTTTTCCTCCCGTATAAAATGAAAAGGGCAACACAAGTTGCCCTTTTGTCCGAATTCGATTAAACGCGCTCTACTTTATCGCTTTTGAGGCATCTCGTGCAAACGTAACCGTTTACCGTTTTGCCGTCCTGCACATAAGAAACTTTTTGAACGTTTGCCTTAAACGTTCTTCTCGTTTTGCGGTTGGAGTGGCTCACGTTGTTGCCCGACGTTTGTCCCTTTCCGCAGATACTGCATACTCTCGACATATTTTCACCTCCGAGGATATTATCCGAAAAATCGCACCGAGCAGACTCGGTTGCTGAACCGTATATAATCATACCATTATAAGGATAAAAAATCAATTAAAAACGGCTGTTTTTTTGATTTTTTTTTCGAATCGGGCTATTTTTTTTCGAATAACGCTTGCAAAAACGCCGACAATAAGGTAAAATAGATGATGAAAAGTCTTGGGAGCGTGTTATGTCTGTAAGCACGAGCAATGCATACGGAAAAATTTCTATATCCGACTTGGCGATCGCCAAGGTGGCAGCGCAAGCCGCGATGGAAAGCTATGGCATCGTGGATACCGTCGCACGCCGTTTTACGGAAACGCTCGCCGAGCTTTTAAAGAAAGACGCGGGAGGCAAGGGCGTAAAAATCGTAACGTCCGGAAACCGAATCTTCATCGACGTATCCGTGCTCATGAAATACGGCGTCTCGATCGAGGCTGTCGCGGAGTCGTTGAAGGAGGGCATTAAGTATAAAGTGGAGAAGTTTACGGGCATGATCGTAGATACCGTAAACGTAAATGTCGTCGGTTTGAAATTGTAACTCCGTCTCCGCGTTTTTTATTCGAGCTCCCGAAACGGCAATCTGTTTCGGGGCATAATTAACCGGGAGATTACATCATTATGCAGAAAAATATAAATTGCGCCATGTTCCGGAAGATGGTTCTGGTCGGCGCGAAAATGCTTGAGAATAATCGGGCGAAGGTGGACGCGCTCAACGTGTTCCCCGTGCCCGACGGCGATACGGGTACGAATATGTCGCTCACCATGCAGTCGGCGGTCAAGGAGCTGAACTCCTCCGCCGCGGGAGATTTTTTGCAGGTCTGCGATTTGATATCCAAGGGCGCGCTCCGCGGCGCGCGCGGGAACTCGGGCGTTATCCTTTCCCAAATTTTCCGCGGAATTTGTTCGGTTCTCCGCACCTGCAAGGCGGAGGCGGACACCCGTACCTTCGCAAAGGCGATGGAGGCGGGCACGAAGGTCGCTTACAGCGCGGTTTCCATTCCCAAAGAGGGCACGATTTTAACCGTTATACGCATGATGAGTGAATATGCGGTAAAGGTTGCGGGAAAGCATCGCGATTTCGAAACGTTTATTCCCGCCGTGATCGCCGAGGGCGACAAGGCGCTTGCTAAAACCCCCGAACTGCTCCCCGTGTTAAAGAAGGCGGGCGTGGTCGATTCGGGCGGCGTCGGACTCATGACCATTATGCGCGGATTCCAAGCCGCGCTCATGGGCGACGATATTATTTCCGAGATTCAAACGGAGGCGGCGAATTCCGCTTCTACCCAAGACGCCGATTTCGGCGACAATTCCGACATTATCAACATGGATCTTGGCGAGATCCAATTTGCCTACTGCACGGAATTTTTCGTGATCAACCTCAAAAAGAGCACGACCCTTGCCGACATCGACAAATTGCGCGAACGGCTCATGGGGTTGGGCGACAGCGTTATCTGCATCGGCGATTTGGAGATGATCAAAGTCCACGTGCATACCAACACGCCCGGCGTCGCGCTCACCTACGCGTTGGAGCTCGGCGAGCTCGATAGACCCAAAATCGAGAACATGTTGGAGCAAAACCGCGCCCTGAAAGCCAAAATCGAGGCGGAAAAGAAGGATCAGGGTATGCTTGCCGTGTGCGCGGGTGATGGGATTGCGGAAATTTTCCGCGATTTGTTCGTCGATCGCGTGATCGAGGGCGGGCAGACGATGAATCCTTCGGCTTCGGACATCGCTACGGCGGTGCAAAAAATCAACGCGGACAACGTGTTCGTGTTCCCCAACAACAAAAATATTATTCTTGCGGCGGAGCAGGCGAAAGCACTTGTCGATAACCGCAAGATTCACGTGATTCCCACCAAAA
Source organism: uncultured Clostridia bacterium (assembly GCA_947088135.1). GTDB lineage: Bacteria > Bacillota > Clostridia > Christensenellales > Borkfalkiaceae > Gallimonas. The sequence continues at coordinate 20,481 of CAMUFJ010000021.1, forward strand.
ATATCCCGCAAGGCTTTTCCGCCGCGCTTTCGTTCAGCCCCGAGGCGAGCGCGGAAGAGAACAAAACCAACATGATTCACGCGCTCGACAACGTGAAATCGGGTCAAGTTACCCACGCGGTGCGCACCACGAGCGTGAACGGCTTCAACATCAAGGAGGGGGATATCATCGGGCTTGACGACAAGAAGATTTTGGCGAAGAGCGACAATATCGACGACACGGTATTAAAACTTCTCGATAAGCTCAAAGAAGAGTCGCACGAAGTCATTACGCTGTATTACGGCGAGGGGGTAAAAGAGGAGGACGCGCAGGCGTTGGTGGAAAAGGTGCAGGAAGCTTTTCCCGACTGCGACGTGGATTGCCACAACGGCGGTCAACCCGTTTATTACTACCTGCTCTCCTTGGAGTAATTGTAAAACCGAACAGTGAAAAAAGAGCGGTTTACCCGCTCTTTTTTGATAATAAAATTTTGAATAATCAAAAAAATGAAACTTACACAATTGCGGGGCGTGAACGAGAAACGCGAAAAAGAATTTTTGAAGGCGGGCGTACGGGATACGGAGGAACTCGTGCGTTACTACCCGCGCTCTTATTTGGATATGACCTCGCGCGTGTCGGTGCGCGACGTCTTCCACAACGACGTGGCGCTCATCGCCTGTACCCTCGTTTCGGTGGAACCAGTTCGTTACACGGGGCGGGTAAAGCTCGTGCGGGCGTGGCTTCAACAGGGGAACGATACGTTTTCCGCCGTATGGTTCAATATGCCCTACGTTGCGCAAAAGCTGAAAAAGGGGGAATATCTCTTTTACGGGCGGGTGCAGAACGGGTACGGCGCGGTGTCGCTCGTAAATCCCACCTTCGAGCCGTTGGAGCGCAATTTGCGCCTCAAAGGCTTGGTGCCCGTGTATCCGCTTCACGGCGGACTCACGCAGCGCGTGGTGCGCGACGCGGTGGCGCAGGCGTTGGGCGTAACCTCCGTAAAATCGGTCATTCCCTTAGAATTACAGCAAAAATACGGTATGTTGCCCTTAAAAGAGGCGATTTTTGCCGTCCATTTGCCCAAAAATCAGCAAGAATTGAATCAAGCGTCCGAAAGGGTCGCGCTTGAAGAGTACTTTACGCTCGTGTCGGCGTTTAAGCTGATCAAGGGGGATCGGGCGGACGCGCGCCTGAGAAAGTACACGGTTACAGAGCGGGACGTGGCAGAGTTCGAAAAGCGTTTTCCCTTCGCGTTTACGGCGGGTCAGCAAGCTGCCGTCCGCGCCGTGTACGACAATTTAAAATCGCCCGTACGCATGAACAGGCTCTTGCAAGGGGACGTGGGAAGCGGTAAGACGGCGGTGGCGCTCACGGGCATATTCATGGCGGTCAAGAGCGGATTTCAGGCGGTCTATCTCTCCCCGACGGAAGTGCTCGCCGCGCAAAATTTCGCGCTTTTACAAAAGACGTTTCCCGATTATAAAGTGGGATATTTGGCGGGCGGAAGTACCGCGAAGGAGAAAAAGGAGCTGAAAGCCGCGCTCGCGCGCGGGGAGATCGACGTGCTTTGCGGTACGCACGCGGTGTTGCAGGGCGACGTGAAATTCGCAGAACTCGCTTTTTGCGTCTGCGACGAGCAGCACCGTTTCGGCGTTGCTCAACGCAATACTTTGAGTGAAAAAGGGGACGGAATCGATATGTTGATTATGTCGGCAACCCCAATTCCGCGCACGCTCTCCTTAATTTTCTACGGCGATTTGGACGTGACGACGATTCCCGACAAGCCCAAGGAGCGACAGGAAATTTCCACCGCGATCATCTCCGAGCGCAAGTATGAGGATATGCTCGGGTACGTGCGCGGAGAGGTGAAAAAAGGACGGCAGGCGTATTTCGTCTGTGCCAAGATCGAGGACGACGAGGGGCAGGTGACGTCCGTCACGGAGCTGTACGACAAGCTGAAAAACAGTTTGTTCGACGTGCGCTTTGCTCTTTTGCACGGGCGCATGAAGGACAAAGAAAAGGCGGAGATCATGGCGGCGTTCAAGCGCAAGGAGTACGACTGCCTTGTGGCGACGACCGTCATCGAGGTGGGGATCGACGTGCCCGACGCAACCATTATGGTCATTTGCAACGCCGAGCGGTTCGGGCTTTCCCAGCTTCACCAGCTCCGCGGGCGCGTTGGAAGAGGGAGCGAAAAGAGTTGGTGTTTTCTGCTCGTCGGGAGCGGCGGAGAAACGGCTTTGGAGCGTTTGAACGTGCTGAAAAGCACGACGGACGGCTTTGCGCTTGCGGAAAAGGACTTGGAACTGCGCGGAGGGGGCGACTTTTTGGGCACCCGCCAAAGCGGAAAGATGCTGAGCGGGATCAAAAATTTGAAATACTCGGCGGAAATTATCTTTACGGCGAAACGGCTTTCCGACGAGGCGTTCGAGCGGAGGCTCAATTATGAGGAGATCAAGCGCGTTGCCATACAAAAATACGAGAGTTTGAAGGACGTCGTACTCAATTAAACCGCCTCTCATCGCCGATTGAGGCAGAAAAACAAAAAAATCGGATAGATTTTTGCTTTCTTCCCCCGTTTGATTGTTGCTTTACGGGCACGAGGGTGCTATAATAGATGCCATGAAAAAAATATTGACGATGCAGGATCTGTCCTGCGTGGGGCAGTGTTCCCTGACCGTAGCTCTGCCGATCTTATCGGCGTACGGCATCGAAACCTGCGTTTTGCCCACGGCTATTTTATCCAACCACACCATGTTCAAGAGTTGGAGCTATCTCGACTTGACGGACGAAATGCAAAACATCTTCCGCGAATGGGAAACCAACGGATTTTCGTTTGACGCTTTTTTGCTCGGATATCTCGGGAAAAAGGCGCTTATGGACGTTGCGGAGCGGTGCTTCGATCTGTTTTCTGCGAAGGGAGCGAAGGTGATCATCGACCCCGTGTTCGGGGACAACGGCAAGCTGTACGGCGGATTCGATCTGGAATACGTTGCCGCCATGCGGGGGCTTTTGAAACGCGCCGATATCATCTTGCCCAATATTACGGAAGCTTGCTTCCTTACGGGCACGGAATACAGGGAAACGTACGACGAAGCTTACATAAACGCGCTTGCCGACAAGCTTTATAGCCTGACGGGCAAGACTGTCGTCATCACGGGTGTGGAATCGGACGGCAAAATCGGGGAGTTTATCCTGAGCGAAGGAAAGCGGGAATACGTTCTTTTGGGGAAAGAACCCAAGAAGAGCCACGGCACGGGCGATATTTTCGCTTCGGTGTTTACGGCAAGCTATCTCGGCGGGAACAGTCTTGCGGAGAGCTGCCGAAAGGCAAGCCGGTTCGTCATCGACTGCTTGAAGGCGACGGACGACGGACATTTTTACGGCGTCAGCTTCGAAACGATATTAAACAAAATCAATAACAAAAACCCCGCGTGAAGCGGGGTTTTTGCTGTAAAAATTCTCAGACCAAGCTTGTTTTGTTGAGGATCGCGTTGCTTGCCGCACCCACTCTCGCGCGCGCCCGTTTCCGAATGCTCCTTACCGACCGCAGAAGCTCTTGGTAAGATTTCTGATTTCCATTGCGTTCATGGAAGTGTCCTTATTTTAACTTTTAAATAAAGTCGGTGCGTAACAATTCGTTGCCTTTTTCGAGCACGCCCGCAAGCTTTTCTTCGTTGTCGTCTATGACGGGGAGCACCTGCTTGGTTTTTTTGGCGACGAGCTTTTTGTAGATATAGTAATTGATTCCGCACAGCACGATGCCCGCGATGCCGAGCACAATACCGCCGATGAAAGCGGGAATGCTGTTTTCATAAAGCATTGCAAGGCACATGCCTCCGCCGAAAACGAGCGCGGCGATACAGCCGAAGATGTAGGCGAATACGCTTGCACCCGCCGTTTTGGAGCGTTCCAAGCCGACGATCGTTTGGGATATGTTTTCCGCTTGCCGTTCGAGCTTTGTGAGCTCCTGCTTGTGTTTGAGCTTTCTGTCCCGTTTGAGCGACAGGGTAACGCCGTCTATGAGCGTGGGGGACATAGAGGTGATTTCCCACCCGAACGCCTCGTACAAATCGCTCGCCTTTGCCTGTTCCTTCGCTTTTACGTTCACGGTCTTATATTCATAAGACACAAAATCTTTTTCCTGCATTTTTATTGCCTCCTAAATGTTCTTTGTCTTGCGGGGCTGTCTACCCGCGCGCGTTTTTGTTGACATTTCCGTAAGACAAGTGTATCATAATAAAAAAGCGGGAAGAAATCAAGCCCTGAAAAGGGCGATTAGACACTTATGGGAAAAGTGTCGGCGCAAATGAAACAAAAAGGAGAATTTGTATCGTGCAATACGTCCCCGAGGAGTACACAAGACACTACATCGTACAGGCTCTCTTTAAACTGATGAGCGAATATAACTACGAGAAGATAAGCGTAAAGGATATTGCGGAAAAAGCGGGCGTGGGCAGGGCGACCTTTTACCGTCATTTTAAGCGCAAGGAAGACATCATACTCTTTTATTTCGAGCACTACACGTCATACTCTTTTATTTCGAGCACTACACGAAGGAATTTATTTTTTCTCAGCGCATTTATCCTCGGTGTAAGGAAGATTACGTGAACGTCGCCGAAAACGTATTTACGATGTTCAAAGAGCACAAGGAATCCTTTCAATTATTGCGGCGGGCGCGTTTGGAACATATCTATCTCGACTATTTAAACAAGGGTTTTGCTCTGAATTTCGAGAATAATCTCCATGAAGAAAATATTTATAAACCGTATTTATATGCGGGCATGATTTTCAACGTCTCTATGGCGTGGTTGGATAACGATTGCAAAGAGCCCGCAGAAACGCTCGCTAACTTGATCGTAGACGCAATATATTTCAAATAAAACGCTATTTTTGACGGCAACCTGCAATTTTCCGTCAAAAATAAAGTTATTTAATTTTGTCTATTCATACGCTTGTGTTTTTTTCGTACAGTGGTATAATGGTTAGCGTACTCCGTACCGAAGAGGATAGATTGTTTGTATATGGAATATTTAGCGATCATCGTAATAACGTTAATATCGGGCGTCGTCGGCACCGGCTTAGGCGGAGCGGTCGGCGCGGTCATGAAGAAAGATTCGAAAAAAATCGTGAGCCTGTTGCTTTCGTTTGCGGCGGGCATCATGCTCGCCGTCGTCTGCTTCGACTTGATGCGCGAGCCGATCGATATGATGCACGCAGGGGAGGTGCCCGCCTATACGCCCGTCATCGTCGTTTTAGCGGTCGTCGCAGGCTACGGGATCGTCTATCTTTTGAACTATTTGATCGATAAGAATACAAACCGCGAGGTAAAGCACATCGACGAAGCGCACCCCGCCACGGCGGACGATCTGGACGAGCTCATTCATTCCAACCATTACGAAACGCATAAAAATTCGAAGAGCAATCTATTCGTCGCGGGGCTTGTGATGATGGTCGCGATCGCCCTGCACAATTTGCCGGAGGGCATGGTCATCGGCGCGTCCTACGCCGCGGAGCCGAATCTGACCGCTAATCTTTTTTCGGGCGCGGGCTTTATTATGGCGGTGCTCATCGGATTGCACAACATTCCCGAGGGCATGGCGGTTTCCGTGCCTCTCATTACGGGCGGAATGGCAAAGTGGAAGGCGGTTTTGCTCACTGCGCTCAGCGGACTGCCGACCGTGCTCGGGGCGTTGTTGGGGTATCTTCTCGGCGGGATCAACAGCATTATGCTGGTGCTGTCGCTCGGCTTTGCGAGCGGGGCGATGCTGTACGTCGTATTCGGCGAGCTCATGCCCGAGGCAATTTTAATGTGGAGAAGCAAGCTTCCCGCGCTCTCGCTGTTCGCGGGACTGCTCGCGGGCTACCTGCTCGTCGTATTATAAAAATTCGGCCCGAGAAACCTCGGGCTTTTTGCTTGTATATCTTGCTTTTTGAGGCGGACTTTGCTATAATTGCGGTATGCAGGACGTGATCGTCGTCGGCGCGGGCCCCGCGGGGTGCGCCGCCGCAAATATTTTAGCGGGGAGCGGAAAAGCCGTTACGGTGATAGAACGCCGCCGTCTGCCGCGGAACAAACCGTGCTCGGGTATTTTGATCGGAAAAACCTTGGAGCTTTTAAGGGAGCATTTCGGGGAAGTGCCGCGCGCCGCGCTGTGCACTCCGTACGAAAACCGCGGTATGGTCTTTTTTGACGACGACGGAAAGGAATTTTGTTTCGAACAGAAGGGGCTCAACGTATGGCGCAGTCCGTTCGATTTTTGGCTATGGGAGCAGGCGGCGACACGGGGAGCAAATCTCATAGAGGGCAGGAACGTGACCGCCGTTACGCAGGGTGACGGGTTTGCGGAGGTCGCGTTTGCGGACGGGACGAAACTGCGCGCCAGATTCGTGATAGACTGCTCGGGCGCGGCGGGCGGCTTGCGGGGACGTTCGGAAGGCGGGCGGGATTTAGTCTATACTTATCAAGTGTTTTACCGCGGCAGTTCTTGCTTGGATCCGCATTATTTTTATGCGCTTACCGATCCGCGCTTTTCGGAATACGACGCTTGGTATAATGTGAAAGACGGCATGCCCGTGGCGGGCGTCGCCGTTCGGAATCCGCAAAATGCAGTTCGGTTTCACAAGGCGTTTTTCGAACATTTGCATACGGAGTTCGGGTTTTCGGTAACGCGCGCCGTTCGGGAGGAAAGATGGGTGATGCCGCATATCCGCCCTAAGTGCTCCGTGCATTGCGGAGAGGGAAATATCCTTTGCGCGGGCGAGGCGGCGGGTTTTCTCAACCCTATGGGCGAGGGGATTTCCTCCGCGCTCGCGAGCGGAATGCTTGCCGCTTCCGCGGTCGTGAATCGGAAACAAGACGCGCTTTCCGCGTATACGGCAAGCGTGCGGGAGCTTCAAGAATATATGGCGCGTCAGTGGAAGCTGCTTTCTTTTTTGTCGGAGCGGTTCCGCGGGATGCGGGGAGAGTAGGTAAGAATATGAAATGCGATTTGCAAAAGATCCGCTGTTTTTTGCTCGATATGGACGGAACGGTCTATCTTTCGGGGAAACTGCTTGCGGGTGCAAAAGATACGATCGCGCGGATGCGCGCGCAGGGCCGGGCGGTGTTTTTGACCAACAATACTTCCCGCTCGAAGGACGACTACGTGGCGCGCCTTAACGGATTGGGGCTCGACGTGGCGCGGGAGGACGTATTCACCGCCGCCGACGCCGCAATCAACTATCTCCGTGCGCGCAAGGGAGGAAGTCGCGTCTATTTGTTCGGAACGGAGAGCCTGCACAAGGAGTTTGCGGGTGCGGGGATCGAGCTTGTTAAGGAGCGTCCCGACGTTGCGGTCGTGGGCTTCCATACCGAGCTTGTCTTTGAAGATTTGGCTGTTCTATGCAATTTTATCCGAGAGGGCGTGCCTTATATTTTGACGCACCCCGACAAAAACTGTCCGCACGAAGGCGGTTATTTGCCCGACGTCGGCTCTATTTTGTCGCTGATCCGCACCAGCACGGAAAAAGAGCCCGAGGCGGTTCTCGGCAAACCTTGCGCGGTGATGGGAGAACTAATTTCGGCAACCCTTCATAACCGTCCCGAGGAAACGCTCATGATGGGGGACAGGCTGGAAACGGATATCGCGTTTGCGAAGAACTGCGGATATTTCTCCGCGCTTGTTTTGAGCGGCGCGACGGATAGAGCGCGCTTGGAAAGATCGGAAATTCAACCCGATTTGGTTTTAAATTCAATTGCAGATTTGTTTGAGGTGTAATATGAAATCGCTTACGCAATTATACCGACGGGGAATGGGACCGTCGAGCTCGCACACGATCGGCGTTTGGAACGCTTGCAACGCCTTTGTTAAGGCGCACCCCGAAATGGACGGCTACAAGGTGATCCTTTACGGTTCGCTTGCCAAAACGGGGAAGGGGCATCAAACGGATAAGGCGGTCGTTTCGGCATTCGGTAAACTCAAAGGAAGCGTGGAATTCGATTGTTCCGAGCAAGACCTTCCGCACCCGAACACCTTGGATATGATCGGTTATGCGGGGAAAAGAGAGATTGCGCGGCAACGCGCAATGAGCATCGGCGGCGGCGCGGTCGGGATCGAGGGCGAGGCGGAAAAGGAGATCCTAGACGTCTATCCGCATAAAAATTTCAGCGAAATTTCCGCCTACTGCAAAGCCGAGCACATTCGCCTGTACGAGTACGCGGAGCGGTTTGACGTTGCAAATATCCGTGAATATATGCACGAAATGTATGAAGTCATGCGGTGGGCGATCGAGCGGGGGATCAGAGCCGATGGCGTTTTGGAAGGGGGGCTGGGCGTTTTGCGCAAGGCGAAAACCCTGTATATGCAAAACGACGTTTTCGAGGATAGTGCGACGCGCGAAAATCGGTTGGTATGCGCCTTTGCTTTTGCCGTAAGCGAGGAGAACGCATCGGGCGGGGAGATCGTCACTGCGCCCACGTGCGGTTCGGCGGGCGTGCTTCCCGCCGTGGTTTACTATATCACGCATAAATATAAATATCGCGAGGAACAAGCCGTAAACGCGCTTTTAACGGCGGGGATCATCGGTAACGTCGTGAAAACGAACGCCTCCATCAGCGGTGCGGAATGCGGGTGTCAGGCGGAGATCGGCACGGCGTGTTCGATGGCGGCCGCCGCGCTCGGCGAGCTGTTGCAGCTCGATATCGACCAAATCGAATATGCGGCGGAGGTTGCTTTGGAGCATCATTTGGGGCTCACTTGCGATCCCATCAAGGGGCTCGTGCAGATCCCTTGTATCGAGCGCAACGCGGTAGCGGCGATGCGGGCGATCAACGCCGTGAATTTAGCACAGTTTTTGACTTATTCGCGGAAAATCTCCTTCGATACCGTAGTGGAAACCATGTACCGCACGGGAAAAGATCTTTCGAAAATCTACCGCGAAACAGCCGAGGGCGGGCTTGCCAAGCTTTACGACGGCAAACTGTAAGAGAAAAAAACGGAAACATCATAGGACACCGCATAGTTGAATTTAAACGTGCGAGGGGAAGCAAATCGAGAAAAAAAGGAGCATGGGACTCCTCTTTTTCGCTTCTTGCGCGAATTGCGGGGTCAAGCTCGATGAAAGGGCACACAAAACTGACGGCGGCGTTTCAAATTGGGTGGAAACAATTAAAAATATAGTAACAAATATCTAAAATGTATCTAAAAAGAAAAACGCAACCTAATATTCGAATTAGGTTGCGTTTGGTGCACCAAGTGATTTAATATCCGAATTTTTTGTTGCTTCAAGTTCGGAAAAGAATACCGTTTGCGTTCCGTCCTTGAAGTTAAAGGTTATATCAAACCTATCGTCGTACAGATAAATTGAGTTCACAAAGCCGTCTATAAGCCGCCGTTTTCCTTCAAGCGTGGTAATGTCAAGATTTCTAAACCTTTCTATACCAAACTGTATTTGTTCTTTCGTAAGGAAGGGCTTTTTTATTTTCTCTTGCAAAATGGCGATTTCGATTTCTTTCTTTTTGCTTTCAAGCTGTGCAAGTCTGTCCTTCGTCGTGTCCGTGATAATACCTTGCTCAATAGCGTTCATAAGATTTTCTATGCGCTTTTCGGTGTCTGCAAGCTGTCCTTTCAAGTGCGGTAGCCGTTGAAAGATACGGAATAAGGAAAACCGCCGAAGCGAGCGGTATATTAATGAAAGAGTTACATAAACACAATGTAGAAAGGTTGCGCCGAACATCATAAACCTAAACAACGGCAACAGCCGATAGAGTTTGAT
>CAMUFJ010000022.1 GCA_947088135.1 uncultured Clostridia bacterium
TAACTTGAATAAATTCTCGTTATCTTTTTGCTGACTTTGTTTTGAGTACTATTTGTTTGCTCAAAAAATTGACAGAAACTTGTTTTTGTGTTACAAAAAAATCGTTTCTTTCCTATTCTATTTTTAATCTACGTGAATCGGGCGACAGCCCGTTGCTGACCTCATGGCGAAGTAAGCTTGTCTATAATACCATAAAGATATTACGGTTGTCAAGCTTTTTTTGCAACTTTTTTCGATTTTTTTTGGAAATTTTTGATTTTTTTTCAGAACTTCCGAATTGACCTACTTCGTCGCTTCGCTTTCGAACAGCTTGCATATCATAACATAACAAATGTATAATGTCAACTGTTTTTTACATCTTTTTTGAATATTTTTTTAGATTTTTTTGTCTTTTTTTGACCGACACAAGGGATAGTGTTCGACCTGTTTTTTGACCACAAGTTATGGGAAATGTCCGCAAAAAAGAGCTCGGGCTTGCAATTTTCCTTTTCTTTTGCAGTATATACATTATTATATATATGACTCCGATTTGCTTACGCGTCCCCCTCGGCGGGCAAAAAAAGAGCAGGAATTGCTTCCTGCTCAAAAAAGGGGGAAGGTCACGCCAAAGTTGCAAAATGATTGACGTGTCCGTAGGAATTGGCCATGAGATTATATTCGACTACAAATTGCTTGACGCTGTGCGCCGGCACTTTTACCGTATAGCGGAAACCCAAATCAAACTTTTCACCGTATTCGTTTGACCCGTAAGTGAAGTAGTATTTTTCCGTACCCGGAACAATGCTTCCGTCGGGATTCCGAACGAACGCGACGATCGCACCCGTCGCCAAGACGGAAACGGTGACTTCCCGCTCGGTATCTCCCTGATTGACAAAGGTATAGCCTTCTTGATAGTCCTTCATCCAGTTGCCGAGATTGGCAAGCCTGCCCCGCGTATCGAACCAATTGCACCCGACAATGATGTCCTGTCCGTCCGGCCCCTTCGTGTGGAAGGAAGTCATATCCGTTCCGACCGCATCCGGAGTCGTCTGCACGTTGACGTTCGTAATCCAATTCGTCCTGTTCTGTACGTGCGCAACGGAGGGAATTTCCTCCCCGACCGCGCCGGTCGGTCTGATTTCTTCGGCAAGCAACGCTTGGATCGCGTCGCTGTAATAATTGGTAAAGGTGACGGGCAGTTCCTGCGCGGGAGTAGCGTCGTTGAACGTCCATACGGATTGATTGTCAACGACGTAGCCGACGTCCTGCCCCGTATGCACCGCGCCGTATGCGCCGTCGGTGATTCCGAGATGATCGTCGCCGCCTTCCGTTCCCGGCAATACCTTACGGTAGTCGTCGTAAACGTAATATGCGCCCTCCGCCTGACCAACCACGTCGAACAGCACCGCGCCGTTTTGGCAGTTGCCGTTTACCGCCATATTCGCCGTGTTTGCCACGTTAAAATTGCCGTATGCGTCCTCCGTCGTTCCGCCGAGCACGTAAATGTACTCTCCCGCGGGAACGCGGTAGGTAACGGGTTGGTAATTGAGCGAAATATAATTGCCTGCAAAATTGAAAAACGCCTTCCAATTCGCCATTTGACTTTCATTAAGAACGCTTAAATCGGGAAGCCTGAAACGGGTGTTGTAGAACTGCGTCCACTCCTGTTCGCCGTGATAGGAACCGGCTCCCGCGCGCTGATAACCGATATTTCTGACGGTAACGTACATATCGTCCGTGCCCGTGTTGCGGACGCGGTAGCCATAGTAAACGCTTCTGCCGAGCTTGTCGCTCTGCTGTTCGAAGGTGAAATACACGCTCTGATCGGAAACGTCCTGCCGCGTAATGCAGTGATTGACGACCTCGGGCTTTTCGAGAAGCGCCTCGGGCGCGTTGCAATACACGTAAAGGGTGTCTTCCCGCTTTTTATAATTGACAGTAGCCGGCGTCAGCGGATCTTCGTTCGGATTTTCGGATACGGTGGAAAAGCTTCCCGCATCGGGCATTTCCTCCGTAAGCTCGAAAGGCAACTGCGCTTCGTGCTCCTTTGCCGCAACGTTTAAACGAACCCTGCCGTTTACCGTAGTGACGTCCGCGTAGACGAGCCGTCCCTCTTGCAAAGCGATTTCGAAATCGGACGTTTTGTCCGCAAGAACACCGCCCTCTTCGTCGCGGAGCACCACGCGGGATATGTACTTATCGGAAAATTTCACGGTATAGGTGTCGTTATACGGCACTCTCATCTTTACCGTGGCGGTGCTTCCCGCTTCCCCCACGGTATAGAACGAAGAAAAACGAACCTCGGGCAAATCTGCGCCGTCGGGTTTGTCGGGTTTTTTATTCCCGCACCCCGCCGCCGCGCATAGCACAAATGCCGAAGCCAATAAAAGCGCGCCTTTTTTCAACATGGCTTCCCCCTCTATGTCTTTCTCGACACTATCATACACGATAAAACGGCGTTTGTCAATGGTTTTGAAAAAAAGTTTCTTCTTTTTTGGAAAAAATGGGGATAGAATTTTGTTTTTGTTGAATTTCATTCTGATTTTGAAAATATTTTTTCATTTATCGGAAATCCGCACGCAACCGTACTTGTCTTTTCGTAAATTAAAGCGTATGCCGAAATGACGGAACGGCGGTATAAAAAAGGGACGGCATTTGCCGTCCCCGTAACTATCTACGCTCTTGTTCCGCTGTTGAGATGCAACGCCATACCGCTCTGCATTCCGAGCGCCGTTACCGTGAGTCCCGCCTCACTCTTGTAGTCGAGCCAAGCGGGCATCACGACGCCCTGATATTCCTCCCCTTCGAGCACGAGAGAGATATAATATCCGTCGTACAACCGCCAAGTACCGTGCAGCGTTCCATCCACCGTGCCGTCCGCGCAGAGCGTGACGCGCACGGGTTTTACGGGGTCGTACCGCTGGGTAAACAAAACCGCGTCGAACTTGCCCGCGGAAAGCCCCAAAAATTCTTCTGCGGTGATCGGTTGTACCGTTTCGCCCGCATAACGGTTGCAGTTCATGACGAGCCAGCCCGAGGAATTGAAGGCGTACTGCCCCAAATAGAGGTAATGGAAGTTATTGGAAATACTCGCACCGCGCTCGATGAAGTAATTGGTACGGCAATGATAGCTGATAAGAGGCACTCCCCGCTCGGTAACGAACATGTCGTTGTGCCCGGGGCAAAAGAAATCGGGCGCGCCGTCGCTCCAACGCAAGGAACCGAGCAGTTTATTCCCCGTGCCGAGGTCGGTGGAGCAGACGAGGGTGTTCCCGTTTACGTCCACGTAGGGCCCCTCAGGACGCTCGCTTCTTCCGCAACGCATATTGTACGCCGAAGACAGCGAGCCGTACGAACACATGAGATAGTAATAGTTTTTCTTTTTCCAAACGCCGTTTTCGAGCACGGGCACGTCTTTGTGATAACGGATCACACCGCCCTCTAACGAACCGTTGGCAAGACAGACGCCGTAATACTCTGCATAACTGCATTTACCGCTCTCGAAATCGGCATAGACGCGGGGCGTTTTCCGCATACCCGTTGCGGGGTCGAGCTCCAAGAGGTGAAGCCCCGTCCCGAAAGAGCCGTAAACGAGGAACATTCTCCCCTCCGCGAAAAACACCTGCGGATCGATCGCGTTGGGCGTCCGCCAGCCCGAAGGGGACTGCACGAGAAGAGCTTCGCACTCGAACCCGCCCGAAGGGGACTCCGATTTGGCGATTCCGATACAGGATCTAGAACCGCCGAAGTAGCCCGTTAAACAAAAGTACAGCCAAAATTTTCCGTCGTTTCCCCGCACACAGTGAGGCGCCCAAAGGGAAAAATTGCCGTCCGTACGGGTACAGACGCCGCAGGGCATTTCCCGCCGCCCCGTCTTACACCAATCGTACGCCTCCTGCAAATTGCCCGCGCCCTTTCCGCCCGCACCGCTTTGGTAGCGGGCGGCGCTCCCCTCTAAGGGAAATGCAGAGCCGATATATTTCCAGTGAAGCAGATCGTCGCTCACGCGGATCTGATAGCCGCTCGGCGCGCCGAACGTATCGGTGGAATATGCGTAAAACTTCCCCTCCCATTCCAAAAGAGCGGGATCGTGCGCGCAACCCTCCTGCCAAGCGGTGTAATCGGGTACGCGCATGGCGAGCCTGTTAAACCGCGGATTTTTGGGATATTGTATCGCCATAGTTTCTCCTCTATGAACTCTCCGTTAAAATTGCGTGTTCATATAGAGAATTTTGTTCTCGTTGTCCTTGACGTCCGAAATAGCGGAAATGGTGTAACCGGGCCGTCCCGCCGAGCCGAAGTCCGCGTCGAACTGGCGCACGTAGGCGGGCATGACCGAACCGTAGTAAGAAACGCCGTCAAGCTCCAAATAGATATAGTGACTGCCGTACATTTTCCAACTTCCCGTGTACGCGCCCGAAACAGTACCGTCCGCGTTCAGCGTGCAATCCTTCGCATGCCCGATCGTCGCCTTCGTCGTGTACGACACGTTCGCCGATTCCAGCACGACCGTGGAGAATTTTCCGTCCTTCGCCTTGGAAAGCAGCTCCTCCTTGGTGACGTCGCCCGCCTTCTCGCCCGCATAGCGGTTGGGGTTGATGACGAGCTGACCCTTGGAGTTGAAGTCGTAAAGACTTGTATAGAGATAATGTTCGCCCTCTTGGAAGGAAGGCTTATTATCTTTGGTTCCCTCCGAAACGCGGGTATGATAGATGATCAGGTTGCGCCCGTCGGTGGTGGTGAGCATATCGTTGTGCCCGGGGATATAATAGTTGAGATCCTTTTGGTTGTGGGGAATGGTGGTAGATCCCGTAACGCCCTGCCCCTCTTTTCTCCACGTCCAGCTCGCCGAAACCTGCAACCCGCTCGTACCGCGCTCGGAGGTGAAATTGCCGTCGGGAGCGTCGCTCGTCCACACGCGCATATTGTAGTTGTAGGCGAGCGCGCCCCAAGAGCCCATCATGTAATATTGGCTCTTGTCCTGCCATTTGCTCTCGTCGTATTCCTCGGTTTTGATGTCGCCGTTATAAATTTTTACGGTATGGTGGGAAATCGCCGAGCCCTCGGCGTTGAAGCCGTTCCCCGTCAGAATTTTCGTACCGGGATCGGTCGCCGCCCCCGACTTTCTCAGCCCCGTCTGCGCATCGAGCTCAATGGTCGCAAATCCCGTGCCGTAAGAGCCGTAGGAAAGATACATTTTGCCGTCGGGCGTATAGTAGACGCTGGGGTCGATTTCGTTGAGCCCGCCGTCGCCGTTGCCGTGCTGAACGATGATGCTCTCGTAGGTGTACGGCCCCTCGATGCCCACGGTTGATTTGCACTTGAAAATAATCGACTGCATGGAGCCGAACGCCGCCGTCCAGCAGGAATACAGCCACCATTCGCCGTCCGCGTCGAGCGAAGCGTTGCTCGTTGCGGGCACGACGTCGGGCGCCCAAAGCGTCCAGCAAGCGTTTTTCCAATCGCCGAACTTGGAAAGCACGTCGTAAACGGGTTGAAGCTCCGCCGTCTTGTTTTGGTACATACTCTTCACGTCCGATTCTTTCGTGGAGGAAGTGAACCCCTTGATCGCGGGCTCTTTTCTCTCCCACTGATAGAGGTTCTCGCTTCTGCGCACCTGAACGCCGTACTGGTCGTTGTCGGTGGAGAAGGCGTAATAGACGGACTTGCCGTCCTTTTTCGCCTCAACGAACACGGGGTCGTGCGTGGAATTCATTCCGACGCCCGATTCCGTGCGCGTGCCGTCCTCGTAAATCGTGTCGAGATATCCGACGGGCATGACTGCCTTGGTCGAAGTATCGGTGGGCGGATTATCGTCTTTGGGCGGCTCGTTGGGATCTCCGCAAGCCGAGAGCGCCGCCAAGGAAAGCACGAAAATAGGTGCAAGCGCCAAACAAAGTGTCTTTTTGGTTTTCATAACGTATCCCCTTTTTTTGTATTCCGCAAATCGCCATTTGCGGTGATTGCAGTTGTTGAAGTAAAAACGGAGCGTCGCCGCTCCGTTTTGAATTACTCTTTGGAACCGGTAAGCATGAGCGAGCCGATAATCATTTTTTGGAAGCAAGCAAAGAGAATGATGACGGGCAGGACGCACATGACGGAAGCCGCGATAACGGGCGCCGTGTTGTTCCCGTCCACCGCGTTGTTCATGATGTACATTGCATGAGGCAGGTTGATCCACTGCGAGCCCGGATCGATAAAGATGAAAGAGCCCATATAGTTGTTCCAGCAACCCATGAAGGACAGAAGTCCCTGCGCCATGATCGCGGGCAAAGCGAGCGGAAGAATAAACCCGAAGAAAATTCTCGGATACCCCGCGCCGTCGATTTTCGCCGCCTCGATGATGGAGGTGGGAAGCCCGAACAGGAATTGGCGGATAAAGAACGCCGTCATGATCGAGCCGAACAGCCCAGGTACGACAAGAGCGAGCGCGTTGCGCATATTCCATGTGCCGTATAACACGTACTGCGCAGCCATAATGGAAGGCCCGGGAACCATGATTGCCGCAAGCAGGAACAGGAACACCTTATCTCTGCCGAACCAGTTGATCTTGGCGAACGAGAACGCCGCCATCGTGGAAGTGATAACGCCCACCACGACGGGCACGATGGAATAGATGAGGTTGTTTCCGACCGCACGCCAGTAACTGAATGCGGGGTTGAAGATACCGCCCGAAAATCCGTCTTGGAACAGCTTATAGTAGTTGTAGAAAATTCCGCCGTAGGGCATTTCGGAATTCCAAGTGCTCACGCTCGGCCACCAAACCATTTCGCGGAACAAGTCCGCCGTGGAAGAATCCCAAGTGTTTGCAAATGAGCCCGCGATCATCCACCAAAACGGATAGACCATGAGGAATGCTCCGAAAAGCAGAACGATATAAGTAACGATATCTCCCACGAGCTTGGCGCGCTTTTTACTCGCACGGTGCGTTTTGGAAGAAAAACCGAAGAAAGCAAGCACTGCGCCGACCGCATGACGGAAGGTAGAATAATGAACTTCTTCCTCAGCGGGAACGTTGTTTTCATTGATAACGTTTTCCATTTTTCTTTCCTCCTCAGTCTTTTTTCCTCGAATCCAGCCAGAACTGGAAGAGCGTAAGTATTAAGATGATGACCGCAAGAATCATACCGTAGGCAGCGCCCTGCGAAGGATAGGCGGACGGGCTCTTCGCCGTTCCGTGATACCAAATAAGACTTACAAAACCCGACGTCATCAAGTTGGGATAGCCCTGCGCGACGTTCGTGCCGAAGAACAGCTCGGGCTCTGCATAGATCTGCATTCCGCCGATGACCGCCGTTACGACGTTGTAAAAGATAACGGGATACAAATCGGGCATCGTCACTTTCCAAAACGTCGTCCAGCCGTTCGCACCGTCGATCTGCGCCGCTTCCTTGGTGGAAGCGTTTACGCCCGAAAGCCCCGCAACGTATAGAATGATCGTACCGCCCAAGCCCTTCCACACGGACATGATGACGATCATCGTCTTGCTGAGCAGTCCCTGCGTCCAATAGGGGTCTTTCCCTCCCCAATCGGGGTTTCCTTCACCAAGCCAAGGAATTACCTTTCCGCCGAGGATTTGGTTAAACACGCCGTCGTCCGTGAACATGATGCGGAACGTATAGACGATTGCGATCGTGCTTGCAACGCAAGGGAGATAGTAGAGCACGCGGAACACGCTTCCGCCCTTGATGTCGCGCGACATACAAACCGCGAAGAACACGGAAAGAACCATGCCGATCGGAATCCCGATCAAATAAAACACCGTGTTGAACATGGTAGCCCACATTGCGTTGCTTGTTCTTCCGAAACCGATGATCTCGCCGACCTCGTTATAGATGGGCTGAGTCTTTGCCCAATCGCTTGTGAACCACGCCTTTTCGGAAAAAGCAAACCGATACCAATAAAACGGATCGTATTTCTTTCCGATTACTCCGCCCGCGCTTTCCGCCGTCATGTCGAACACGCTCTTGTCGCCGCTGAACATCTTCCCTAAATATTCCCATATCCCGCCGGAATTGACGTTATAGTTGGTAAAAGAAAGCAACAGCGCGATTACCAACGCAAAGTAAACGAATACGACCGTTCCGACAATGAGAGGCAAGCAGAACGCCCAACCCCAGATGTTATCCTGCAACTTTTGCTGGTTGACGGGCTTTCTCTTTTTCTTCTCGGGAATCACCGCTTCCGCTACGGCTTCCGCCGCCTGCGCTACGGTTATATTTTCTTCCATTCTTATCCCTCCTTCCGAAAGATTTACGGCAGTCCCGCCCCGAAAACGGGACCGCCGTACTTATTTTACGAGTTGGTATTCAAGCTGTTCTGCGCCGCGCTTGCCGAGGTAAGGCAATAAAGCGCAGGCGTCCAGAAATCTTTTCTGTTTGCACCCGATAACGTGCTGTCCGTAATCGAGTGAGCAATCTTGTTGCCGAACGCTTGTTTCTGCGCGCTGGAAAGCTCTCTTTGGTTGATATAGGCAAGAAGCGTA
Source organism: uncultured Clostridia bacterium (assembly GCA_947088135.1). Lineage (GTDB taxonomy): Bacteria > Bacillota > Clostridia > Christensenellales > Borkfalkiaceae > Gallimonas. The sequence goes on from CAMUFJ010000022.1 coordinate 8,465, forward strand.
GATTGACCGCCGCCGTTCAGCGTGCCGAGCCAAGTGTCCTTTTCGGTATACATACTTGCATCTCTTACCGAGTTGAGCCCGTACTGCATTCTGATGTTGAGATCGCGTTCCGCATAATTGAAGCAAACCATTCTCAGAACCTTCATCGCAAACGCGATGTTCGTATCGTTACCGCCCGCGAAATCTTTGAGCACGACGTCCGCATATTGCTCGTCGTAACGGAGCGCGCCCTCACCCTTCGGCGCACCTGCCTTGTAGTGACCGTAACCGCTCTGCTCGACCCACTGCTTGACCGTCAAATCTCTCTTTGAGGAACCCGTCAGGGAATCCGCCGCCAAAGCGAGCGCTACTTGATAGTAGTAATCCCAAACCGCTCTGCCCTCGCCCGCGGGCGTGTCCGCAAAGCCGTCGGGGGTCAGCATATCTTTGAAGGATTTATCCGCATACGCTTCGTCCTGATAATACAGGAAATCGGAGCACTGATCGATGAAGTTGGGGAGCTGCGCGCCCGCATAGGTGAGCGTGACCTGCTCTTCTCTGCCGACCGTAAGCGCCGCAATGAGGGAGGGCGCCGCCGCTTTCTTCCAATATTCGTTGCTGTCCGAAGTGAGCTCGGCAAGTCTGCCGTTCGCCGCATACCCTACGGAGTCCATGCGGGCAGCCCATTTATCCTGACGTTTGATTTGGTTGTTTTCAATTTCCGTCTTAGTATAGACTTTCTTTCCCGAGGATAGCGCACTGCGCTGATCGTAATCGCCGTTCGCACTGTCGCCCGTGCCCTTCACCTTTTCGTTGTTGCTGTAAGTGACGGGGTCATAGTTGGCGTCTTTGGTTTCGGTATAGAGCGCAAGCCGTTCGGAAACGGGCGTAGGCATCTGACCGAATTCGAACACGTCCATCTTGGTATCGTTACGGGTCGCCGCGTCCCAGGTACCCGCGCCGTAGAACACCGCCGCGCCCATACGGAAATAATCCCAACCGGAAGCCGTCTTGGTGGTATCGGTATCGCCCGCGTTGCCGGAGTTGCCGTTCCAGGTAGAACCGAATTCCTGATAAGCGCCGTACGTTTCCATGAAGTTCTTACTGTCCATACCGTACTGCACCTTCGCGTTTCTCGTCGTGCCGTCGAGGTTGAGCTTGGCGCGATCCTCGCTGTTCGTTCCGCCGATTTCATAAGCGGATTTATTCGCGTCGAGGGTTACGCCGTTCGAACATTTCGTAGAATTGCTATTGATGAGGTCGGCGTCGTTGGAGGCAAGCCAAGGAAGAAGGTAGAGCGCGTTGCCCTGCGTGCCTTCGTACTGCTCGCTGCCGTAAATTGCTTGCTGACCGCTCGAAATAGTCAATCCGCCCGCACCTTGGGTCGGCGTCGAAGAATCCCAATCGAACGTATTAAGATAATAAGTCACCGCCCAAACGAGCGCGCCGTATTCGGCATAAGTGAATACCGTGTGGCCGAGGCTCGCGTCGTAAGGAACATTCATCGCCGTCGCGTTTGTCTGATCGGTGATTTCGAAAGTGTCGCCGGGGAAGCCGGGGAGAGTAACGGTGTAACCTCCGCCCGCCGTAAACTCGTCCGTCGCGCACGCCATGGGATCCCCCGCGTTGAGCGCTTCCGTGAAAGTCGCATAGCGGTAGAAGTTGAAGGGTTTGTAGGTGACGGGAACGCCGACCGCAATGAGGGGAGCTTCCTGTCCCTCCACCGCCTTTGCCGCCGTTCCGTCGGAAAGCGTATAGTCGCCGCTCGCCGCGAAAGTCGCAACGTTATCGTTTTTGCCCGTATAGCCCTCGTATTCCAATTTGGAAGCAACCGTCGTCTTGCTCGCGCTCTTCACCTTGCGGGCAGTAGAGCCCTTCGTCGTTTCGTACGCCTTCTTCATCGCGTCGGAGAAATATTTTTTATTGTAACCCATCGAGAAGTTGGAATAGTCCTTCGGAAGTCCGTAAATGCCGACTTTGTCCGAGCCGCCCGTAGTATAGAAACCCGCGCCGTTCGCTCCGTCCGCACGATACTCGATCTGCTGGCCGGGAGAATAACTCGCCGCAGTGGAATTTCCGTAATAAGAAATCGCGTTCGACCAAATACCGCCGATATTTTGAACCGCCTGCGCGTCGGTCGTCAGGTAATCGGTCAAATCCATAACGGTACCCGCTTTCGCATAGCTTTGCACGTATTTAGGCGACAAATAAATGATGTCCTGAATGTTATTGCGTCCGCCGTTCAAGCGTTTGCTTAAATCGCTGAAATAGTCCGCTTTGTCGTAGTTCACGGTCAAATCGACTTTTACGGGCTGTCCCGTTTTGGCTTCATACTCTTTTTCCCACTTTCTGCAAATGGTATTGTTGGTGTGTTCGTCCGCCTTGTTGCAGAAAATATAAACGGAAATTTCTTCGGGATTGCTCACCGTCGAATTGCCGTTATTTCCGCAACCGGCAGCCGCCAGCGCAACGCCGCTTACCATCACCGCGGAGAGCGCCACGAGAGATACGTTTTTCAACCATCTTCTCTTATTTGCCTTCATGTTTCTAAATTCCTCCCTTTTCGTTACAAAATTGAAAATACAAGTCCTCGGGGTTCCCGCCCGTTGGGGGTATTGGGCAGTAAAAAACACCCGTCCGGAAAAAATTCCGCCGAGAGGGTGAAGAAAATAAAAATAGACGCATTCGTAAACCTTGCTTCGTTACGCAAAAAAAGTGCAAGCAAAAAAGTTAGCGAATACGCCTCATATCATGACTTCCCCCCATCGTCATTTCTTGTAGTGACTTTAATATAGCACACCCTTCTCGGTTTGTCAATGGTCTTTTGGAAATTTTTTTGTGATAATTTCACCTTTTTTTATACTTTTTTAGAGAAAACTCACCAAAAGACGATTTTTTGCTCGATTTTTTGGAATTTTCCGCCTTTTCTGCCATTTTTTAGGCGATTTTTTCGCTTAGCGAACCGCAATTTGCTCTTCCCGTAAAAAAAGGCGGAGAATCGCGTTGACCGCGTTCTCCGCCTTTTGCTATATTATATTGTTTCCATTTACTCCATACGGTCGAGAATGTCCAGAATCTCGCTGATCCGTTCCAAATCGTCGCGCGTGTAGTAATCGATATAAATTCTGCCCTTTTTATCCGTGCCGATGAGAGATACTTTGGTGCGGAAAGACCCGCGCATCCGTTCCACGAGATGTTTGAGCTCCGCGCTTGCAAGCGCGTTTTTCTTTTCCTTGTCCTTTGCCAAAACCTCGGGCGGATTCAGGAACTGCTTGACGGCGCGTTCCATATCCCGCACCGACCAGCCGTTTCTCACGCATTCGCGGGCAAGCTCGCCCTGCGATTCCTGCGGTACGGTCACGAGCGTTCTCGCGTGCCCGGAAGACAGTTTTCCCTCTCTCACGAGCGCGACGACCTCGGACGACAGCGTTAACAAACGAAGGGTGTTGGCGATGGCGGGACGGGATTTGCCGAGCCGTTCTGCGAGCACCTCCTGCGTCAGACTGAACTCTTCCATGAGCCGTTTCATGCCGTACGCCGCTTCGATGGGGTTCAAATCCTCGCGCTGTAAGTTCTCGATCAGGGAGATTTCTTGGATTTCCCGCTCGTCAAGTTCTTTTACGATAACGGGCACTTTCGAAAGACCTGCGCGCATCGCCGCACGGTAACGGCGTTCGCCTGCGATGATCATATACCGTCCGCCTGCCGCCTTGTTTACGACAAGGGGCATAATGACGCCGTGCTCCTTAATGGAATTGGCGAGATCGTTCAGCGCGTTCTCGTCGAACGCCTTACGCGGTTGGTCGGGATTGGGATAAATGTCCGAAATATCGACCTCCGCCGCGTTCCCCGTTTCCGTTTGCGCGTTCCCGTATGCCTCTTCCGTTTCGCTAAATAACGCGGAAAGCCCCTTTCCGAGTCCTTTCACCATAATTTATTCTCCTTCTCTCTCTGTTTTTTTCATAAATTCTTCCGTTAAAGCGCTGTATGCCCGCGCGCCCATACACTTGGGATCGTGGAGCAGAATCGGTTTGCCGTGGCTGGGCGCCTCCGAAAGGCGCACGTTGCGCGGGATCACGATCTCGTACAGCTTTTTCGTAAAATATTTCTTGATTTCCGCCGCGATCTGTTTACTGATGAGCGAACGTCCGTCGTACATCGTGAGCACGACGCCCTCCACCTTCAACCCCTTGTTGAGGTGCTGGCGCACAAGCGCGATGGTGTTCATGAGCTGCGAAAGCCCCTCCAAAGCGTAATATTCGCTCTGAATGGGAATGATCACGCTGTCGGCCGCGGCAAGCGCGTTAATGGTGATCAGCCCTAAGGAAGGAGGACAGTCGATCAGTATGTAATCGTACTCTCCGCGCACCTTTTCCAAGGCGCCTTTGAGTACTTTCTCACGGCTCTTTTTATAGACGAGCTCCACCTCCGCACCCGCGAGATCGATGTTGGAGGGCAAAATAAACAGGTTTTCGAGCTCGGTGGTAAGAGTATTCTCCTTTACTTCCTCCTCGTCGATCAACACGTTGTATACCGATTTTTTAAGCGTGCTCTTTGAAAAGCCGAGCCCCGTCGTAGCGTTTCCCTGCGGGTCGAGATCGATGAGCAAAACCTTCCGCTTGGCGGTCGCGAGATACGCCGCCATATTGACGCAGGTGGTCGTCTTTCCTACGCCGCCCTTTTGGTTGGAAAACGAAATGATTTTTCCCATACCTTACTCCTTATCGTCGTTGGTTCCGGAGTTTTTCGGCTCCTCTTTTGCAGGCTCCGCTTTCGCTTCTCCGCTCTTATCTTCCGTTGCCTCCGTCTTCTCCGGAAGTTCCTTTTTCTCGGGCGCGGGCGCGCTCTCCGATCTCATTCCCTGTTCGCCGAAGGGGGCGTCGGGCATACCCTTATCGTGATCCTCCAAATATTTCAATACCTCGGTGTAGCTTGCGCCCTCCATGAGCATATCCACTTCCTTGGTATAAATGGTTTCGCACTCCACGAGCACGCGCGCCATATTGTCGAGGATCGAACGTTTTTCAAGCAGAAGCTTCTTCGCGCGCTGGTATGCGCTCGACACGATCGCTTTGACCTCCGCGTCGATGACTGCGGCGGTTTCCTCGCTGTACGAGGAGCGTTCCTCGAAGTCCCGCCCGATAAAGACAGGGCCGTCGCTCGCATAAACGATAGGTCCGAGCTTTTCGCTCATGCCCCACTCCGTCACCATTTTGCGCGCAATCTGCGTGACCTTTTTAATATCGCTCGACGCGCCCGCCGAGATGTCCTGAATGACGATCTCCTCCGCAACTCTTCCGCCGAGCAACATACAAATCATATCGTTAAGTTTCTTAACGGTATAGTCGGTGTCGTCGTTCTCGGGGCGGGTAAGCGTATAACCGCCCGCCATACCGCGCGGAATTATGGATACTTCGTGTACGTTCTCATTCTTTTCGCAGAGCTTCGCAAGGATCGCGTGACCCGCCTCGTGATAGGCGGTACACTTCTTATCCGCCTCCGTCACCACACGGCTCTTCTTCTGAGGCCCCATAATAACTTTGTTAATCCCTTCATAAAGTTCGTGGTTTCCGATCATCGTCTTATTGGCACGCGCGGCCAAAATCGCCGCTTCGTTCAAAAGATTGGCGAGATCCGCTCCCGAGAACCCGCTCGTCATGCGGGCAATGATCTTGAAGTTAACTTCGGGAGCCAACGGCTTATTTCTTGCATGAACTTTGAGAATCTGCTCTCTTCCCTTCACGTCGGGCAGGTTGACGTAAATCTGTCTATCGAATCTGCCGGGACGAAGCAAAGCATCGTCGAGAATGTCGGCACGGTTGGTTGCCGCCATAACGATAACGCCCTCGTTCGTCTCGAATCCGTCCATCTGAACAAGGATCTGGTTGAGGGTTTGTTCGCGCTCGTCATGACCGCCCCCCAATCCTGCGCCGCGCTGACGCCCCACTGCGTCGATTTCATCGATGAAAATGATGCAGGGCTGATTACGTTTTGCCATATCGAACAAATCGCGTACGCGCGACGCACCCACGCCCACGTACATCTCTACGAAGTCCGAACCGCTTACGGAAAAGAAGGGAACGCCCGCTTCGCCTGCAACCGCTTTCGCAAACAGCGTTTTTCCCGTTCCGGGAGGGCCTACGAGAAGCACCCCCTTAGGAATCTTCGCACCGAGGTCGGAGAACTTTTTAGGGCTGCGTAAGAACTCTACAACCTCTTTCAGCTCTTCCTTTTCCTCTTCCGCACCCGCAACGTCGGAGAAACGCACTTTTAAGTTGGTAGACACGCGCGCTTTGGTCTTGCCGAAATTCATGACCTTGCCGCCACCGCCGCTCGCCGCGCGCATCGTAATAATGAGGAGCACACCCGCAACCACGAGAATGCCGATATAGATTACGTTCCCCCATCCGCTCCCCGCGTTCGGATTGCTGTAATCATACTGCACATTGTATTCTTCCAACCACTCTTCCAGCGTCGCAAATCCGTCTACGGTATGCATATTGGAAATGTACGCCCAATGGTCATAGCTACCCGAATTAGTCTTTTTGTCGCTAAAACTACCGTAAATGGTATATCCGTCGATATAAACGCGCGCGAATTTCTCACCGCTTAATATGGGTTGTTTGTCCCCGTTCTCGTCAACTTCAAACCCTTTGACGTGCGTAATAAATTCGCTTGTGGTCATCTTCTTGTTGTCCTTGATCACCGTGGTTAAGATGAAATATAACCCGATGCCGAGTGCCAACGCCAAGACAACCGCAATGATTGCTTTTGCCGTCTTACTCAAATCTAATTCTCCTTATTTTCATTATTATTGTCCGCATGTCAGTATGCGTAATTTCAACGGCATTATTGTATCACATATCACAAAAATAATCAAGTGTTTCATGGAAATTCTTTCCGATTTTTCATAATTATCACAAAAACACCTCAAAATCCGCTTTTTTTGCCTTGCGTTAGCTTATTTTGACCGTTTTTATTGTTTCACATGAAACACTCCCGAGAATTTTCTCAAAAATCAGTGTTTCACGTGAAACATTCGGTGCTAATATTTGACCATGGGCGTAACTGATTGTTTATTCTATGCCGGTATGATAATAAATAGACTGCCGTCATTGATAATGTTCCTTTTTTATGCTATTATCATGACTTAATTTATGTTATGGGAGCCATCTTTCCCCGTAATGGAAAATCTTACACTAAGTATTGTTCAGACGGTTTTCTACACCCGTTGCAGCTTTCCGTATCGAAGGTTTACTCGTCGGTATAATTTTTATCTTTGACTCGGAAATGAAAAAAAGAATCGCGTATCGCGATTCTTTTTGAAATTTATATGGCGCAAAAATCTTAATAGTGGCGCATTTTTAACAGGGTCGTTGCTTTGTTAAGCTTCTAACTAATTTATTCTAAAAAACTGAAATTTGCGAGATATGCAAAGAATTCAGACTTATAGATGGCTCCCACTACGCCGCTGTTTGAAATAAAGTCGTTGAGCGCCGTCACGTTCAAACCGTTTGCGATCCAATAGAAAATCGTCATCAGCAAGAAAAGGACGAATAGCGCTTCTACAAGTCCGAACAGTCCGCCCGCAAAGCGGTTTATCACCTCAAAGGGTTTTAAACTCTCGGCGAGAGCCGTTCCCACCTTTCCCAAGAGCCATGCGGCGAGCTTTGTTCCTACGGCAAGCAAGATAAAGCAAATAATATACGAAATCCAGCCCGCGACTTTCATGCTGAGCGCACCGCTCGCCATAAGGGAGGTAAAGCCGAACCATTCCTCAAACTTGGCGCTGAGGGCGTTTGCAAAGGTGAACGCCACGATGCCGGCAAAGACGACTCCCGCGATCTTACACACGCTCTTGATAAAGCCCGCCTTCGCTCCCAAAAAGATTCCGAGCAGCAGGACGATAAAAAATATTACGTCGAGTATCCAGGACATGATTCTCCTTAAAAAAACGCCTGCGCGTCTAACATATGTTATTATCCCATTCTCGGGGAAAAAAGTCAACCTATTCCCGCATTTTCCGTTTAAATTTTCATAAATCGGGAAATAATCTACGAGAAATTATGAGCTTGGAGTATGATTATGGAGTACAGTTTTCATTTTTATAATTCGATGGCGGAAACGGGGCTGATGCTCGCGTTGGAAAAGACCTTAGGGCCTTTGACCGCTCCGCCGGTCATTTTATGCATCGGAAGCGATCTTGCCGTAGGCGACTCGCTCGGGCCCGTAACGGGCACTCTGCTGAGAAGATGCGGCGCCGAATGCGGATTTATTTACGGCACTTTACAAAACCCCGTTACAGCGAAGGAAGTGAAGTACGTAAACGCGTTTTTGCGCAAAACTCACCCCGACAGCAAAATCATCGCCGTCGACGCGGCGGTAGGAGAAGAGTCGGAGGTAGGGCTTTTGAAAGTAATCGACGGTTCTCTCCGCCCCGGCTCGGGCGCAAACAAACGGCTTGGTAAAGTGGGGGACGTTTCCGTGCTCGGCATCGTCGCGCGCAAATCGGCGTTTTCCTATTCTTTGCTCAATCTCACACGCCTGAATATGGTATATTCCATGGCGGAAACGGTAGCGGGAGCGATCTATTCTCTTTCTCTTCGGGGAATCGAAGCCAAACGCGCGTGAAAATTTCACAATATAATTGTCATTGCGATGTTAAATTGTTTCACACTCACAAAATTTAACATTCATTTCGCCCACGGTTTATTTTCTTGACGAAAATGTTAAGAAGTAATAAAATGAAAGAAAAAAGGAGTGTGCAAAATGGTTAAGACAACCAAGACGAAGACTTACGATACGGAAAAAGCTACGATTGCGAAAAAGGTAACGAGCGGATACTACGGCGATCCCGCAGGATATGAAACGACGATGTACGTTACCGCGGAGGGCGACTATTTTCTTTATACCAACGGCGGGGAAGCTTCTCCCTTCAAGGAAGAGAAAATTACCGCTTACACCAAAGCAAACGCAAAAAAATGGTTGGAGGAGAACTGAGTTTTCCGACGCGCTTGCACTTTTGTGCAGGCGTTTTTTGTTGCCGTTTTTGGGGAATGAAAGACTCACCTTGACTCAAAGGGAGTCTTTTTTAGTAGAAGGGTAGGGGTGAAAGGACAAATAAAAACCCGCCGCAATTACACGGTGGGTTTCACAAAACAATATTTTTTCACTGATTGTAAGATTATTCTTCGCTATTTTCGTCGTCTGATTTTCCGAGATAAGTTCCGAAGAATCCGCTGAAACCGCTTTTTTTGTAACCGCTTCCCGAACTTTCGCGGTGCAAGCTCGTTCCCGACGATTCCGGCGTGCCTTCTGCGGGAAGCTCGCGCTTCGGATAGGGCTTTCTATCGCCGTATTTGTCAAACTTTCTCTCGCGGTCTTTTCCGCCCTTTTTAAAGCCGCCGTTTCTGCCGCCGCGGTCGTTCCTGTCGTTCCGGTCGAATTTGCGACCGCCGTTTCTCATGTTTTTGGGAATGATCACTACGTATCTCACGGGTTCTTTCCCTTCGCTCGCCGTCGTCACTTCTTCGTTATCGGCAAGCGCGGAATGGATAATTCTGCGCTCATAGGGGTTCATCGGCTCTAAACGCATTCTTTTGCCGAGGCGCACCGCCTTCGCCGCAAGCTTTTCCGCCACCCGTTTCAAGGTTTCCTCGCGTTCCTCGCGGTAATTCCCGCAATCCACGACCACGCGTTTATAATCTCTTCTGCCCGTGTTGGCAACGGCTCCCGCAAGCGTCTGAACGGCGTCGATCAGCTCGCCTCTTCTGCCGATGATTCTGCGGGCGGACTCCGCCTCCAACTCGATGATGATTTTTTCGTCCTCGCTCGCAAGCGTAGGCTGAGCTTCCACGCCGAGAATGGGGAAGAGCCCCTCCAAAAATTTCACGGCGCGCTGACCGTCCGTCAGCGTTTCCTTAACGGTGAGCGACACTTTCGCGGGCACCGATCCGAACAGCTTCTTTTTTCCCTCGTCCAACACGACGACTTCCACTTCCTCGCGCGCTACGCCGAGCTCTTTCAGTCCGATCTCAACGGCTTCCTCCACAGTCTTGCCGCTGTACTCCTTGTTTGCCATTTCTCTTTCCTCTGTCTTATTTTTTCTTGGACTTTTTGTCCTTTTTGTCGTTGTTTCCCTGCGTCTGCCAGGGCAGTCTGCGGGTGTATTTTTCCTTCAACGCCTCTTCTTCCTTCTTTTTGAAAATGCGTCCGATGATCAAATTCGAAAGGAGCATGACGATAATGGAAATGATACTGCTCATCGTCATATAGATGGAGAACGCCGCACTGTAAAAGAACGCGAAAATTCCGTAAATGAGCGGCATGATAATGAGCATCATTTTCTGCGACCGCGCGCCCGAACCGTCTACCGTCTGATATTGGTTGGTTTCCTTAGAACTCTTCATGGAAAGAATCTGAGAGAGCACCATAAACCCGATCGACAATATAATCAAAATAAAATATCCGTTGGGGGCGTCGGTGAATTCCGACAGCTCCGACACAAGGTTGTCGTACCGCGTTTCGTCGAACACGGCGGTGAGTTCGACCTCCGTATCATCCGCTAAAACGACGTCCATATCTCCGAACGACTTTTTAAATCCGCTGTAATCCTTGATAGGGTGTTCGTAGGAAACGTCGGGATACCAAACGTTTTTTACCCATAAAAAGCTCGAATCGCTCTCCAAATACCATTCTCTCGCCGCCGTCGCGCCGATTTTTACGGCATAATCCTTGCAGGCTTTCTCCCGCGCGTCCTTTTCCTGCGATTCGGAAAGGCTTCCGCCGTTCTCGCTTGCCGATTGCTTCGCCGCCGCGACCGCCTCTTCCACAAATTCGTTAGGCGTCTTGTCCGCCACGATTTTTTGATCGTACGCGAGCAATTTTTCCGTGTCGAGCTTATATTCCTTGCGCATTTTTCCTTCCAAGGAATAATTGTAGTAGATAAACTTGTCCGCCCTGTCGGAGGTCACTTGCATGATCTTGGTGCCGTTCACCTCCGCCATCGTGTAGGTGATCCCGTTTTCCGCGTCGACAAGGGGAGTTTGAGGGTCCCAAGCGATCGTCAGATCGTCGTTTTCCTTTCCGTCGACGGGAAGGCGGTAATCCAAGCCCTCCACAATATAAGAATTGAGCGCGGAATTGTACGCTTCGGACATATGCACGTACATATTGAGGTTTGCGTACGAGGAATAGGTGCGGAAGCCCTGGAACGCCACGATGATAATGACGAGCGAAATGATCATGGGCAGACACGCGCCGAACATACTGTATCCGTTCTTTTTGTACAGCTCCATCATCTTCTGGCTGTACATATTTTTATCGTTCGCGTACTGTTTTTGCAGCTTTTCAAGCTCCGGCTGCATCTGTCGCATGATGAGCGTCTGTTTACGCATTTTTACCCGTTGGTAAATGTCGAAGGGGAGGGTGATCGCCTTTAATACGATGGTGAACACGATGATCCCGAGACCGATGATCCCGACGCCCTCGATGATCACTCTCGCAAAATGACCGAGCCAATCCAGCCCGACCGAATACCCCTGCTCCAACAGGGAAAAGTCTAAAATTGTATTGAGTAAATTGGTCATTTCCTTCCCCGTTCGGAAACTCCGTATCTGTGACGCGAGCAAGATTGCGCTGAGCTTCCTTTTTTAAACAAGCCACTTCCTTTTCCAAAAAACCTCGGGCGCGGGATCTATCCCGCCTTTGGAAAGGGGATTGCACCTCAATATCCGCCACGTTCCCAATAATATGCCGATCACGACCCCCCAATTATTGATGCACCGCTTGGTGTACTCCGAGCAGGTGGGGGAATATAGACAGGTATGGCGGGAGAGATGTTTTTGATAAAAGCAAATCAGCCGAATACAAAACGCCCGTAAAAACGGTTTAAACACCGTCTTTCTCAGATATTTCGTATTCTGCCGTATCAGTTGTCGGGTGTTGATTTTCAATCAGACGTTCCCTTCCGAGTATTTTTCCGATGTCCTGCGCAAACCGCGCATAGGAATAGCTCTCAGTTACCTTCGGAATCAAAAGAAAGGCGCAAGGCGTTTTCAGCCCGTCCGCAAATTTTCGGAACGCTTCCCGCAGGAGGCGCTTTATAAAGTTGCGCTGCGTGCTCTTGCCGTATTTTTTCCCCACGCACACCGCCATTCGCGTTTGCTTCGCGGGCACGTAAACGACGGTAAGCGAGCCCGTATGGGCACGCTTGCCGTTCTTTAAAATACCGGTGATCTCTTTTTTCTTCTTGATCCGAAGATAATTCATGCGCTTTTACGCGGAAATGTGCTTTCTACCCTTGTTTCTTCTTCTTTGAAGGGTGTTTCTGCCCCCCTTGGTCGCCATTCTCTTACGGAAGCCGTGTACTTTGCTTCTCTGTCTTTTTTTCGGCTGATAAGTTCTTTTCATGATCGTTCTCCTAATATGTTCCGTTACGGAATTTTCGTTTCTTTTCGATTATAATGTTTTTACGCCATGCCGTCAAGCAATTATGAGGCGTTTCTTACGGGTAAGATGAGATATAAACTCTCTTTTTGGGTATTATTTTGCAGAATAAAGGGGGAAATCGCGCCGTTGAAGGAAATTACCACCTCGTCCTCCGAAAGCGCGCGCAGGGCGTCGAGGAGGAATTTCGCGTTCATGGAAATTTTCAGTTCCGCGCCGTCTACCTCGGCTCCCACCTTTTCCGCAACGGCTCCGATCTCGGAGGCGGAGGAAACGCTCACCCCGCCGTGCTCCACGTCGAAGGTGATAAGGTTGTTTTTATCTCCGCGAATGAGGATCGCCGCGCGCTCCACGCTCGCCGTCAGCTCCTGACGGCCGAACTTCACGTTGGTAGAGAACTTCGCGGGGATCACGTTTTCCTTTTTAATGAAATCTCCCTGATACAGGCGGGACACGATCACCGTGCCCTCGTTGCTCATCATGAGCATTCCGCCTTGGGTGTAAACGGTCACGTCCTTGTCGTCCTCGTTTAAAAGCTTGGAAATTTCGCTGAGCGTGCGGGCGGGGCACACGATGGAGCGTTCCCCGCTCTTGGATAAAATTTCCGTGCTCGACACGGCAAGACGGTACCCGTCGAGCGCGGTCACTTCGAGCTTGTCCTTAAATTCGAGCAAACATCCCTTTAACACGGGGCGGGCGTCGTCCTGCGCGCAGCAGAAAACGGTGTCCGCGATCACCTTTTTTAAATTGCCCTGTTTGAGTACGAAATAGTTTTCCCCGATTTCGAGGTCGATTTTGGGGAATTCCTCCGCGTCGATGGTCTGCATCGAGGTTCCGCTGTCGCGGTAACGGATATCCATTCCCTTGTCCGTCGTGGAAATGCACACCTCTTCTCCCGCAAGCTTGGATACGAAGTCGGAGAACAGCTTTCCGGGAACGCAGATCTCTCCGCTTTCGAACACCTCCGCCTTTACCTTCTTTTGAATGGAAAGCTCGCCGTCGGTCGCAAACAGGGTGATCTCCTCCCTGTCCGCTCCGAGCTTGATGCACTCCATCACGGGGGCGGTGGTTCTGACGGCGCAAGCTTTGCTCACCTTCATCACCGCTTCCGAGAGAGATAACCCGTCGCATACGAATTTCATGTTGCTTCCTCCTTGATGCTTGTACTTTAAAAAAGATATATTATAATAATAGTAATAATAGCGTGGAATTGTGGATAACTCTCGGCCAAATGCATAAAGAGCTGAAAAACTACCCTTATTATAAACGAAAACAAGAATTTTTTCAAGCATTTTGGGGTGTTTTTGCAAAAGAAACGAATCGAATGGGAAAACTCCCGTTCGTGGATAATTTGTGGACAAGCCCGTGCTTTTCCACAACCCGTTTTCGGGTGCGGGAACACGGACTATGGGCGGTGCGCGAAAAAATTCCCGAACGGGGAGGAATTCCACAGAAAATCCCACAGTGTGGAAAATTTTTGCCCGTTCTTCCACAAAGCGTTGTAAAAAAGAAAAAATCGTGATATAATCGAGGCATGAACAAACCCGATTTCGCCCGTATCGAAGGGCTGTACAACGCGCATAAGGAACAATTCGACGCCTTTTTGGGGCTGTTGAGAGAGTATAACGCACGGTATAATTTAACGGCGATCACGCAGGAAAAGGACGTTTTATACAAACATTTTTACGATTCTTTGGCGGGAGAGGCGTATATATCCGAAAACGCGGAGGTCGTGGAGGTGGGCTCGGGCGCGGGCTTTCCCTCTTTGCCCTTGAAGATCGCGCGGGAGGATTTACGGTTCGCTCTCGTGGAGAGTACGGGCAAAAAGTGCGACTTTTTAAACGTGTGCGTGCGCGAACTGGGGCTGAAAAACGTGAGGGTTTTCCACAGCCGTGCGGAGGATTTGGGGAAAAACCCCGCCTTTCGCGAACATTTCGACGTTTGCTGTGCCCGCGCCGTCGCTTCTCTTCCCACCCTTGTGGAATACTGCCTGCCCTTTGTGAAGGTGGGCGGGAGCTTTCTTGCCTATAAAGGGGAGGCGGAGGAGGAGATCAAGGCGGGCAAACGCGCGTGCGAAACGCTCGGCGGGGGAGAGATCGAGAGCGCCGTCTTTTCCCTTCCCGAGGATTACGGCACGCGCACCCTTGTGCGGATCGGAAAAATCAAACATACGCCCGCCGTCTATCCGCGCGGGAACGGCAAAGAGAGGAGCAAACCGCTGTGAGAAGGACGTGCGCGCTCACGGGGCACAGGGATCTGCCCGATTCGTTCGATCGAAACGCTCTGTACGATAAGTTGGAGGAGCTCGTCAAGGACGGTTGCGATACCTTTTTATGCGGCATGGCGGTCGGTTTCGATCTGACGGCGCTCGAATGCCTCGTTCACTTAAAGCGGAAATACAAACTGTTTTTGGAGGCGTGCATTCCGTTCGGCGGACAGGAATCGCGCTATTCCGAGCAAGAAAAAGAGCGCTATCGAGCGCTCATTCAGTGGTGCGATAAAAAGACGGTGCTCTTCAAAGGCTACCGTAACGGCTGTTTTCTCGTGCGCGACCGCTACATGGTAGACTGCGCCGACTGCGTGTTTGCATATTGCACGCGCGCCACGGGCGGAACCGCCTACACGATAAATTATGCCCGTGAAAAGGGATTGGAGATTTTCTATTTTCCGGAATAAAAGAAAAACCCCGCCTGCGATCCGTTATGGGGAACGGGGCGGGAAAAAATGCTAAAAACCGAACAAATCGCCCGATAGAGAGGAAACCGACTGTGTGGAAAGTGACAGGCAACGCTCCGTATCGGCGATTTTTTTTGTTACGCCGTCTTTCACATAATAAATATGTCTGCCGTTGGTGCAGTACAGCCCGCCGTCCGCGCAAAGCGCAAAATCGCAAATTCCGCTCTTGATCGGTTCGGCGGTGTTTCCGTTGATTTTTACGAGCTTCCAACTCATGGGGATAAACCCGTATTCTCCGTCCTTGTACTTTTTGTTGCGCTTGAACTCCTTCTCCGCTTCGATGAGGTTTCCGTCCACAAAGAGTTTGCGAGAATTGCTTTCTCTTCCTTTGGTCGGGTTGTCCCCGCCCGAGGTGAGCGATTTTCCCGTAAACAGCATCACGAAAGACTGCAAGAACATGGCGATCGCCTGAAACAGCCTTACGGGAAGAAGTAAAATATCCAAGAAAAGATTCCCGCCTTTTTTTTCTTTGGTAGGGCGTTGAATGCAATAAAGCGTGCCGTCCGCCGATTGCTTGGGTTTAAAATATGAAAGTTTGGGGTCCTGTAAAATTTCACGGATCTCCATACTCCCCAGGTCGAGCTCGCAAATACAGGAGGGCGCGTAGTTGCCCGTAAATTCGCCGTCCGCGTCCCGTCCCACGCCCGCGCTGTCGAAAAGAAGTGCGTTTTTCACGGGGGAGAAAAAGGGATTTGCGTCCCGCGAGTCGCCGTCGGTGAGCGTTTTGAGCTCGCTCGAATTTAAGCCTAAGGTACCGATTTGCGAAGTGATTCCTCGGAAGGAAGGGGAAACGGTCACGGCGAGCGTGTCGTCGGCGCGGTGCAGGGAAAAAATATTTTCGTCGGAGGAGGACAATACGTGTTCCTCCGGCGCTTTCTCGTCGTTTACGTTTTTACGGTACACGCCGGAAGAATCGTTCACGCAGAAGGAATAGACGACTTTGTCGCCTTCCCATTCCACGCCGTTGATGCGGGCGTCTATGCGTTCCTTACGGGTGCGGGACGGGTCGGCGTCCCCGCGGAAGAGCGCGCCTTCGCCCGTATGCTTCCATTCGGTGTTTTTCACGCGGGATTCGGCGTATTCGCGGTAGCGTTTGATGTACGCGCTCTCAAAAAACGTCGTCTTTTCCCCGTCGAAAACACCTATTTTTTCGCCGTCCGCAAACGCTAATTTTTCCATAGAAAACCTCCCGACAAATTTCGTTCCGCAAAACACCTCTTGCGGGGCGTGAGACAAACGAACGGAGCGAGCGCAATGCGCGCGCAAACGCTATTCCGCATTATTATAACATTATAATATTATTCTGTCAAGACGGTCGGGCATACGGAAAAACTCCTATAACCGCCCGCGTTTCGTCCGTTGTAGACAAAATCCGCCTTGAAAAACGTGATAAAATTCATTTACCCTTCGGGTACGAGGAGTTTATCATGTCATACGAAAAACGCGTTTGCGTATTAAAACAAATTAAAAAAGGGTTTACCGCGGACGGCGGAGCGTTGACGGGAGCGGTCTATGCCGAACGGTTAGGCGACGTGCTGACGGTTACGCCGCGCATTGCGGGAATCGCGCCCTTGAAGGCGGGGCGTTACGCGCTTGCCGTGTGGGCGGGCGGACAAGTCTATTGCGGTGAACTGACGGGAAGCATGAAAATTGAAAACGCGCCGTCGCTCGCGCGCGGGTTTGCCGCGCTTTTGTGCTTTACGAGAACGGACGCACAGCCCGTCGCCTACGGATACTGCGCGGGCGCACCGCAGGACTATGCCCCGCTCTTGCAGGCGTTAGAGGAAGCGGAACGCAAAAAACCGCAAAAAAGCAAGTCCGCGGCTCAGAAAACGGAGCCCCAAAGCGCGGAAAAGAAAAAGGAGGATTACGATGACGACGCCATCGCGGCAACCAACTATTACAGCATACCCCAAGGCGATGAAAATGAAAGCGCTGGTGTATGCGCGCAAGCGCAAGACGGAGAAGTCGAGGGCGATTGCGATTCTTGCCAAGATGAACGCGCTGTCCCGCCCCGCCCCGTCCCGCGCGGAACGCTCGCCTATTACGACGAAGTAAAAGAACGGCTCGACGAAGCGTTTGCAAAATTCCCCCCCGACAAAACGCTGTCGGACATTTTTCCCCATTCGGAATGGGTGAACTCGAACGGCGCTTTGCTCGGTATTGTTTATTCGGAGGGCCTGCCTCGCTATCTGTGCGTCGCCGCGCCCAAGGAAAGCGCGTCCGAAGAGATGAAGGAGCAAGGGGTGTTCGTCCCGAGTTCGCATTTTTCGGACGACGAGGGATATATCGTCGTCTTTCAGTCCGCCGACACGGGGGACTATATCAAACCGCAGGAAGGGTGAAAGTTTTACGGGGAATCTCAGCCCGCAGGGCGCCGTAAGAAAATAAAATAAAAATATTTTTTCAAACAGGTTGTTTACATTGACAGAATTTTGTGGTATAATAAAATCGGACGAAAATGGTTCAGATTTGTCCGATTTCCAAATTGTACCAAATTCAGGAGGATAAACAACAATGAAAGCATTGACTGAAAACCGCAAAGTGCTTGACTTCGTGGAGGAAAGCGCGAAGCTCGCCTGCCCCGACGAGATCGTTTGGATCGACGGCAGCGAGAAACAGCTCGCGGCTCTGCGCGAAGAAGCGGTCAAGACGGGCGAGATGATTAAACTCAATCAGGAAAAACTCCCCGGCTGCTACTATCACCGTACGGCGGAAAACGACGTTGCCCGCGTGGAAGCGCGCACGTTTATTTGCTGCAAAAACAAAGAGGACGCAGGGCCTATCAACTATTGGATGGATCCCGTCGAGGCGTACAGCCTCAGTCGCGAGATCGCGCGCGGAAAAATGAAGGGACGCACGATGTACGTCATTCCCTATTCGATGGGCGTCGTCGGTTCTCCTTTCTCCAAAATCGGCATCGAGGTAACGGACTCCATTTACGTCGTCCTCAATATGGCGATCATGACCCGCGTGGGGACGGATTGCTACGACGCGCTCGGAAAAGACGGCGATTTCATCAAGGGCTTCCACTGCAAATGCGACGTCGATCCCGAAAAGCGCTATATCATGCACTTCCCCGAAGATAACACCATTATTTCCGTAAACTCCGCTTACGGCGGAAACGTGCTGTTGGGCAAAAAGTGCTTCGCCCTCCGTATCGCTTCCTACCTCGGTAAGAACGAGGGCTGGATGGCGGAACACATGCTCATCTTGGGCGTCACTTTCCCCGACGGCACCAAAAAATACCTCGCGGCGGCGTTCCCGTCCGCGTGCGGAAAAACCAACCTCGCCATGCTCATTCCTCCCAAACACTATTTGGAGAAGGGCTATAAAGTAGAATGCG
Source organism: uncultured Clostridia bacterium (assembly GCA_947088135.1). Lineage (GTDB taxonomy): Bacteria > Bacillota > Clostridia > Christensenellales > Borkfalkiaceae > Gallimonas. The sequence goes on from CAMUFJ010000022.1 coordinate 26,973, forward strand.
TGGGCGACGACATCGCGTGGATCCGCGTCGGCGACGACGGCAGACTTTGGGCGGTCAACCCCGAAAACGGATTCTTCGGCGTTGCTCCCGGCACCAACGCCAAGAGCAACCCCAACGCGCTCGCCGCAACCCAAAAGAACACCATTTTCACCAACGTCGCCATCGATCCCAAGGACAATACGGTGTGGTGGGAAGGACTTTCCAAACCCGCTCCCGAAAAGCTTATCGATTGGCTCGGAAACGATTGGACGCCCGACAGCGGCGTGAAAGCGGCGCACCCCAATTCGAGATTCACTGCTCCCGCAGTTAACTGCCCTTGCCTTTCCCCCGAATTTAACTCCAAGGAAGGCGTTCCGCTCGACGCGATCGTGTTCGGCGGAAGAAGAGCGACCACGACGCCCCTCGTTTATCAGTCCCGCGATTGGAACCACGGCGTGTTCGTCGGCTCGATCATGAGCTCGGAAACGACGGCGGCGGCAACGGGTGCGGTCGGCGTGCTCCGTCACGACCCGATGGCGATGAAGCCGTTCGCGGGCTATCATATGGCGGATTACTTCCAGCACTGGATCGACATGGGCAAAAAGGTCGCAAAGCCTCCCAAGATCTTCAACGTCAACTGGTTCCGTCAGGGGAAGGACGGCGAATTCCTGTGGCCGGGCTTCGGCGACAATATGCGCGTCATCGAATGGATCTTCAAGCGCTGCGCGGGCGTTGTCGGCGCGCAGGAAACGGCGATCGGCTACGTGCCTTACGCAGACGACATCGATATCGAAGGGCTCGATTATTCCAAGGATACCTTGCAAGAGATCCTCGCCGTCGACAAAAAGCGTTGGAGCGCGGAAGCGGACGAGATCGCAGGATATTACGAACAGTTCGGCGACAGGCTTCCCAAAGAGCTCAAAGAGAGCCTTACGACCCTCAAAGCCAACTGCGACAAATAATCAACCAAAACACCGCTTCGGCGGTGTTTTTCTATTGACAAAGACAGTGTCTTCTGATAAAATAAATATAAACAAATATTGTTTACCAAACAATTGAAAGGGGGAGAACGGGATGAGGAAGTCTTTGCGATCAAACGCAAAAAGAAAGCTGTGGATATTGGTAGCGGCTGCTATCATGCTCTTGGCAGGGGGGACAAGTTGTTTTATGGCGGGCGGTAAAAAAATACAAACGGCGAAAGCCGCGGCCGACACGGTGGAAAGCGGGCTCGATTACCGGGAAACGACGGACGAGATCGTCAACCCCGAGCGGGGATTTTACAAGGCGCTGAGCGCGCGGTTGAAGGAATCGGCAAGCGGCGCGTTTTGGACGACGGCATATTTGAAGTCCTTGTCGGCGCAGTACGGAATTTTGCACCTGCGGTTCGGGTTGGAGGAATATTCGTCCAACGCGGCGCTTTCTATGACCTCTTCCAACACCGTTGCGTCATACGGCGCCGACGGTTCGATCGGCGCGTCGGCGCTCGGCAGTCTGCGGGCGACTCTTGAAAACGTGCGGTTGGCGGGCGGCACGGCAATCGTGCGTTTTTCCTACAACGTCAACGGTTATCAGGAAAACACGGCGAACGGTATGCGTTACGTGCAAGCAGAACCGAACGGCGGTATGGATATGATAGAACAACACATTGCTCAATTGGGAGGCGTGCTCAAAGAATTCGGCGACGTGGTTGCGGCTGTGGAAACGGGAATGTTCGGGCCCTGGGGCGAGCAACACTCCACTGCGCTTGCCGCCGAGGGCAATCGGGAAAACTACTACCGCTTGGGAGAGGCGTGGCTGAAAGCGGCGCCGTCCGGTCGGAGTATCTCCTTCCGTCGCCCGCTGTATTTTATGCACTGGGCGTCGCAGAGGTACGGGCTTACGCTGACCGAGGAAACGCTCGGAGAAAGGGCGAAGGAGCTTGCGGAAATCGGCGGAGACGTTTTGCGCGTCGGTTGCTATAACGACGGCTATCTCGGTTCGTCGAGCGATTTGGGAACTTTCGGGGCTGACAATCGCAGTTCGGTTTCGCAGTGGCTGCATACGCAGGCGCAAACAACCTTTTACGGCGGTGAAGTGGTCGCCGATGCGAGCGGAAGTGTGATCGGCGCGTACAATTCCGTTGAAAACATTGCCGAGGAAGGGTTCGTAACGCATACAAGCTATCTCAATATCGACTGGAACAACAACGTAATCGCAGCCTGGAAGAATACGCCCTATCACGGAAACGACACCGTATACGCGGGACAAAGCGGGTATACCTATATTGCAAATCGGTTGGGGTATCGGTTGGTGCAACGCGCGTCCGCACTGTCGGCGGGCACAAAGCAGGGCGATATTCTGCACGTGACGGGGAGGATCGAAAACGTCGGATTCGGCAACGTAATCAACGAAAAGAAAGCGACCGCACTGCTGGTGCATGACGGTAACGGTATGCGGTATACCGCGGAGGTGGATTTCGACGTGCGCACGATCGGGTCTGGCGAATCCGTCGAATACGATTGGCAGTTCCGTATTCCGAGCGGGGCGCCCGCAGGACGGTATACCGTATACTTGCGGTTCGCCGATGCCCTCGAACAGGATCCGGCGGCACGGGGAATACGGTTTGCCAACGTCGGAAACGTGTACGACTACGGAGCGAATCTGTTGGGAACGGTTGAGATCGCGGTAAACGAGCAGGCGGGGGAATACCCTTTGTTCGAACAAATCGGGAAAACGCCCTCCGAGCCCGACGTCCCTGAAACGCCGAAAGCAACCGTTACCTATGCGGGCGGCGCGGAAGCTACGGGAACGGCAGGCGCCTTCGAAGTGTCCGAGGGAACCACGGTGGTTTTAAGCGAAAATCCGTTCACCCGTCCTCATTACCGTTTTATCGGTTGGAGCGACGGATTGCAAGTATATCAGGCGGGCGATGAGTATATCGTAAGCGGCGACGTGACCTTTACGGCGCAGTGGGAAATTGAAAGCTACCGTGTGATGTTTTACGGAGGCGGAGGAACGCTCGTGCGCGGAAACGAGGAACAGACGGTAGCTTACGGCGAAGCCGC
>CAMUFJ010000023.1 GCA_947088135.1 uncultured Clostridia bacterium
GGGTCTGTGAAAAACTTATTTCCCGCCATACCCACGTGTTCGGAACGGACAAGGCTACGGCGGCGGAGACCGCGCTCTCCGTTTGGGATAAAAACAAAATGACGGAGAAAGGGCAAAAGGCCTATTCCGACGCGGTGAACGACGTGCCTCAATGCTTCCCCGCGCTTCTGCGCGCGCAGAAAACGGTAAAGCGCATGAGAAACGGCGGGTGGGATTTTTCCTCTCCCGAAAGCCATAAAAAGAAGTTTGCCGAAGAAGCGGAGGAGCTTGCCCGCGCGGTGAGAAAAGGCGATAAGAAGGAGATTGCGGAGGAATTCGGCGATTTGTTAATGGTACTCATGCACACCGCCCAGCTGTTGGGGATCGACAGCGAACAGGCTCTTTTGGATACGGTGAAAAAGAACGCTGCGCGTTTTACCGAGTGGGAGAAGCTGGTGCTCGCAGACGGGAAGGACGTGCATGATCTTACCGACGAGGAGTGGAATTTCTATTACGAGAAGACGAAGGAAAATGTTGCGCGCGCTTGAATTCGGGGGCGTTAAGTGTCCCAACAACGTATTTTTGGCGCCGCTTGCGGGATACACTAATTATCCGTTTCGCAAAATGTGCATTTCCCTCGGCGCGGGGCTTACCTTTACGGAAATGGTGAGCTGTAAAGGGCTCATGTATGGGAGTGAAGAAACGGAAAAATTATTGATCTGCGGGGACGAATCGCCCAAGGCGGTGCAGATTTTCGGAAGCGACCCCGAGATCATGCGCGCGGCGTGCGAGAGCGAGGCGCTTGCGCCCTTCGATCTCGTTGACGTCAACATGGGCTGCCCTATGCCGAAAATCGTGAAAAACGGCGAAGGAAACGCTCTCATGGAAAATCTCCCGCTGGCGGAAAAGGTGATTTCGGCGTGTGTGAAGAGCGGGAAGCCCGTATCCGTGAAATTCCGCACGGGGGTGACGGAGAACAATAAACGTACGGCGGAGTTTGCTCGGCTGTGCGAGGGATCGGGCGCGTGCATGATCACGATCCACGGCAGAACGCGGGAAAAGATATATGCGGGCGCGTGCGATTTTAAAGAGATCGCCAAGGCAAAGAACGCGGTTGGTATTCCCGTTATCGCAAACGGCGGGATCTATTCCGCCAAGGACGCGGAAAAGACGATGCGGGAAACGGGGGCGGACGGCGTTATGATCGCGCGTTCCGCACTTTTCCGCCCGCAGGTTTTCAGCGATATCACGGGCGGGACGGCTCCTCCCATGGCAGAGCTTTTCACAAAGCAACTGACTGAAACGCGCGAGCTGTACGGCGAGCGGTTCGCAACCGTATTTATGCGCAAAATGGCGGCGTTTTACGCCAAGGGGAAGCGGGGCGCGGCGGAGGCGAAGCGCAGGCTTTTCGCCGCGCAGACGACCGAAGAGGTGCTCTCCCTTGCAATGGAAATTTTGTAATTCAATGACGAACTAAAAAAGAAAAAACCACCCTCGCTGAAATGCACCCCAAAAGTTAGACAAACTTTTGGAGGTGCATATCACACGGGTGGCTTTTATATTGTCTTCGTTTATTTCAAGCAAAGAATTTCGTTTGCGTCTAAATCCAACAATTTGCAAAGATTAGCAAAGGTTTCAAGCGACGGTAAGGCGTCGCCTTTTAAATAATGAGCAATGGTAGACTGCGATATGTTTAATGATTTCGCGATTGCGGTTTGTGTTGTGCCGCTATGCCGTATGGTTTCCGTTAGCTTTTTGTTGATTTGCGTGCTTGTTATCATGTCAATTATCCTTTTAATTTTAATATGATTCTATCAATATTATATGGTTAATATACATAAAATACTTGACTTATGAACAATAACCATATATAATATCGCTAATGGAGGTGAATATGGGAACAAAAGGACAAGTTTGCCGGCGTTGTAGGAATTTTGAACGGTATTATATAAAGGGGTCGACGGAATTCAAAGCAACGGAGTTAGGGAAGTGCAGCTGTAAGCGTGATTCCGTGGAGGCAAACGGGACATGCGAACGGTACGCGCCGAAGAGGCAGGGCAGGAGGATCAACGGTTATTTGCAAAAAAGGATCAATAACTATTTGGTGGAATTGACGACGATCAGGCAAATATTGGAGGAATCGATAAGTGAGCATAACGGAACGGAAGAGGTGTGAAACCTGCAATCATTGCGAGAGGCTGTTTACGAGGGCGGGAATAGGCTGTTACCGTGAAAAAGAGCTGTTTTGCATGAAAAAACAGGAGAAAACGCAAAAAGAAAAATCGTGCGATGAGTGGAAGGGGAAACGAAGGAAGCGGTACGATTTCTCCGCTTCACGGTTCGAAAAGTCAAAAGGGGACTTTTTAAAAATTTGCGAGTTGCTCTCGGAATATTAAGTTCCCCGTCGAAAATCGTCCGAAATACTTGACGGGCGGTTTTTTTATTGCTATAATAAAACAAGTGTTTTAAAACAACTGTTTTAAAAAGGAGGAGTTTATGCCGCCCAAAGCGAAATTTACGAAAGAAGAGGTAATTTGCGCCGCGCTCGATATTCTGCGGGTGCACGGAAAAGAGGGGCTCACCGCCCGCGCGCTCGGGCAGAAGCTCGGCAGTTCCGCGCGTCCGATTTTTACGCTTTTTTCGGGCATGGATGAAATTTTCCGCGAGGCGGAGCGCGCCGCGCAGGCGCTCTATAACGAGTACGTAGAGGCGGGCCTGCGCGAAAGCATTCCCTTTAAAGGGGTGGGAAGGAGCTATTTGCGGTTTGCAAAAGAAGAGCCCAAGCTCTTTCAGCTCTTCTTTTTCGAGGAACGGAAGGCGACGAAGGGGGACGTCCTGTTCGTCATCGAAGAGAATTACCGCGTCATTTTAAACTCGATCGTTGCCTTTTACCGTATCGACATAGAGCGGGCGCGGGAGCTGTATTTTCATAATTGGGTGTACACGCACGGCATCGCTTCCCTCATTGCAACGGGAATGTGCGCTTTTTCGGAGGAGGAGTGCGACGCTATGCTCACAACAATGTTTAAGGGGCTCTACCGAGAGCTGGGAGGTGCGGGAATATGATACTTGCGGAAAATCTTTGCAAGTTTTACGGAAGCGGCGACGCGGCTTGCGCCGCGCTCAAAGACGTGTCGCTCGAAATCGGGAAAGGGGAGTTTGCGGTCGTGCTCGGTCAGTCGGGTTCGGGCAAATCCACCCTGCTGTCCGTGCTTTCGGGCTTGGAAAAACCCGACGGCGGAAGAGTCGTCTGCGACGGCGAGGAAATCACCGCCATGACGGAAAAACAGCTTACCCGATTCCGCAAGGGTGCGGTGGGGTTTGTCTTTCAGCAGTACTTCCTCCTTCCGCACCTTACCGTGGAGGGGAACGTTCGTTTGTGCGCCGATCTGGCGGGGAACAAAGACTACGGGGAGATCGTTCGCGCGGTTGGGCTTTGGGAGAAGCGCAAACGCCGTCCCGCGGAGCTTTCGGGCGGAGAACAGCAGAGGGTGAGTATTGCGCGCGCGCTTGCAAAAAACCCCAAGGTGCTGTTTTTGGACGAGCCGACGGGCGCGCTCGACGAGGCGACGGGGCGGAGCGTGCTCGACCTTTTGCGCCGTGCGCAGGAGGAGCTCGGTTTTACCTCCGTTATGGTGACGCACAACCCTTCCATTGCGGACATGGCGGACAGAGTCGTCGTTATGAACAGCGGGAAGATCGCGGAGATACGGACGAACGCGCAAAAGAAAACGGCGTTCGAAATCGGGTGGTAATATGACGGTCGGAATCAAAGACGGATTGAAACTGTTCGGGATCGTCGTCGTATTCGCCTGTGCGGCGTTCGTGTGTACTTTCTTTTTGAATTTTTATCTCGACGCGCTCGCCGTGCGCGATCGGGTGGAGGAAGCCTCGCTTCCGCTGTACGAGGCGCAGCTTCTCTCCGCAAAGCTCACCTGCCTCATTTCGGGGCTTTGTCTGATGCTCGTTTCCGTCGTGCTCATTGCGTTTTACGTTAAGCTCTATCTCGACGGGCACGCCAAACAGATCGGCATTTTAAAGGCGCTCGGCGTTTCCGATTGGAAAATCGCGTCCGGTTTTTGGGTGTTCGGGTTGAGCGTGTTCATCGGCGGGGCGGTCGGCTTCGGCGGGGGATACGCCTTTGCGCCCGTCGTGTACGAAAGCATGAGCGGGGACGGTCTGCCCGAAGTGCCTCTGCGTTTCCACGGGGAGCTCCTCTTCTTTTTGGTGATTTTGCCGTTTTTGTGCTTTTCCGCCTTAGCGGTTCTATATGCGCTTTTGAAGCTTCGTCTGCCCGTGTCCGCGCTTCTGCGCGGAAAGGAGGGGAAGCCCGTCAATAGCCGTCCCCCGAAAAAGCAACGCGCTTTTTTGACGGAGCTGTTTTTCGGCACGCTGAAAAGCCGTCCCGCGCTCGCCTTTTTCGTCGCGTTTGCCTGCTTCTGCTTTTCCGCGATGTTGCAGATGGGGTTCTCGATGAGGGATCTTGCAAGCGAAGCGATGGGGATCACGGTCGCCGTGATGGGAGTTCTGCTCGCCGCCTGTTCGCTCTTGCTGTCCATGACCATGCTCGTCCGCTCGAATGCCCGAACCATCGCGCTGATGCGCGCTTGCGGGTACCGCCTTACCGACTATTGGGCGGCGGTTTTGGGCGGATATCATATTCCCGCGTTCATCGGGTTTGCAACGGGAACGGTTTATCAATACGGACTTTTAAAGCTCATGCTCGGGCTGGTGTTTCGGGACGTGGAAATTCCCGACTACTCGTTTGACTTTGCGCTTTTCGGCGTCGTGTTTGCCGTATTCGTGCTCTCTTACGAGCTCACGACGGTTTTGTTCACTCTCTCCGCGCGCAAAATTTCCGTTCGGAGCTTAGCCGTTGAGTAATTTTTTTGGAAACGGCGCGGTTTTATCCCGTAACGGGGAAGAGTGTGTTGCAATATCCCCCCACTGAAAGGGCGTATAAAGGGCGTGTAAGGCAAATTACGCGCCTTTTTTGCGTTTTCTTTTTAAAAACGCTGTACAATTTTCTTTTTTTATGCTAAAATATATAGGATTTGGAAACAGCTTGCACGCGGAAAAAATGCCGCGGGGAGGATATATGGCAGAAAAGGTTGAAAGCGCTTACGGCGCAGAACAAATTCAGGTGCTCGACGGGTTGGAGCATATCCGCAAACGCCCCGGAATGTACATCAGCTCCACGGACGAAAAGGGGCTTCATCACCTCGTCAGCGAAGTCGTCGATAACTCCATCGACGAAGCGCTCGCGGGATACTGTACCCTTGTCAGCGTTACCATCAACGCGGACGGTTCCTGCACGGTGGAGGACAACGGGCGGGGAATTCCCACCGCGATCCACCCCAAGGAGGGCATCTCCACGGTGGAAGTCGTGTTTACCAAGGTCAACGCGGGCGGTAAGTTCGGCGGGGATTCGGGCTATAAGGTTTCGAGCGGATTGCACGGCGTGGGCGTGAAGGCGGTCAACGCGCTTTCCGAATGGCTGGAAGCGGAGGTGTCGCAAAACGGGCACGTCTATAAGCAGGTGTATAACCGCGGCGTTCCCCAGCGTCCCCTGCAAATCATCGGCGATACGGACAAGACGGGCACCAAGGTGACTTTCTTCCCCGACGCGGAAATTTTCGAAACGATCGTCTTTAAATACGAAACCTTGAAGGTGCGCCTCAAAGAGCTTGCTTTCCTCAACAAAGGGCTCACGATCACGCTGTGCGACAAGCGCGGGGAAACGGAGCGCAAGGACAGCTTTTGTTACGAGGGCGGTATCCGCGAGCTTGTGGAAGAGATCAACAGGGGAAACCAGACGCTGTTTTCCGAACCGCTCTATTTCGAGGCGCAGGACGGCACCACGGTGTGCGAGATCGCGATGCAGTATAACGACGGCTACAACGAGGCGATCTATTCCTACGCGAACAACGTAAACACCATCGACGGCGGAACGCACGTGGAGGGGTTGAAGCTCGCCCTAACCAAAATCATCAACGACGCGGGCAAACGGCTCAACGTTTTAAAGGACAGCGACAAACTCACGGGCGAGGACGTGCGCGAGGGCATTACCGCCGTCGTATCCGTCAAGCTCGAAAACGCGCAGTTCGAATCGCAGACCAAGGATAAGCTAAACAACAGCTTTATCCGCCCGTTTGTGAGCAAGTGCGTGGCGGACCGCTTCGGCACTTATATGGAAGAACACCCCGCCGAGGCGCGCGAGCTGGTGCTCCGCTGTATCACGGCGCAAAAGGCGCGGGACGCGGCGCGCAACGCGCGCGAGCTCACCCGCAGAAAGGGTGTTTTGGAAACGACGACCCTCCCCGGCAAGCTTGCCGACTGTTCGGACAAGCGCCCCGAGCTTTGCGAGATTTACATCGTCGAGGGCGACTCGGCAGGCGGTACGGCAAAGCAGGGCAGGGACAGGCGTTTCCAAGCGATCTTGCCGCTCCGCGGTAAAATTCTCAACGTGGAAAAGGTACGGCTCAACCGCGTGCTCGAAAACGCCGAAATCAAGGCGATGATCACGGCGTTCGGCTGCGGCATTTTAGACGACTTCGACGAAAGCAAGCTCCGTTACGACCGCATTATTTCCATGACCGATGCCGACGTCGACGGCGCGCATATCCGTATTTTGTTGCTTACCTTCCTGTTCCGCTACATGCGTCCGCTCATCGAACACGGTCACGTGTATTCGGCAATGCCCCCGCTCTATAAAGCGACGGTGAAGGGCAAAGAGGACGTCTATCTCTATTCCGAAGAGGAAAAGACGGCGTACGACGCCATGAACAACAACAAAGTGGAATATCAGCGCTATAAGGGCTTGGGAGAAATGAGTACCGAACAGCTTTGGGACACCACCATGAACCCCGCAACGCGCACGCTTGTTAAGGTGAGCATGAAGGACGCAATGGAGGCGGATAAAATGTTCTCCGTTCTCATGGGCGACAGTCCCGCTCTTCGCAGACAGTTCATCGAAGAGAACGCAACGCTGGTGAAGGATCTCGATATATAAAATAGTTCACAAATTTTTCGTCCCGAAAAAAGAGTGAACATATAAAAGGAAACGATATGGCGAAAAAAGAAACGAGCCCCGAGCTCACAGAAGAATTTCGAAAAACGCTCGAAATGACCAAGATCCTCGACGTAGAGGTAAACGACGAGCTGAAAAAATCTTTCATTGCCTATGCAATGGCGGTAAATAAGTCGCGCGCCATTCCCGACGTGCGCGATGGCATGAAGCCCGTACACAGGCGTATTCTCTTCTCCATGCACGAGATGGGGCTGTATAACGATAAGGCGTATAAAAAGTGCGCCCGTATCGTCGGCGACTGCATGGGTAAATATCACCCGCACGGCGACAGCTCGGTGTACGACGCTCTCGTCCGTTTGGCGCAGGATTTCAGCATCAACTTCCCGCTCGTGGACGGACACGGCAACTTCGGGTCGGTGGACGGCGATCCCCCCGCGGCAATGCGTTATACGGAGGCGAGGCTTTCCAAGCTTGCGGCGGAAATGCTTCGCGACCTCGATAAGGAAACGGTGGATTTCTTCCCCAACTTCGACGGCAACGAAATGGAGCCTGCCGTGCTTCCCGCACGCTTCCCCAACTTGCTCGTTAACGGTTCTGACGGTATCGCGGTGGGTATGGCGACCAATATTCCGCCCCATAACCTTGCAGAGGTCATCGACGGCACCGTCGCCATGATCGAGAATCCCGAAATTACCGTAGACGAACTCATGAGCTATATTCCCGCTCCCGATTTCCCCACGGGCGGTATTATCATGGGCAGAAGCGGGATCCGCAAGGCGTACCGCACAGGGCAGGGCAATATTATCATTCGCTCCAAGTGCGAGATCGAGGAACACGGCACGGGTGCAAACGTCCGCTCGCGCATCGTCGTTACCGAAATTCCATATCAGGTCAATAAAGCTCAGCTCATCGAAACGATTGCAAATATGGTGCGCGACAAGCGTTTGGAAGGCATTTCGGACATTCGCGAAGAATCGGGCAGAGAGGGCTTGCGCATCGTCATCGAGTGCAAGAAGGACGCGAACGCGCAGGTTGTGCTGAACTCCCTGTACAAGCATACGAATTTGCAGATTTCCGACGGTATTATATTGCTCGCGCTTGTCGAAAACGGAACCGAGCCCAAGGTTTTAAACTTGCACGACATTTTGGCTTACTACCTTGCGCACCAAAAAGAGGTCATTACCCGCCGTACCCGCTACGAGCTTACCAAAACGGAGGAGCGCGCCCATATCATCGAGGGGCTGGTGCTTGCGCTTGCCAATATCGACGAGGTTATTCGCATCATTAAAACTTCGCGCGATAAAGTGGACGCAACCGAAAAGCTCACTTCGGCGTTCGAACTCACCGATAAACAGGCAAACGCCATTTTGGAAATGCGTTTGCAAAGGCTCACTTCCTTGGAAGTGGAAAAGCTCAGAGAGGAACTCGAAGCGCTCCATGCGACGATTGCCGATTTAAAAGACATACTTGCAAACGAGTCCCGCGTGCTGGAAATCATCAAAAACGATTTGCTTGCGATCAAGGCGAAATATCCCTCCGAGCGCAAGACGGAAATTTCCGTCGATTACGGCGCGATCGAGGATGAAGATCTCATCGACGAAGAGGACGTGGTCATTTCCATGACGCACGGCGGTTATATCAAGCGTTTCCCCGTTGCCGAGTACCGTGCGCAAAACCGCGGCGGCGTCGGCATCACCGCGCACCGCCCCAAAGAGGACGACTTCGTGGAGCAGATGTTCGTGTGCTCCACCCATAAGCCCATTTTACTCTTCTCCAACTTCGGTAAAGTGTATTCGGTGAAGGGCTACGAGATTCCCGAAGCCAACCGCACCGCGCGGGGCAGGGCGATCGTCAATATCGTTCAGCTCAATGCGGGAGAAAAGATCGCGGCGATCCTGCCCGTTCTCGAACAGGGTCACGGTTATCTCGTGATGGCAACCAAAAACGGCGTTATCAAAAAGACCGCCATGCGCGAATTTGCTCACATTCTGCGGAGCGGAAAAATCGCCATTAAGATTGTGGACGGCGACGAGCTCATTTCCGTACAGTTCGCGGGCGGGAAGGACGAGATCGTCGTTGCGAGCCGTTCGGGCAAGTGCATCCGCTTCTCGGAAAAGGACGTCCGTCCTATGGGAAGAGATACCGTCGGCGTGCGCGCCATGAACCTTTCCAAGGGCGACGAGGTGGTGGATATGCTTGTTCTTCGCGAGGGATACGACATTCTCACCGTATCCGAAAACGGTTACGGCAAGCGCACCGATCCCGAGGACTACCGCTTGCAGTCGCGAGGAGGAAAGGGCATCAAGGCGGGCGTGTTCAATGAAAAGACGGGCAAACTCGTCAATATGAAGCTCGTCAACGACGATTTGGACGTCATGCTCGTCACCTCTGCGGGAATCGTCATTCGTATGCACGCCGAAACGATTTCCCATATCGGAAGAAACACGCGCGGCGTACGGCTCATGAACGTGCGCGGGGGCGTCGTGGCTACGGTCGCCATTACCGAAAAGGACGAAGAGGCGGAAACGCTCGCGCCCGAAGAAACGGCGGCGGATCTTGCGCCCGAGGAACTTGCAGAGGGCGCGGAGGACAATGCGGATGAAACGCCCGCAGACGGCAGTGAAGAATAAATTTTAACAGCAATCAAAAACCCCGCGGATCAAGTGAGTTCCGCGGGGTGCGTCATATGTAGTTTAATGCATATTACCGCATTCGGCTTTCCGGAACAAAATATCTTTAAAAACCCGCAAATCAGCGGGTTTTTTACAAAATATAGCGAGGAAAAATTTTCCAAGCGTCTTGACGGGCAGAGAGATATGTATTATAATATTTAAGGGCGGAAAGCCTACCGATAAAATTGGAGGAATGTTTATGGCAAGATTTACACTGCCCCGTGATCTCTATCACGGGAAGGGCGCTTTGGAAGCGCTGAAAACGTTCGAAGGGAAGCGTGCGATGATTTGCGTCGGCGGCGGTTCCATGAAGAAATTCGGATTTTTGGATAAAGCCGTTTCTTACTTGAAGGAAGCGGGCATGGAAGTGGAACTGTTCGAAGGGATCGAGCCCGATCCTTCCGTAGAAACGGTGATGAAGGGCGCGGACGCCATGCTCAAATTTAAGCCGGACTGGATCATCGCCATGGGCGGCGGTTCGCCCATCGACGCGGCGAAAGCGATGTGGATCAAATACGAGTATCCCGACATCACGTTCGAGGACATGTGTAAAGTGTTCGGTATCCCCGCGCTCCGCAAAAAGGCGCGTTTCTGTGCGATTTCCTCTACGTCGGGCACGGCGACGGAGGTGACGGCGTTCTCCATTATCACCGACTATTCCAAGGGGATCAAATATCCCATCGCCGACTTCGAGATCACGCCCGACGTGGCGATCGTCGATCCCGACTTGGCGGAAACCATGCCCAAAAAGCTGGTGGCGCACACGGGTATGGATGCGATGACGCACTCCGTGGAGGCGTACGTTTCCACCGCGCACTGCGACTATACCGATCCGCTTGCGATCTTTGCGATCAAGATGATTCAAGGCGATTTGGTGGATTCCTACAACGGCGACATGGCAAAACGCGACAAAATGCACAATGCGCAGTGCCTTGCGGGTATGGCGTTCTCCAACGCTCTGCTCGGCATCGTACACTCGATGGCGCACAAGACGGGCGCGGCATTTGCCGACTACGGCGCGCACATCATTCACGGCGCGGCGAATGCCATGTATCTGCCCAAGGTCATTGCGTTCAATGCAAAGGACGCGGAGGCGAAACGGCGTTACGGAGAGATTGCCGACTATATGGGGCTCGGCGGAAAGAACGACGGCGAGAAGGTGAAGCTCCTCATCGCGTATCTTCGTAAGATGAACGACGATTTGAATATTCCGCACTGCATCAAGCATTACGGCGCGGACAGCTATCCTGCCGACGAGGGTTTCGTTCCCGAAAAGGTATTTTTGGAACGGCTTCCCGAAATCGCGAAGAACGCGATCGGCGACGCCTGCACGGGAAGCAATCCCCGCATTCCCACGCAGGAAGAGATGGAAAAACTGCTCAAATGTTGCTATTACGATACCGAGGTGGATTTCTAAGCCGTATCGGTAAATAACAAAGCCCGCACGGATTCCCGTGCGGGCTTTTTCTATGCGCGTTCAGCCGAGCTTCCAATCGATGGGGTCTAACCCGTGAGCGCGGAGATAATCGTTGGTTTTAGAGTAATGCCGACAGCCGAAAAAGCCGTTGTAGGCGGAGAGGGGCGAGGGATGCGCGCACTCCAAAATAAGGTGCTTGGAGGCGTCGATAAGCGGAACCTTTCTGCGGGCGTTTCCGCCCCAAAGAAGAAAAACGAGGTGCTCTTTTTGTTCGCTTAAAATTTTTATCACGCTGTCGGTGAACCAGCTCCAACCGCAGTTCGCGTGCGAGTTCGCCTGATGCGCGCGCACGGTGAGCGCGGTGTTCATCATCAGCACGCCCTCCGTTGCCCACTTGGTGAGATTTCCCGATTTAGGCGGGTCGTACCCCAAATCGCTCTTTAATTCTTTGAGCATATTTTCAAGCGACGGCGGCTTTGGTATTCCGTCCTGTACGGAAAAACAGAGTCCGTGCGCCTGTCCTGCGTTGTGATAAGGGTCTTGCCCTAGCAGCACGGCGCGCACCTTTGCGAACGGGGTGTAGCGGAAGCAATTAAAAATATCGTACATATCGGGATATACGGTATGCTCCGAATATTCCTTTTTCAAAAACGTGCGGATTTGTTGATAACGCTCGTCTGCAAAAAGCGGTGCGAGCGGTTCTTTCCAATCAGCTAAATCAATCATTGTATTTCTCCGATTGCATGAAAAATTTCACCGAGATGCGCCTTTAAGTTGAGTAGGGCAAGTTTTAGATTTTTTCTAAATTGTTCGGTGGTGCTGCCCGAACCGTACACGTCGGAAACGGCTTTCACGCTCATGCAGGGTACGCCTGCATATTTGCACACTTGCACGATTGCACAGCCCTCCATTTCGCGGATATCGCAACCGAGCTTTGACAATAAATGATGGTCGGTTACGCTGTCGTTAAAGCGGTCGCCCGTTCCTAATGCGCGACGGGGAAAGTCAAGCCCTTTGGGAATGAAGAGCGGCAGAAAGTTTTCCGTTTCGCCGTTGAGCGTGCCGATCTCTCCGCCGTCGATCTGGGTGATGTCGAAATCGTATTGTACGGCTTTTTCGACGACGTATATTCCGGCGATTTCGGTGCTTGCGTTCAGTCCGCCCGCTACGCCGAAATTGAGCACAAGATCCGCCCCCTTTGTAATTGCGAGCGCCGCGCCTGCCGCAGCGTTTACCTTTCCCACGCCGCAAACCACAAGCAGTACTTCCTGCCCGAATGCCGTTCCGCTGTAAACGGTTTTACCGAGCGTTGTTTGAATGCCTTTTATCTCCATATCGTCGAGCAAAATTTCCGCTTCGCTGTCCATGGCGATCACGCAACCTATCATATGCACCTCTCATTGAATTCTCTCTTCATTTTATCACATCTTTTGCGGTTTTGCAAGGCGATTTCGTATAAACGCCATTGCTTTGTCTATAATACTTCCAAAGGAGGATCGAATGAATCCGTTTGAATTAAAACCGCAAAAAGCGGACAAGTGTTTTACTTCTTGGAATAAAGTGTTTTTAAAACCGTACAACAAAAACGAGGTGGATCCGTATACCCGTCTGCGCGTCATCTTAATGTCGGGCACGGAGTTCGAATCGGTGCGTTACTCCCACGCCTTCAACCGCCATTGTTCCAACAACGACGTGCGCCGTCGGCTTGCATATATGCGCAGGGGAGAGCAGATCCAGCAAAAACGCGTCGCAGGGTTGAAGCCCGCCGACGAGTCCATTTTGGAGCACACCATCGGTTATGAACAGCTCGCCGTCGATCTCACCGCCAACCTCGCCGTGTCGGAGAAGAACAGCTACGTAAAAAAACAGCTCGATTT
This sequence comes from uncultured Clostridia bacterium, assembly GCA_947088135.1. Taxonomy (GTDB): domain Bacteria; phylum Bacillota; class Clostridia; order Christensenellales; family Borkfalkiaceae; genus Gallimonas. The sequence continues at coordinate 12,976 of CAMUFJ010000023.1, forward strand.
CGCGCTTCTCGAAGACTTCGACCATTTGTACCGTTATGCCGACTTAATGGAGCTGGAAAAAGGCGGAGATCCCGCTCGGCTCGTCGGGGACTATACCGAAATCATGCCGGGGCGTCCTACGGTTGCCGAATACCGCCACCCTTTCGACGACGTTAATTTCTACCTCAATAACTACCTTAACGATACGAAAACCAAGCTCAACGTGAATATTATTACCGCGGCGGAACAGCAAACCATGAATTTCTATATGAACGTCGCCAATCTGTACACCACGCCCATGGGAAGGAAGCTGTTTAACGAGATCGCCATGATCGAAGAACAGCACGTTACCGGTTACGGCGGATTGAAAGACCCCTGCGCGTCTTGGTGGGAGGGGCTCTTGATGAACGAGTATACCGAATGCTATCTATATTATTCCTGCTATATGGACGAGAAGGACGAGCGCATTAAACAAATTTGGGAAATGCACTTCAACGAGGAAGTTGCGCACTTGCATGAAGCGGCGGATCTGTTGAAGACTTACGAGGGCAAGGTGTGGCAACAGTGTTTCCCCGACGGCGGAGAATTCCCCGAACTGTTAAAATTCCGCTCGCAGAAGGATTACGTGCGCGAGGCGCTCAAAAGCGTGCGCCTCACGGGCGTGGAGGAAGGTTGGGAGCTCCTCGACAGCGTTCCCGATACCTTCCGCTATTTTGCTTACAACCGCAAGATCAACGGCGATATCAACACCGTGGGTACGCACGCGGTCATCGAAAAGGCAATCAAGGAGTTCGGCAACGATTGGCGTTTGCAGGATAAGGAGCACCCGATTAAATGTCTTGCCGACAGGAAGCATGACAACGTGGACGTGGGCAGAGTAAAAGGAAAATAACCCGACAAAAGGGAAATTATGCCCGAATGCACACAGTTGCATTCGGGCATAATTTCTGTCTATTCACGCTCTATAACGCTTCGAGGACGAATCGCGTACGGTTGACGCGGCGGTGCGAGTATGCTATAATGGTATTATGAAAGTTTTTTATACGCGCAAACGGATGAACGGCGAAGAATTTTGCAGGCGGGTGCTTCGCGAGCGTTACGGCTTGGAAGATCCCGGATTTGCGCGCGAGGAAAACGGAAAACCCTATCTTTTGAATTCTTCTTTGAAAATAAGCGTTTCCCACAGCGGGGAACTGCTCGCGCTTGCCGTGGGGGATTGCGAGGCGGGGCTCGATATCGAGCTTCGGCGGGAAATGCGACGCGGTTCCCTGCTTCGGCGAATGGACGAACGGGAGCGGGAAGAGGACTTTTTCCGCCTTTGGACGGCAAAGGAGAGCTATGTGAAATACCGCGGAAGCACGCTTGCGCATATGCTCGAATCTCTCGTCTATTACGGCGGGGTACTGTACGAGAACGGTGTGCCAGCGCCCGTTTTTTTCACCTGTTTCGAATTTGAAAATTATGTTTTTACCATTTGCACCGCGCAAAAAATCCAAGCGGAAACCGAGGAGATATTATGACGAGAGGAGAACAGGCAAAAAATTACTTTTTACAGGGATATAACTGCACGCAGGCGGTATTGCTTGCGTTTTCCGATTTGCTCGGCGTTGACGAGGCGACGCTCAAAGCGGTCGGATTGCCGATGGGCGGAGGCATGGGACGGCTTCGCCAGACCTGCGGAGGGGTGACGGGTGCGGTGCTATGTTTTGGACTGTTGTTTCCGCAAAAAAGCAAAAACGAAACGTACGCGCTCGTGCAGGAATTCGCGAAGCGGTTTCAAGAAAAAAACGGCAGTATCAACTGCGGAGAGCTTTTGAGCGGAGCGGGCGTAAAGGCGGATACTTCGCCCATGGCGGAAGCGCGCACGCCCGCCTATTACAAAAAACGTCCCTGTCCCGAGCTCATTCGCGACGCGGCGGATATTTTGGAAGAAATGATCGGGGAATAACAGGCTCTAAACGCAGCGGTATGGCATAAAAACAGGAACAAATGCGAATACTTGATCCATGATGATCAAGCGTATTTGCAAATCGGTTCCTATTTTCTTTTTACTGTTGTGTTTGGCGCTTACGCTTTCGGCGTGCGACGTCGCTCAAATGAGCACTCTGCCCGAACTTACCAAACCGTATGCGGGCGTGTACAAGTGCGAAAGCATCATTTTGGGCGGGGAGGATATGACCGAGAAATTCTCCAAGCTCGATTTGGAACTGCGCTACAACGGCACTTTTGCGCTCAGCTACGAGGATGAGTGGGGCGGAAAGGGCGAGTACCACGGCAATTACTCGGTAGACGGCGAGGCGGAGGAAATTACTTTTACGGCGCGCACGGGCGTTCGCAACGTATCCTTTACCTTTCCCATGGTGAAGGGCAGGGTGTTCGTCGATTACCGCTTTGGGAAAAAACTCCTGCACGCCGTGTTCGCCATGCCCTGATTCCGTCGCGGGTGAATATCTCTTGACACGACGCCCGTTTTGCGCTATAATACGGGAAAACGGAGGAGCTATGGCGGATTGTACACATGATTGCTCGACCTGCAAGAGCGATTGCGGTTCGAGGGAAAAGAAATCGTTTTTAAAAGCGTTGCACCCCGATGCACGGGTGAAAAAAGTGATCGCGGTCGCAAGCGGAAAGGGGGGCGTAGGGAAATCGCTCGTTACCTCCCTGCTTGCGGTAAGAGCAATGGCGCACGGTTTGCGCGTTGCCGTATTGGACGCGGATATTACGGGTCCTTCCATACCCAAGCTGTTCGGCGTGCATGAGCGCGCGCGGGGCGAGGAGGGGGAAATTTATCCCGTTTACACCAAGAGCGGAATGCAGCTTATGTCTATGAACTGCTTATTGGAGCACGAGGACGATCCCGTGGTTTGGCGCGGTTCGCTCATTTCGGGTGCGGTCACGCAGTTTTGGTCGGAGGTCGTTTGGAAGGACGTGGATATCATGTTCATCGATATGCCTCCCGGAACGGGCGACGTTCCGCTTTCGGTGTATCAGAGTATTCCGCTCGACGGAATCGTCGTCGTCACCACCCCGCAGGACTTGGTGGAAACCATCGTGAAAAAAGCGGTGAAAATGGCGCGCCTCATGCAAGTGCCCGTTTTGGGTCTTGCCGAGAATATGAGCTATTTTGCCTGTCCCGACTGCGGAAAGCATTACGAGCTGTTCGGCGCGAGCAAGGCGGAAACGCTTGCCAAAACCTACGGCATTCCCGCGATCGCCCGTATCCCCGTCGATCCCGCGCTCACCCGTCTTGCGGACGGGGGCAAGATCGAGGAAGCGAATACCGACCCGCTCGCCGAAATTTATTTGCAAATTTCCAAATAATTTTGAGAAACGAAAACCCCGCGCTCTGCGGGGTTTTTAAAATAATGCGGTCGGATTTACCGATTTCACCCGATACGGCGGGAGAAGGGGTGATAGTCGAGAATGCGCTCTATTGTTTCGAGCACGTCGTCGGAGAGTTGGAATCCGCTTGCTAAGGCGTTGCTTTTAAGCTGTTCGGGTCGGCTTGCGCCTGTAATTACCGACGATATTTGTTTTTTTCTTAAAATCCAAGCCAGCGACAGCACGGAGAGGGGAACGCCGAGTTCGTTTGCGATCGGCAGGAGCTGTTCCACTTTGTCTAAGTTTTCTTCCGTGAGCAGGTTATTGATTTGCTTGTCCGCCTGCCAAGTTGCGCGCGAACCCGCGGGGAGCGGTTGTCCTTTGCGGTACTTGCCCGTAAAAAGCCCCTGCGCGAGGGGGGAGAAGGGCACGATGCCCACGCCGTTTTGTTCGCAGATACCGATAATTTCGTCCTCGATGTAACGATCCGCCATGTTATACTGCGGTTGAATGACGCTCAAAGGTCGGAACCGATTTTCCTTGACGAGATGAAGCGCTTCGGTGATCTGCACGGGCGACCATTCGGAAACGCCGTAGTACAAAATTTTACCCGCGGAAACCATATCGGAGAGCGCTTGCAAAGTTTCTTCGATGGGGGTCGTCGGATCGAAGCGGTGGCAAAAATACAAGTCGAGATAGTCGAGCTTCATGTTTTTCAGCGTTTGATCGAGCTGTTCGACGATGTGCTTGCGCGAGAGCCCCCAATCGTTCGAGCCCTTCCCCATCGGGAAGAATACCTTGGAGGAAACGACGTATTCGCTTCGCGCGTGCTGTGAAAGGGCTTTGCCCAAAAAACGTTCCGCCGCTCCGCCCGAATATGCGTCCGCGCAGTCGAAAAAGTTGATTCCCAGATCGAACGCTGCGTTCACAGTTTGGAGCGCGGTCTTTTCCGCTTCCGTGCCCGAAAGGTCTGTTACCCAGCTTCCGAGCGCGACTTCGCTCAGCTTCAAGCCCCACTTGCCCAAATTCCTGTATTTCATAATTCCCCCAAGAATTTTTTTATCTCGCGTCGAAGTCCTCGCCCCAATGCTCGGGCGCGGGGATAGGCTTCTTTTTTTCCTCCCTGCGGTACGACCATTTGAGCAAAATGGGCGTAAGAATGGAGGAAATTAAAATGATGAGAATGATGAAGGGGTAGATGCCCGGTTCTACGAGCCCGTTTTGCACGCCTTTGTCCGTACAGATGAGCACGACCTCCGCGCGCACCATCATACCGAGTCCCACGCGGAAGCTGTCGTTCCAAGAGAATTTGCAAATTTTTGCGCCCGTGCCGCAACCGATGAGCTTTCCCGCAAGCGCGGCAACCACGAACACGGCTCCGAACGCCAAAAACTGCAAATCGATCCGGCTGAAATATTCGATGTTGGAAATGCCGATATTCGCAAAGAAGATGGGCGAGAAAATGAGATAGCCCATGGTATCCACTTTTGATTCCACGTAAGGAGTTTCGCTGAGCGTTCCGCCGAGCAGGATTCCCGCAATGTATGCGCCCGTAATGTCCGCCACGCCGAAAACCTTTTCCGCAACGTAGGCGTAGAGGAAGCAAGTCGCAAGCGAAATGATGGGGACACGGCGGTTGTGGGGCGCGCGGCGCTCCATGAGGTCGAAGAGCTTTCTCAACCCCACGCCGACTGCGATCGCGGCAACAAAGAACACGACGATCTTGATGACGACGAGCCCCGCATTGGGCGAAAACCAATCCCAACCGCCTTCTCCGCCCGACGAGAAGCCCGTTAAAACGGATAGAATGATGATGCCGATAACGTCGTCGATGACCGCCGCCGCGATGATGGACGCGCCCACCTTGCTGTCGAGCTTGCCCATTTCTTTGAGCACCGCCACGGTGACGGATACGGAGGTCGCGGTGAGAATCGCGCCGTAAAAGAGGTTGGAAAGGACGTTTTCAAAGCCGAAGAAGACGGACGCGGCGAGCCAACCGAAGAACATGGGCACGGCAACGCCCATTGCGGTGATGACGAGCGAGGCGACCCCTGTTTGGCGGAGCTTTTTCAAATCCGTCCCCAAACCTGCGGAGAACATGATGAGAACCACGCCGATTTTGCTGAGCACTTGCAAAACAAAGCGCACTTCGTCGCCGAAGAACGCTTCCTGCAAGGGAGCCCAAGGGATAAATTTCAAAAGCCCGATCAAAATGCCCGCAACGAGCATTCCGATCACGGCGGGCATTCCGCACTTGTGCGTGCCCAAGCCCATGAGTTTGGAGAATAACAAGATGACCGCAAGCGGTAACAAAAGTTCGTAAGCTTCCATAATTGCGAATACCATTATAGCCCTTTTATAAAAAAAAGCAACTTTTTTTCGGGGAAAGAATCAATTTTTCTTTATAATTATGTAAGACGCGCGCGAAGTGCGCTTGTCATTTTATCGGAGTTGTGGTATAATGAACGGTGAATTATGATGCGGTTTTTTTCCGAGCCCGTCGAAAGGGACAGGGCGCAGCAAATGAATTCCGTCGTGCTGGCGTTTGTGGGCGACGCGGTGTACACTCTCCTCGTACGCGAAAAGCTCTCTTTGGAGGGCGGAACGGATACGGGCGAGCTGAACAGGCGGGCGTCCGAGCTTGTTTCCGCACACGGGCAAAGCGATTCTTTGGAGCGCATTCTGCCCCGCTTGACCGAAGAGGAAGAGGGAATCTTCCGCCGCGGGCGCAACGCCAAAAAGGCTACGAGGAGCAAGCACGCGACCGTGGGCGAATACGTGCGTTCCACGGGTTTCGAGGCGCTCATCGGGTATTTGTATTTGACGGGACAGAACGAGAGGATCCGCGAACTATTTTTCGGGGACGAAACGTAAAAGTATGAAAACGGAAGGCAGGAACGCAGTTTTAGAACTGCTCAAAACGGATAAAACGGTAGAAAAGCTCCTCATCGAAAAGGGGGGGCAGGGCACGCTCGGGAAGATTTTTGCGGAGGCGCGCAAAAAAGGGATCCGCGTGCAGTTTGTAGACCGCGCCGTGTTGGATCGGGAAAGCGCGGATAAGCGTCATCAGGGCGTGATCGCCTTTTCCACCGATTTCGTGTATGCGGAGCTCCACGAGCTTCTGGGGAACGAGGAAAGCCTCATCGTGCTTTGCGACGGGGTGGAGGACGTTCATAATCTCGGCAGTATTCTGCGGGTCGCGGAGTGCGCGGGGGCGGACGGCGTGGTGATCCCCAAGGCGAAGGGCGCTACGGTCACGGAGGCGGTCGTCCGCATTTCGGCAGGTGCGGCGGAGCATATTGCGGTCGCGAAAGTCCCCTCCATTCCCTATGCCGTCGAGGAGCTTAAAAAGTACGGGTATTGGATCTACGCATTGGAAGCGGGCGGGGAGAATATATGGCAGGAAAAACTCTCGGGCAAAGTCGCGCTCGTCGTGGGCGGGGAGGACAGCGGTGTAAGGCGCACCACGCTCGGCGCGTGCGATAAAGTGCTGTCGATTCCGCTGTACGGGAAGGTGAACTCCCTCAACGCGTCCGTCGCGCTCGGGATCGCCGTTTACGAGGTGGCGCGTGCAAGGAAACCGTGAAAAGGACGAGGCGCTCGTACTGAGGGCGCGGGCGGGCGAGAGCGATGCGACAGAGGAACTGCTGCTTCGCTATAAAGACGTGGTGCGCGCGATCGCGCGCCGTCACACCTTCCGCGGAAGCGGGAGCGGCGAAACGGAGGATTTGGTGCAGGAGGGAATGATCGGGCTTTATACGGCGATCGACACCTTCCGGGCGGATCGCGGAAAGACCTTTAAAAATTTTGCCTACTTGTGCGTGAGGGGGCGTATCATCGACGCCTACCGTTCCAACCTGCGCAGCGTGACCTTGGACGGGGGGGAATTCGACTTCGATTCCCTTGCGGAGGGCACGACCCCCGAGGATTCTCTTCTCTACGACGAGTCGAACACAGAATTCCGAAACAAGTTGTTAAAATCGCTTTCCGACCTCGAATTCCGAGTGGTCACGCTGTATTTGGAAGGTATGAGCTATTCCGCGATCGCCGAGCTTACGGGCAAGGACATGAAGAGCATCGACAACGCCTTGGCGCGCGCCAAGAAAAAATTACAAAAATCCTTTTCTTAAAGATAACCCCACAAGGAGGGCTGCGCAATGGCGCATATATCGCTTTATCGTCGGTTCCGTCCGTCCACCTTCGACGAAATGGTGCGGCAGGAGCACGTCGTCAGAGTGCTGAAAAACCAAATCGAGCAGAACACGGCGGGGCACGCCTATCTATTCTGCGGTCCGCGCGGAACGGGCAAGACGAGCGTTGCGCGCATCTTTGCGCGTGCGGTCAACTGCGAACACCCCGTAAACGGCTCGCCCTGCGGGAAGTGCGCCGTCTGCCGTGCGATTGCCGACGGCTCGCTCGACGTGACGGAAATCGACGCCGCTTCCAACAACGGCGTGAACGAAATGCGCGATTTGCGCGAAAAGGTGCAGTATCCGCCCGTTACGGGAAGATATAAAGTGTATATCATCGACGAGGTGCATATGCTTACGGACAGTGCGTTTAACGCCCTGTTAAAGACCCTCGAAGAACCGCCCGCGCACGCCATATTCATTTTGGCGACCACCGAACCGCACAAGATCCCCGCCACTATTTTGTCCCGCTGTATGCGGTTGGACTTTAAGCTCATACCCGCCGAGGACTTGGAAAAGCATCTTGCTTCCGTACTCGAAGCGATTGGGAAAGAGTACGAGCCGGAGGCGGTTTCCGCCATTGCCCGCGCGGGTGCGGGAAGCGATCGGGATATGCTCTCCATTGCCGAAACCTGTATCGCCTACGACGAAAAACTCACCTATTCCGCAGTGACTGCGGCGCTCGGGGCGGCGGATTTCAAGACGACCTCTAAGCTTGCGGAGGCGATGCTCCACGGCGATATGCCCACCGCGCTCTATCATACGGAAATCATTCTTTCGGAGGGCAAGGCGGTCGGCGTTTTGGTGCGCGATTTGATGGAGCTCCTTTCCGAGATCACCGTAACGATGACCTGCCAAAACGCGCAGAAACTGCTTGCGCTTCCCAAAGACCTGTTCGGGCGGGTCAAGGAAATCGCGGACGGCGCGGACGGACGCGCGGTGCTTCGCGCGACGGAGCTTCTTAGCAAAACGGAAACGGAAATGCGTTTTGCGTCCTCTCCCCGTATACTGTTGGAAACGGCGATCATGCGAATCGCCATGCCCGAAACGGAACTCAGCGCGGAGGCGCTTCACGTTCGCCTCAACGAGCTGGAACGCAGGCTTGCGGGTACGCCCATGCCGCTTGCGGAGGCGTATGCGGAGCCTGTAAGCGAAGCCCCCGCACCTGCCAAAAAGCAAAAGAAGGAGGAGCTTCCGTCCGAAACCAATTACGACGAACCGCCTCCTCTCGAAGAGGAACCCGTGTTCGACGATCCGTTCGAGCAGCAGGAACAGCCCAAGAGCGTTTCTCCCCGCCGAGAAGAAAAGCCTGCGCCCGTCGCGGAGCCCGTCGGCGGAGAAAGACCGACGGCGGAGGTGGCGTTCGGCAAGTTTATGCGGACGCTCAGAAAGACGAGCCGTAACGGCGTGCTCTTTACTATGTGTACCGATTTGGTCCCGTTCTACGAGGGGGACGTTTTGGTGCTCGTGACCGACGTGGAAACGATCGCGCGCTCTTTAAACAGGGAGGAGCACCGCAAGATCATGGCGGACACCTTCGCTCTTGTGGGCGTTACCGCGTTCGAGGTGCGTCAAAACAAACCGCGGGAAAAGAGCGCGGATGCGGTCGGGGAACTGAAAAAGAATTTTTCGAAATATTCGGTTGAGGTCAAATAAAAGGAGGAAATCATGGCAGGATTCAATAAAGGCGGAATGGGGGGCGCGGGAATGCAGAACCTCATGAAGCAGGCGCAGAAGATGCAGGAGGAGATGAAGGAAACGGAGAAACTCCTCGACGATTGGGAAATCGTAGGCACGGCGGGCGGCGAGGCGGTCGTCGTGTATATGAACGCGAAAAAGATCATCGACGGCATCGAAATCGACAAATCGGTCATCGATCCCGAGGACGAGGAAATGCTGGAAGACCTCATTGTCGCCGCAATTAACGACGGGTATAAAAAGGCGGACGAGGTGTATCAGGAGAAAATGGGAAAATTCGGCAACATGGGCGGAGGGCTCTTTTAAGTGGAAGTTTTTATCGAGCCCATCGGCAGGCTCATGAACGAGTTTTCCAAACTCCCCGGCGTGGGGCAAAAAACGGCGCAACGGTACGCCTACCGCATCATCAATATGTCGGAGAGCGAGGCGCGCGCCTTTGCGGACGCGATCGTAAACGTAAAGCGCAAGGTGCGCTTTTGCAAGGTTTGCGGGAACTTTACGGAGGAGGAGATCTGCAACGTCTGTAAGACGCGCGACAAGTCCGTCATTTGCGTCGTGAAAGAACCTAAGGACGTGATCGCGCTCGAAAAGGTTCACGAATTCAAGGGCGTTTATCATGTGTTGCACGGCGTTATCGACCCCATGAACGGCGTTACGCCCAACGATATCCGCATTAAAGAATTGCTTGCCCGCGTGGGCGAGGGGAACGTAAAGGAAGTGATCATGGCGACCAATCCCGACGTGGAGGGCGAGGCGACCGCAATGTACATTGCAAGGCTGTTAAAACCGCTCGGCATCACCGTTTCCCGCATCTCCCGCGGAGTGCCCGTCGGTTCGGAGCTCGAATACGCCGACGAAGTGACTCTTGCGCGCGCGCTCATCGAGCGAAAAGAGATTTAAGGGGTAAGTATGAATATTTCCGTTTTGGGTTGCGGCAGGTGGGGCTCGTTTATCGCTTGGTATCTCTCCCGTCAGGGCTTTCGCGTCTGCTCTTGGGGGGACGAAGCGAGCAAGTCCTACCGTATTTTAAAGGAAACCGGGCGGAACGAGTACGTTGCGCTGGACGAAAAAATTACGCTCACCTGCAATTTGGAGCAAGCGCTTTCTCACGCGGACACGGTTGTCATTTCCATTTCCGCGCAAGGTCTGCGCGGGTTCATGAAACGGGTGACGGAATTCCCCGTTTCCGATAAACGCTTTATTCTCTGCATGAAGGGAATCGAGGCGGACACGGGCAAACGGCTTTCGGAGGTGATGACGGAGAGCGGTATTTCTTCCGAAAGGATCGCGGTTTGGGTAGGCCCCGGGCACATTCAAAGCTTTGTGCGGGGCGAGCCCAACTGTATGGTCATCGACTCGGTAAGCGATGCGCTGAAAAAGGAGCTCGCGGAAGCGTTTAAGAGCGATTTGATCCGTTTTTATTACGGAAACGACCTGCTCGGCACGGAAATCGGGGCGGCGGCGAAGAACGTGATGGGGATCGCGGCGGGTGCGCTCGACGTGATCTGCGTTCCCTTGAAAGGGCCGCTCATGGCGCGCGGGGCGCGGGAGGTGGCTCGGCTCATCAAGGCGATGGGCGGGAACGAGCTTTCCGCTTACGGGCTCGCGCATTTGGGCGACTACGAAACCACGCTCTTTTCTCCTTATTCCCATAACCGCACGTACGGCGAAATGCTCGCGCGCGGCGAGCGGTTCGAAAAGCTTGCGGAGGGGGTGGCAACCTCGGGAGCTATGCGTTTGCTCGGGATCAAGTACGGCGTGGAACTGCCCATTACCGAAGCGGTGTTCAACGTCTGTTACGGCGGGGGCGACGACGCGCTCCGTTGCCGTGAGGAAATCGGAAAGCTCTTTTCCCGCAGTATGAAGCCGGAAATATACTGATTAGTTTACGAATTTTTGCTGCGCAAAAATTCCGTAAGTTTAATACCGAATCGTTATTTCTTTGCCGCGGGAGCGATAAGAAAGATAAAAAGAAAAGACGGAGGTCATTCCTCCGTCTGTTTTTTGTTTATGCCTCTATATTCCGTCCGATCAATTCATCAATGGTGATGCCGTAAAAGTCTGCAAGCTTTATACAAAATTCAATGTTGGGTAAAACGACGCCGCGTTCCCAACGGCTGATGTTTTGATGGGAAGTACCGATTTTTTGGGCAAGTTCGAGTTGTGAAAGCTCCGCATTCTCGCGGTGATATTTCAAAGTTTCTCCACATTTATGCATATTATCACCTCAATACTATTTTCGCACAAAATTGTGCAAAATGCTTGACTTGCACAATTTTGTGCATTATAATATGTCATAAAGGAGAAAATTCATGAAATCAATGATTAAGGAAATCTATTACGGCAATCGGGGAAATACGGATGCGGTGAAATTGAGTGAACAATACACGAAGCGGTTAAGTAAAGCGGTCGATCTGCGCGAAGAGCTTGAAAAGGAAATGACCGAAGAAATGAAAGCAAAGTTCGGTGAATTTTGCGATTTACTCGACGAATCGGAAGCGGAATCCTCAGATTGCTATTACATAGAAGGTGTGAAAGTCGGAATTCTATTGGGCGTGGAAGCCTGTAACTAAATTATCCCCCGCGGAAAACCGCGGGGGATTTTGCAAGTTTGTCAAGTTGAGCTACGGGCGGTAAAAAAATTTTATTCCTCCGTCTGTTTTTTGTTTGCGCGCTTGTTGCGGATGGCGCTGCGGATAATTTCGAAAATGCTGATGCCGATTCCCGTAAGAATATAGACGTAATAAGTTGCAAAACGCCAAAGCAGAATGACCCAGCCCAAAATGTTGTTGATTCCCGTTACGGTAAGGAATACGAGCGTAGTCATCGCCTCGCTTGCTCCGCTGTTTCCGGGGGTGGGAATAAAGGAAGCGGAGTAGAACGACACCATTGTCAAACACATGATTTGCAACAGCAACAGCCCGTGGTTTACCGTTACCTCGGGGCCCGCTAAGGCGAGCACGGCAAAGTAGGGCAACGCCAAATAGACGCAGGTTTCCGCAACCGCAAGCAGGGCGAGGGGGATCAGCTTATACCACTTCGTAAAGATAATCTTCATGGATTCGCGGTATTCGCGCGCCTCGTAGACGTACTTCTTCATGGTGGGATATTTGTGCTTTACGATGCGGATCTTATTTAAAAAGTGTACGATGCCCGCGATCAGCTTCTTCCCGGCGCGGGGGAAGAGGGACATGAACAGCATGACGACGGGCACGATGAGGTTAAACGCCATGGCGATGATCGCCACGGTGAGAATGATCTTTCCTCCCCAACCGGTTGCCATGCCGTTCAGCCAGCCGTTTACGCCGACGAGTACGAACAGCCCGATTGCGATCAAGCACCAAATCACCGTGCTTACGATAAAGCGTACGAGGGGGATGGCGGTCGCCACGCCTACGGGGATATCCTTTTTGTGCAAATAGTAAATTTGGAAGGGCTGTCCGCCCGTGCCGAGGGGAGTGATCCCGTCGTAATATTTGCCGATGTACATGGTTTTAATGGAATTGCGCAGCCGCCACTTCCCCGTAGAAATTTTTAACAGGTAGGAGTACTTTGCGCTTTCCACCAGCATATACAGGAGCACCATGCCGAGAAATGCGAAGAAATAGGGCAGGGAAGCCCCCGCAATCATTTCCTCGAAACTCTTCATGCCGTCGCCCGTCAGGTATTGCGTCATCGTGAACATGATCGCGATGGATACGCCGATGAGGGCGAGCATCAAAACGGTTTTGATCCACCAATTCCGTTGCTTCTTTTTGTCGTTGCGTCCGTGTTTTTCCTCTAATTCCTTGGCGAGCTTTTCAAAATCCTTTTGCTTTGCAACATGATAACGGGCGCTGAAATCAGCGTCCTGATTCGTTTTATTCGGGCGTTTAGGTTTCGCTTCCGCATGAGGCGTTTCGGCGGAAACCTGTTCGTCCGCGTCTTGCGCGGGCGGCGTGGGGGCGGCGGGGATTTCTTCGTTTTCCCGCGTCGTATCTTCTTTCATAGTTATCAGTATATCATATCCTATTGCAAAAATCAAGTTGTCATACCGTCAACTTTGTTGTTCGCCGTCCTTTTTTTCTTCCTTTTTGTCGGTTTCGGGCGCAAGATAAGTGTGTTTCGCTTTTTTCGAACGCGTTAAACGGTATGCCCAATTTCCGAACGCCGCGCCGATGATGATGACGTACCCCGCGATGCTGAGCGCGCTCGGGACTTGGGAAAGGAACAAAAAGCCGAGGATCGCCGCAAAGAGCACCTGCGCATAGTCGAACACTGCGATTTCCTTGGCGGGAGCCTTCCGATAGGCGGCGGTAATGCAGAACTGTCCGCCCGTCGCCGCCGCACCCGCAAGCAGAAGATAGCAAAGCTGTAATCCGCTCATGGGTTCGTACCCGACAATGAGAAAGGGAGTAGAAACGACGGTGGAGAGCAGGGCGAAGATGAAAACCGTCATTACCCCGCGTTCGCCCTTGACGCCCAAAATGCGCACGCAGGTATAGGCAAAGCCCGCGCACGCGCCCGAAAGAAACCCGCTGATCGCGGGCAGAACCGCCATGTCGAAGCGGGGATTTACCACGCAAACCGCGCCCGCAAAGGCGAGTAAGGTGAAAATGATTTCCATGTGCGTGGGTTTTTCTTTGAGCATGAACACCGAAAAGAGAATGGCGAAAAAGGGAGAGAGCTTATTGAGAATGGAGGCGTCGGAAATGCTTCCGATGTGGTCGATCGCGTAAAAATTGAGTAAAACTCCGATATAGCCGATCCCCGCGCGCAGTAAAAGATAGGGAATGCAGTCCTTGCTTTTAATGCGCAGTTTTTGCTTTTGGCAGAGGAGAATGACGAACACGACGACTACGGTAAGCGCGTTGCGGAAAAAGACTTTTTGCATGAGCGGGAGATCGCCCGCTAAATTGACGAAAAGGTTCATGAGCGCAAAGCAAAGCGACGCGCCGAGAATATATAAAATCCCAAGGCTTTTTTTCAGCGTTTTATTCATAGCAATTCATTATATGTTTCTGCTTTTCAAATGTCAAGCATACGGAGGAATGGCGTGAGAACGGGGGCGGGAAAAAAGAGCCCGCAGTGCAGGCTCTTTCGCTTATTTTTCGATGAGACTCTTTCCCGTCATTTCGGCGGGAACGGGTAATCCCATGAGTTCCAACAGCGTGGGGGCGAGGTCGGCTAAAATGCCGTCCTTTCTCAGCTTCGCCGATTTGAATTCGTTGGATACGAGCACCACGGGCACGGGGTTGGTGGTGTGCGCCGTGAAGGGAGAGCCGTCGTCCGAGAGCATCCTGTCGGCGTTGCCGTGGTCGGCGGTGAGCAGTGCGCTTCCGCCCATTTCCAATATTTTGTCCGTCACCTTTTTCACGCATTCGTCTACCGTGTGCACCGCTTTCACCGCCGCGGGAATTACGCCCGTGTGTCCCACCATATCGCAGTTGGCGTAGTTGAGAATCATCACGTCGTATTCTCCTCCCGAAAGCTCCTTCAAAACGTGATCGGTCACTTCGTAAGCGGACATTTCGGGCTGTAAATCGTACGTGGCGACCTTGGGGGAGTTGACGAGAACGCGTACCTCGTTTTCGTTGGGAGCTTCCACGCCGCCGTTGAAGAAGAACGTGACGTGCGCGTATTTCTCCGTTTCCGC
>CAMUFJ010000024.1 GCA_947088135.1 uncultured Clostridia bacterium
ATACGGTGTTTTCGCCGTTTAAATCGGTAGGGTTTTCCGTACTCGCCGCGGCGATATTTTTTACTTCTTTGGGGATCACCAAAATCGCTTTCAGCGGCAAAGAGTTTATCGCGCTCTGCTTCCAGCCGTGCAGCGTTCCCGCGCCGTCGATTTGCAGAACGCTTCTCGCTTTTGCCGCGTCGATAATGACGGCGCTCGCATCTCCCTCGCCGTCGATAAGAATATGCCGATAGGCGAGCTCGTTAGCAGTGACTACCCCCCCCGCCGACATTTCGGACGTAACCGCACCCTCGGCAGAGGCGTTCAGCGCGTTACTTATCGACACTGCGCCCAAAACCATACCCGCGGCAAGCAAAACCGTCGCCGCAGTCCAGATGAAACTTTTCCATCTTGTTTTTAACATATATCCTCCTCTCGATAATGCCTAAAAACTATGAATATTCGTATATGTTTGGCTAAAAAAATTTTTCCAATGAAAAAGATACTACTTTATATTTTAATGTCGAAAATCACGTTTGTCAAATTTTTTCGACATAATTCTTAATTGTTTTACAAATTTTGCATACAATTTTACCGATTTTTACCTTTTTTCTTCATTATTATATGATACGATCGGTAAAATCCGCAAAAAATTTACTTAAAAAAATTTTTTAAGTAAAAATAAAAAAGACGGCAAATGCCGTCTTTTTTATAAATCCCGCCGTGTTACGGCGTGGTCGAGGCGACGAGATTTGAACTCACGACCTCTTGGTCCCGAACCAAGCGCGCTACCAAGCTGCGCTACGCCTCGATTGCAACTTCGTCGAATTTTATTATAACAAAACGTTTTATATTTTGCAAGCATTTTTGCAAAGCTTTCAAAAATCCTTTTCTTCGCGTGCAGTAAAATATTTTTTGATAAATTTATAAAAAACAAGTGACAAATCGCATATATAATTGTTATAATAGATTTATCCGTGCTATTGGGTCAAATTGTTTTTCAATCAGATTGCAAAGCGAGGGGTAAACAAAAGATCAAGAGCCTTTACGTGCTATCTCTTGCCACCTACCTGTACCGCGATCATGCGCGTCTTCCCGAGGTGGATAAGCTCGAAGACGAGATCGATACGCAAAAGCGCGCGATCGTGGCAAAGCATATCCGCAGGCTCAACGAGGGCAAATGCCAGCCTGAAAATTCGGGGGTGTTCATCAACCTCGTAGGCAACTTGGAACGCGCGGCGGACCATATCACGTTTATCGCCCATTCCATCGAAAAGGAGTAAGCGGGCGGAAAAAAATACCGAGCGGGGGAAAACATGAAAATTACGATCGAACGAGAGGGGAAAGTGCCCGTGACTGCGGGCGGAGTTGGGTTGTTTTTCGAGGACCTCAACTATGCCTTGGACGGCGGGCTGTATGCGGAGATGCTTGAAAACCGCAATTTCGAAGCCAAGAATGCCCACGGAGAATGGGACAAGTACGTTGTGGAGGACGACGGCGGTTACGCATGGGAGGTCTATCCCGAAGGGGCTGAGGTTGCGCTCAAAGTGAAAACCGACCGCGCGCTCTTCCCCGAAAATCCGCACTATATGCGCCTTGCGGCGGCGGAAAACGCGGGTATGAAGAACAAGGCGTACGACGGCGTTTATTTGCAGGCGGGAAAGGAATACAAATGTTCCTTCTACGCCCGTTCTTACGACTATAAGGGCGCGGTAAAAGTCGGCGTTTACGACAAGGGCGTTCCTTATCTCGAAAAGAAATTCAAGCTGAAAGCGGACGGGCAATGGCATCGCTACGCTTTCCGCGCAAAGAGCAAGACGGAGGCGGAAAGGGCGGATTTTTGCATTACGCTCTGCAAGGCGGGCACCGTTCATCTCGACGCTTTTTCGCTGATGCCCGCAAACGCCGTAATGGGGGTGTTCCGCCGCGATCTCGTCGAGCTCATGGCGGAGATGAAGCCGGGCTTTTTGCGCTTCCCCGGCGGGTGCGTGGTAGAGGGCAATAATCTTGCCAACCGCTATCTTTGGAAGAACACGATAGGCCCTGTCGAACGCAGAAAGCACAACTGGAACCGCTGGGCGGTCCATGCGACAGGCCCGCATAATAATTTCCGTTCCGAATATTCCCACTACGGGCAGTCGCTGGGATTGGGATATTACGAATATTTCCGCCTGGCGGAATATCTCGGCGCAAAGCCCCTTCCCGTGGTAAGCGTGGGCATTGCCTGCCAATATATGTCTACCGAATTCGTCCCGCTCGACAGCCCCGAGTTGGAAACCTATATTCAGGAGGCGCTCGACGTGGTGGAATTCGCAAACGGCGACGTCAATACCGTTTGGGGAAGAGTGCGCGCCGAGCTCGGTCATCCCGAGCCGTTCAAGCTCGAATACTTGGGCGTGGGGAACGAGCAGTGGGAAACGGAAACGACGAAGGAGCGCGCGGGCAACGAATTTTACAAGCGGTTCGAGCTGTTCGAAAAGCGCATTCACGAGCGGTATCCCGATTTGAAGATCGTGGGCACGGTAGGGCCTACCGTCGATTCCGATTCGCACAAGAGCGCTTGGAAGTGGACGCGCAAAAATCTCGCCAAGAATCCCAATTTCGTCTACTGTTCGGACGAGCATTTCTACGTTTCTCCCGAATGGCTGTACGAACACGTAAACGTTTACGACGGTTATCCGCGCGGCGGCGGGCTCGTATATGCAGGCGAATATGCCGCGCACGTGCCGGGGTCCGGTTGCGCGCTCTTCAACGCGCCGCAGGCGAACGTATGGGAGGGCTCGCTGGCGGAAGCCGCTTTCATGACGGGTATGGAACGCAACGCGGATATCGTCGTTATGAAATCGTACGCACCGCTTTTCGCCCGCCTCGGATACACGCAGTGGAGTCCCGACCTCATTTGGTTTAACGGCAAGACCGCGTACGGCTCTCCGAGCTATCACGTACAAAAGCTGTTCAGCCTCTACACGGGGGACGATTCTCTTAAAACGACGGTGGACGGCAAGGGCGTGTACGCCTCCGCGACGGAGCGGGACGCATTCGTCTACGTGAAGGCCGTCAACAGCGGCGCGGAGGAGGTGGACGTCGAGGTGGAAGGAGATTTCGATTTCGGAAGTTTAACCCGCATCATACGGCTTTCGGGCGCGCTCGGCGATTATAACACGGCGGAAGAGCCCGACAGGATTTCTCCCGTGGACGTCGCGCCCACCGAGCCCCGTTCGCTCACTCTTGCGCCTCACAGCTTTCAGGTGCTGGTATTTAAAAAGTGAGCGGATTTAAAAAATACTTTACAAAATATTCAATTAACATTATAATAGCGTTATGATAAAGCTTGCCGACAAGTGGAAAGATTACTCCGTGCTCGCAACGGGCGACGGCTATAAATTGGAGCGGTGGGGGGAAACGACCTTGCTCCGCCCCGACCCGCAGGTCATTTGGGGAGCGGCGCGCGATCTGTTTTCCGACCCGCGCGTAGACGCCGTTTACCGCCGAAGCGAAAAGGGGGGCGGCGCTTGGGAATACAGGCGCACGATCCCTTCCGAATGGGATATTTCTTATCCCCTCGGCACGGGCGGCGAAAAACTCAAATTTCTCGTTAAGCCTATGGGCTTTAAACATACGGGACTGTTTCCCGAACAGGCGGTCAACTGGGAACAAACTTCCGCGCTCGTGAGAAAGGCGCGCGCGGAGCGGGGAAGCGTTAGAGTTTTAAACCTTTTCGCCTATACGGGCGGCGCGAGCGTCGCGCTGTGCAAGGCGGGCGCGGAGGTCACGCACGTGGACGCCGCCAAGGGCATGGTGGAACGGGCGGGCGAAAACGCACGGCTCTCGGGGCTTAACAGCGGGATCCGCTATATCGTCGACGACTGCATGAAGTTCGTCCAACGGGAGATCCGGCGCGGAAACAAATACGACGGCATCGTCATGGATCCGCCCTCCTACGGAAGAGGACCGGGCGGAGAGATGTGGAAAATCGAAACGGGGCTCTATCCCTTCGTCAAGCTCTGCGCCGAGCTTCTGACGGACGAACCGCTGTTCTTTTTGATCAACAGTTACACAACGGGATTACAGCCCGCAGTGCTTTCCAACCTGCTCACGCTCTGTCTTGCGGGGCGAAAGGGAAAGGTTGATGCTTACGAGGTGGGGCTGCCCACGGAGGAGGGAATCCCTCTTCCCTGCGGCGCAGGAGGTATTTTTATCAATGAGTGATACGGAGAAGTTGGACGGAGGCGTCGAAATCGTGTATGAGGACAACCATATTCTCGTGGTGTTAAAACCGCAGAATATTGCGTCCTGCCCCGACGAGAGCGGGGACAGCAACGTGCTCGACGTGCTCAAAGAGTACGTGCGGAAGAAGTACGATAAAAAAGGAAACGTCTATATCGGCTTGGTGCATCGGTTGGACCGTCCTACGGGCGGGCTGATGGTCTACGCCAAAACGAGCAAGGCGGCGGGGCGGCTCTCCGAGCAGATGAAAACGGGCAAATTCGAAAAACGGTACTTGACCGTGCTTGTCGGCGCGCCTTTGCCCGAAAAGGGGAAGCTCGAAAATTGGTTGAAGAAAAACACCGTGAACAACATGGTGTATTTGTGTACGCAGGGCACGGACGGCGCGAAGCACGCTTTGCTCGAATACGAGGTTCTGCAAAAAGAGGGGGGGCTCGCGCTCACCGAAATTAAATTGCACACGGGCAGAAGCCATCAGATCCGCGTGCAGACGGCGGGCATCTCCCACCCCGTTTACAGCGATATGCGCTACGGCGGAGAGCGGGCGCAAAAGGGCAAGCTTGCGCTTTGGGCGTACTCGCTCGCTTTTATCCATCCCGTCACGCAGGAGCGGATGCGTTTTCTTAGCGAACCGCCCGCGGGAGAGCCTTGGGGCAGGTTCGATTTGACCTCCGCCGTGAAACCTACGTGAAAATTGGGCGAAAGGGCGATTTTCTTCAGGAAAAGCGGTATTACCGCTTGACGGAAATCTTATTTTCGTGTAAAATATATAGGATATTCGGGCATTGCGCCCGCATGGAGCACACATTCATGAGTAAAGTTAAAACACGCATCATCACGATATTATCCCTTTTTATGCTGATTGCGCTCATTTTAGGCTTTGTTTTCTCGCCTATTTCTCTGCGTTCGGCTTCGGCGGATTCTACCTATAACATCACGGGCGGAAGCGACGGCATCTTCGCAGCCAAGACGTCTGGCAGCGCAAAGGGCGAGGTTTTGGCGTTTAAAACGGGCACGGACGAAGACGGGAAGAATATTTTCCACACGACGTTCGTCATCGACGACGGCGGTTCCGTCGCGTACGAGCGCGATCTTGCTTTAAAATGGTATTCGGGCACGGCGAAGGATCTGGCGGGCAAGGAAGAGTTTTTCCGCTTGACCTTTGCGGCGGTGTTAAAGGATAACGCCGTTCCCTTCGATACGTTCAGCATCGAGTTCGAAAGCAAAGAAGAAAACATCACCAAAGACGGCAAAGCGACAAACGTCGTCGTTTTCGAAAAGGGCGAGGCGGAAGGCTCGTTGCAGGTGTACGTGAAGAATGCGGATTTTACGGGCGACGAGGAAGCCGAAAAACAGCTTTCCAGAACGGAAATTGCCGACGCGACGAAGGATATTACGGTTTCGCTCGGGAACGGCTCTTCCGCAGGCGCGTTTGCGGTAAACGTGGAAAACAACGGCGAAACGAAAACGGTAGGCGAGTTCACGAACGTAGGCGGAAACTATCTCGAATACTATTCCTCTTCGTCCTCCACGCCCAACGTTCCCATGACGTTCAAGGCAACGGCGGCGGAAGGGCAGAAAGCAAGAATTTTCATGAAAGAGCTCAACGGGCAATCCTTGGCGGTAACGGGCGGTACGGAGGAAACGACGGACGACGGCGTGCAGATGAAGGACGGCAAGATCTCCGACAACGCCGATCCCGTTTTGGTGCTCAACGAAGCGATTTACAGCTATTCGCTCGGGCAGAAGTTCACGCATGACTGCAAGGTGATCGACGTTTGCAAGAAAAGCATCACGAGCCCCACGCACGAGTATTATATGGCTTCCCACACGGGCAGCGGCGCGAATAAGGTTTTCGTGAACCCCACCGCGAAGAAGGAAACGATCACGGACAGCGACGGCACTGCGGTCGAGAAGGAAACGGGCGAATACGACGATTATAAGACGCTTACCACGAGCACGCATTTCATGCCTACGAACGACGACAAGCGCGAGGACAAGGACTTTACCGAGTACGTTTCCATTCGCGTCCGTTTGAGAGACGATAGATCGGAAACCGCTTGGGCGTATCTGCATTGGTATGCGGTAGATCGGGCAAAAACCGAGGGCACGGATGCCGACGGCAAGAAGTTCCCCTATATCAAGGTCGAAAAAGACAGAGAAGGCCCCAAGTATATTGAGAACAATAACGATACCGCTCTCGACGATGCAGTCGAGGCGTATCAGATAGCCGTCAACACGGCGGCGGGCAAAGAGAACGTGAGCGCGGGAAGCGGCGCGTACTTCTATCTTCCCTCCTTGCGCGATCTCATCAAGAGCGATTTCGCCGATTACAGAAATCTCAAATTCAGCATTTATTACTACAAGCAGAGCCAGTCGGAGGGGTCTTCCTCAGGTTCGGCTACCGGCCTTAAATACAACGCTTTGCGCTTCCAGATCGACGAAGCGGGGGCTTATCGCTTCCGCGTGCTTGCTACGGACGCGGCGGGCAACGCCATGACCTTCCCCCAGCAAAAGGAAGGGGAGGAGAAAGAGTACGTTACCGTAACGAGCTCCAACATTTGGGACTTGGAAGACTACCCCGAATTCACCTTGGAGGTGAAGTACAACGGCGTTACCATTGAGGAAATGAAAGAGCAAACGACAGGCAACCGCGAAAGCTCGTACAGCATCACCGATTTCACGATCATTGCGCTCAGCGGAATCCAAAAGGATTATTCTCTCTACTATTTTAACGAGGACAACCTCAAAACGGGGGCGACCGTGCCTACCTATTCCGACCTCGTAAAAGAGATGAATGAAGTCAGATCGCCCGAGGCGTTTGCAGAGTTTTGCGCGAAGTACGATATCAGCGAAGAGCGGAAGTGCATTACGGCGATTTCCGAGTTCAACAGCGAAATTTCCGAAGATGACGACGATTGGGACAAGACGGATAACGCATACCGCTGGAATCCTTCGTCGGGACTTTCGTTCGTTCCGCAGAAATCCGGATTCTATATCGTGGGGATCACAGTGACCGACCCCAACCGTTCCAACGAGTCGCACGTGGCGTATCAGGCGATCCGTATCGGTAATCCGTACGACTACACGCCCGCGCCTTCCGATTGGTTGCAGAACAACCTCGTTTCGGTTATTTTGTTCTCCGTTTCGGGTGTGCTCTTGATTGCGATCGTGATCTTGTTTATCGTTAAACCTTCCGATAAGAAGATGGAGGAGATCGACCTCGACAAGTTGAAGGGCAAAAAGAAGAAGAAATAATGTTTCAGCGCCGCTTGCGTCAAGCGGCGCTTTCTTTGCGAAAAACCGACCCGTCGGTCAGCAGAGATTTTCCATAAAATTTGCTTATACGAAATATAATCATTCAATTTTGCTAAGCGCGCAAATCTTTCCCGCAAACGTTTGACTTGCGTGCGCAAAATCCTTATAATAAAAAGAAGCCAAGGCGGAGGAGAATGCCGATGAACGTAACCGAATTGTTTGGAAGTAATGTGTTTAACGACGAAGTAATGAAAAATTCGTTGCCCAAGGAAGTGTACAAGTCCTTAAAAAAGACGATCGACGAGGGCGAACCGCTCGACACCAACATTGCGAGCGCGGTTGCCAACGCTATGAAGGATTGGGCGGTTTCCAAAGGCGCGACGCATTATACGCACTGGTTCCAGCCTCTCACCAACCTTACGGCGGAAAAGCACGACAGCTTCATCGAGCCCTCGGGCGACAAAGTCATCATGCAACTTACGGGCAAAGGCCTTATCGTCGGCGAGCCCGACGCTTCCTCCTTTCCCTCGGGCGGGGCGCGCGCAACGAGCGCGGCGCGCGGATACACCGCGTGGGATCCCACTTCGCCCGCGTTCGTAAAGGAGGGAACTCTCTATATTCCAACGGTGTTCGTCGCCTATACGGGCGAAACGCTCGATAAGAAAGCGCCTCTCCTCAAATCGATGACGGCGCTTGACACGCAGACCAAACGGCTTCTCCGTCTTTTCGGAATCGAGTGCAGAAAGGTTTCCACTACGGTAGGCCCGGAACAGGAATACTTCCTCATCGACGAGAGCGTGTACGCCGAGCGGCGGGATTTACAGCTTACGGGGCGCACGCTGTTCGGCGCGCTTCCTTCCCGCGGGCAGGAGCTTGAAGACCATTATTTCGGTTCGCTCAAAACGAGGATCGCGGAATATATGAAAGATCTTGACGAAACGCTTTGGTCGTACGGCATTTTTGCCAAGACCAAGCATAACGAGGTCGCGCCCGCCCAGCACGAGCTTGCGCCGATCTTTACCACCACCAACGTTGCCGTAGACGACAACCAGCTCACGATGGAGCTTATGAAGAAGGTTGCCAAAAAGCACGGGCTCGTTTGTTTGTTGCACGAAAAACCCTTCGAGGGCGTGAACGGTTCGGGCAAGCACAACAATTGGTCGCTTTCCACCGATACGGGAATCAATCTGCTCGATCCCGGCGATACGCCCGAGAAGAACACCTGTTTCATGCTCATTCTCGCCTGTATCGTGTCGGCGGTGGATAAGTATCAAGGAGTTTTGCGCGCTTGCGTCGCCTCTGCGGGGAACGACCACCGTTTGGGGGCGAACGAAGCTCCGCCCGCGATCATCTCCGTCTATCTCGGCGATCAGCTCGGCGCGATCGTAGACAGCATCGTTTTGGGCAGGGAATACGTGCCGAAGGCGGCTGTTCCCGGCTCGATCGGTGTGCCCGAATCGCCCATTTTCCCCATCGATACCACGGACAGAAACCGCACTTCTCCCTTCGCGTTTACGGGCAACAAGTTCGAATTCCGTATGCTCGGATCGCAGGCGTCCGTCGCCGATCCCAATATCGTGCTCAACACGATGGCGGCGAAGGCGTTCTCCGAAGCGGTGAAGGAGCTCGAAGGCGCAAAGGACTTTGAAAAGGCGTGCAAGCGCTATACCGAAAAGCTCTTAAAGGAGCATTACCGCATTATCTTCAATTACAACGGATACGGTCCCGATTGGGAACCCGAAGCGGAAAAGAGGGGGCTTCTCAACAACAAGACGACGGCGGACGCCGTTCCAGAGCTTTTTAAGCAAGATTGCATCGACCTCTTTGTGGGGCAGGGCGTTTATACGGAAAAAGAGATCAACGCACGCGCCAATATCTCCCTTGAAAACTATATCAAAACGATCAACATCGAAGCGCTTACCATGGCGGAAATGGCGAAGCAGGACATCTATCCCGCAGTGAACGGGTACGTCGCGGAGCTCTGCTCGGTGATTGCGGCCAAGCGCGCCGTGAGCGAAAAACTTGCTTGCGCGGCGGACTTCGAGCTCGCAGAGCGGCTTTCCTCTCTCAACGAAGCAATGTACGTCGCGGTGAAGAAGCTGGAAAAGGATCTTTCCGAGATGCCCGAGGGCAACGGGCCCGCTTCGCAAAAAATGGCGCACGTCATTGTGCCCGACATGGAGGAGGTGCGCCGTTGCGCCGACGCTATGGAAAAGCTTTGTTCCTCCGACTATTGGCCTTATCCCGACTACACCGATATTCTTTACAGCGTAAAATAACGTGATCGCATGAAAACCCGCTACGGCGGGTTTTTTATTGCGCGTGGTATCATTACTTGTTTCCGTCAAGGGGCAAAAAGAGAAGCGGAAATTAGAACCCGAAAAAATGTTTGACTTTTAGAGCGCCATATGGTATAATTTCTATATGATTACCGTTTCTCCACGCACGGAGTTCTCGCTCACGCCCGATCAGGCGGACGCGGCGGAGCTGATTCGCGAATGGTTTTTACATCTCGATACGCAGATTTTCGTCCTGTGCGGGTATGCGGGCACGGGAAAGACCTTTCTCGTGGATTATATCGTGCGCGATCTGGGGCTGGTCGCGGGCGAGAGCGTGGCGTTCGTCGCGCCCACGGGGAAAGCCGCTTCCGTGCTCATTCGGGGCGGTACTCCTGCGGGAACGGTGCATAGCCTCATCTATACGCGGGAGGAGGACGTCGAGGTGGACGAAAACGGGGAGGTCGTTTCCGAGCGTTTTCTCCGCTTCGTCAAAAAAGAAAAAATAGGCAAGGACTTGCGCCTTATCGTTGTGGACGAAACTTCTATGGTGTCCGATGACGTGCTTTGCGATCTTTTGTCCTTCGGCGTGAAATGTTTATTTTGCGGAGATCCCGCACAGCTTCCCCCAGTGGGCGGGAGCAACACGCTTTTAACGATGCCCTGCGCGACCCTCACGCAAATCGTTCGGCAGGAGGAGCAAAATCCCATTGTGCGTTTGGCGGCAATGGCGCGGGCGGGGGAACGGCTCCCGTACGGCGACTACGGGAACGGCGCTCTCATTTTGCCTCGCAGAAGTTTCACGCGCGCGCTTCGGGAACAACTCTTTTCGGAGGCGGATCAAATCATCGTAGGCACGAACCGTACCCGTTCCGCCGTGAACAGGGAGGTGCGGGAAATGCTCGGCATTTCGCGGGAAGCGCTTCTTCCCATCGACGGCGAAAAAATCATCTGTACCCTCAACGATTGGAGCAAGTCGTTGGACGAAGAGGGCAATTTTCATCTTGTAAACGGCATTATCGGTAAGTGCTACAACGTGCGCGAACAGGAGGACGGGCTCGGTCAGCTCGATTTCCGCCCCGACTTTTTGGAGGACACCGTGTACGATCTGCCTTTCGACGCGGGCGCGTTTACGCACGGGCGGTATCATCACGGCTACGGCGACAAGGCGTGCCTTTTGCAGAACGGCGTGCTCGTACACGAGGACAACCTTACCGCGCTTCGCCTGTTTAAGGTGAAGCGGGAGGATACCGTGTGCCGCTTCGAGTTCGCCTATGCCGTCACCTGCCACAAGGCGCAGGGCTCGGAATACGACTTCGCGCTGGTGATCGACGAGAGCGGTTATTTCGATAACGGCAGGGAATGGCTGTACACGGCGATCACGCGGGCAAAAAAACGGTTGGTGATCGTGAGGTAGAAAAATGATATTTCCTTATCGTAAAATCTTGGTCGTCGGGTGCGGCGGCGCGGGGAAGTCCACGTTTGCCTTGGAGATCGGAAAGCGCTTCGCTTTGCCCGTCGTTCATCTCGACAGGCTGTGGTGGCTTCCGGGCTGGGTGGAGCGGGACAGAGAGGAATTCGACGGAATGCTGAAAAGGGAGCTCCAAAAGCCGAGCTGGGTGATTGACGGAAATTATCACCGCACGCTCGCGCTGAGGCTCGCCTATTGCGACGCAGTCGTGTTTTTGGATATTCCTACGGAAGAATGTTTGAAAAACGCCTATGCACGGGCGGAGAAATACCGCGGAAAGACCCGTCCCGACATGACGGAGGGCTGTCCGGAAACGGTACACGACGATTTTAAGCAGTGGATCGAAGGTTTTAACACCGACGTCCGCGGCGGACTTCTGCGTACGTTGGAGGAGAGCGGGAAGCCCTGTTTCGTGTTTGATAGCCGTGAAAGCGCTTACGCTTGGCTCGGCGGATTTCAAAGCGCAACGTAAATTTCCCTCGCATTCGCGGGGGCTTTTTGTTGTTTCGGGGAAAATCTCTTGACAAATTCATCGTGTTATAGTATCCTTTACCTATGAAAATAAACGTTAAGAAGTTAAGCGAGAGGGCGAAGCTGCCCGTTTACGGTTCTGCGTTTGCGGCGGGCGCGGATTTATGCGCATTAGATGCCGTAGAGATCCCCGCAGGGGAAACGAAATTCGTACATACGGGCATTGCGGTGGAGCTGCCCGCGGGCACGGTGGGGCTTGTTTACGCCCGCAGCGGGCTTGCGTGTAAGCAGGACCTCGCGCCCGCCAATAAAGTGGGCGTCATCGACTGCGATTACCGCGGCGAGATCATGGTCGCGCTTCACAATCACGGAACAGAGCCCCGCACGGTAAACGCCGGGGATCGCATTGCCCAGCTCGTCGTTGCGCCTTATTACGTTGCCGAGTTCGAGGAGGCGGAGGAGCTTTCCGAAACGGTGCGCGGGGCGGGCGGCTTCGGCTCTACGGGGAAAAACTGATGAGAATGCGAAGAAAACGCAACTTGGAACCGCGCATGGAGGCTTGCGCGGCGCTTTTGGTTGCGCGGGGCAGACCGTGTTTGAATTTAAAAAAAGCCGCGGAGGAATACCGCGCGCCGTTAAACTTTGAAGAGGTTTTCGGGAATTCTAACCCCGTCGAGCTCGAAGTGGGGTGCGGGAACGGCGGATTTGTTGCCGAAAAAGCGAAGCGGTTTCCGCACACGAATTTTCTTGCGGTGGAGCTTTGCTCCAACGTTGTGCTTACGGCAATGGAGCGCATTCGCGCGGAGGGTATTCCAAACGTGCGGTTTTTGAATATTCCCGCCGAAATATTGCCCTGCTATCTGCCCGAGGAGAGCGTGGAAAAAATCTATCTGAATTTTTCCACCCCGCTTCCGGAAAAGAACCGCGAGAAACAGCGGTTGACCGCGCCCCGCTTTTTAAAGATTTACAGCACGCTGTTGCAGGCGGGCGGAAGCATCGAGCAAAAGACGGACAGCGAGCCGTTTTTCGATTACTCTTTGGAGCAGTATGCGCAAAACGGCTTTTCGGTGACGCAAGTCACGCGGGATCTGCACCGCAGTGAATATGCCGCGGAAAATATCGTAACCGAATACGAACAGGGCTTCTTGGCGCAGGGGAAGAAGATTTTCCGCGCCGTCGCCGTAAAAATCTGAAAGGGGGTTTTCCATGGGGGAGGAACGGATTTCTATTTGCTATTGCGGGAACGCAAAGGTGTTTCCCATGATTTTGCTGTCCGCGCTGTCGGTGGCGGACAAGACCCAATCGCCCGTAACGGTGACGATGATCACCATGGATTTTACGGAGCTGGATCAGGCGTTTATGCCCATTTCCGAACGCCAATGCGAAATACTGCAAACCGCTCTCGGCGCGCGGAACGCGGAGCATCGCGCCGTGCTGATTCGCGCGGACGAGCAGTACCGCAACCGTTTGCAGGGCGGGAAGAACGAGAAAAATTATTATACGCCCTACACGCTCCTGCGCTTATTGCTTCCCGAACTCGGCGTGCCCGATAAAACGCTTTATCTCGACGTGGACGTCATGTGCCTTTCGGATATTTCAGAGCTGTACGGGATCAACCTTTCCGCATACGAGTTTGCGGCGGTGCGCGACCACATGGGCAAGCACTTTTACGGGCGGGACTATTTTAATGCGGGCGTCATGCTGTTTAACCTGCAAAAGTGCCGCGAAACGGGCTTTTTCGAGCGCGCGGCTCATCTTGTCAAGAATAAAAAAATGATGCTGAACGATCAGGATGCGTTCAATAAGTCGGCAACGGCTAAATTGTTGCTTCCGCGCCGTTTCAACGAACAGCGCGCCATTCACGGTGATACCGTGTTAAAGCATTTTTGCCGAGGGATCCGCTGGTGGCCCTTTTTCAAGGTGTACAACATCAAGCAGACCCAGCGCGACAAGGTACATAAGCAACTGAAAATTACCGAATTCGACGACATCTACCGGCAGTACGACGAGATTGCCGCTACGGCGTCTATCGAGGAATAGGAGAAAGAAATTGGAAGAGAGAGAATACGCGCTCGTCATCGAGCATTTATGCAAGAGTTACGGCGATTTAAAGGCGGTAAACGATATTTCTTTCCGCGTGGTTCGCGGATCGCTATTTGCGTTCTTGGGCATTAACGGCGCGGGTAAGAGTACGACCATCAACATTATTTGCTCTATTCTCAAAAAGGACGGGGGCAAAATCACCGTAAACGGGTACGATTTGGACGAGGAATCGGCGAAGATCCGCAACGAAACGGGCATCGTGTTCCAGTCGAGCGTTTTGGATATGGGGCTCACCGTGAAGCAAAATTTGGAGATACGCGCCTCCTTTTATTCCAAGTCGCGCAAGGAGAAACGCGAAACGGTGGATTCCATCGTCAAGCTTTTGGAGTTGGAGCCCATTTTAAACCGCACGGTGCGCACGCTCTCGGGCGGTCAGCTTCGCCGCGTAGATATCGCGCGCGCCATGGTACACCGCCCTAAGCTCCTCATTCTCGACGAGCCGACCACGGGGCTCGATCCCAAGACCCGTCTTACCGTTTGGTCGCTCGTCGACAAGATCCGCAAGGAAACGGGAATGACGGTGTTTCTGACCACCCACTATCTCGAAGAGGCGGAGAAGGCGACGGACGTCGTTATCATGGACAAAGGCTCTATCATTGCGCACGGCACGCCAAACGAGCTGAAAAACGCTTATTCGAGCGACCGTATCTTTTGTTACCGCACGCGCGGCGAGGGCTTCGAGCACGCGCTTCAAGCGCGGGGCGAAAGCTTTTCCTACAATGGGGAAAAGGGCGCGTACGAGATCGTCATTCGCGATACGGCGGCGGCAAAGGAGCTTTTAAAAACGTTCGACGGGGAGCTTTCGGATATCGAGATCGTAAAGGGTACGATGGACGACGTGTTCCTTGCCGTTACGGGAAAGAATATCGATTTGGCGGGGGAAGACCATGCAGACGAATGAAAAAAAGAGATACGCGAATATCTTTTTCGAACTCACCAAACGGCATCTGCTCGTATTTTTCTCCAACAAAATCAGAGTGCTCTACACGCTTCTCGTTCCCGTGATCATCTTTGTCGTGTACATTCTCTTTTTGCGGGATATGGAGCTTTTGACCGTTCAGAACGAAATTTTGCGCTTGGGCGTGGACGCGGACTTGCAGGCGGGTATTTTGGACTATTGCGAAACGCTTGTGGATACCTGGATGCTCAGCGGGATCATCGGGCTTTCCACCATTACCGTTGCCTTGCAGGCGAATACCATTATCGTCGAGGATAAGCAAAACGGCGTCAACCGCGATTTCGCTTCGTCGCCAATTCATAAAAACGTGCTCATCGGCAGTTATTTCTTCTATAACTTTATCGTCACCGCGCTCATCTGCTTTGTGTTTTTCCTCATTTGCCTCGTCTATTTGGCGGCGATGGGGGAATTTGCCATAACCTTCGTAGACGTTTTGTTGGTCTTTGCGGTCATGCTGTATTCCACGATCGCCTCCACCCTCATGACGGTGTTTATCTGTTCGTTCGTAAAAACGGAAGCGACGATGATGAGCATTGTCGCCGTCTTTTCCACGGCAGTCGGTTTTCTCATCGGCGCGTATATGCCCCTCGGAATGCTGCCGAACGCCGTTCAGGGCGTTTGCGGGCTGATTCCCGGAACGTATTCCTGCGCGCTCCTGCGCTACGGCTTTATGTCTACGCCGCTTGCGGAGTTTACGGCATACGTGAGCGGACTTCCCATCGAGGGCGGAGCACAGCTCATCGAGGATCTCACCTCCAACTTCGGCTGCGGATTGAATTTCTTCGGGGTAGAGGTGTCGGCTCCCTTCCAAGCGCTTGCGCTCGCCGTGTTTATCGTGCTGTTCTTGGGGCTCAACGTGGGGGTTGGAAACAAGCTCGCCGCCGTGCTCGGCATGGGGAAGAAGGGAAAGAAAAAAGGGAAGAGCGACAAGTAAAACATCGGCGACGTTCCGCGTGCCGTGCAAAAGCGGAACGCGCAATGCGAATTATTTTTTAAGATAGATTGACTTATTTTCAAAAATATAGTATGATATCAATATAATCACATTGGAGAAGAACATGGCATCAAAGGAAAATACGAAAAAGCAGCGTCACTTTTTATCCGATATCGGACAGCGCGTCATGCTGATCGTCATTATTTCGGGAGTATTGGTTTGCGCGTTGTTATTCAGTTTGCTGGGCGTGAATATTACGAACAACAGCAATAAGGCAATCGACGACGTAGGCGCTACCTATATGAAAAATATGGGTTATCAGATCGCGAAGCGGTTCGAAGCGGTCATGAATCAGCGTATGTCGATGGTGAACGGGATCCTCAGATTCTATCCCAACAATTACGAGGGCATCGAGGCGGAATTAAAAGAGAGCGCGCAGGCGCGTGATTTTGAATTTTTGGCATATTACAGAGTCGACGATATCGAAGACGAACAAAACGGCAGCCAAATCCAAATGTTGCTCGGAACGCATATAGACGTTATTGATAAGCAACCGTTCAGGCGGTCCGTTTTGGAAAACAAGTCGAAAATTGCAGTCGGAAACGGTCAAACGACGGATGCAAACGGAAATACGGTCAATCACGATAACATTATTATAATAAGCGTTCCAACCGACAATTACGTCATGCAGGACGGACGGAAATGTCAGGCGTTGGTGGCGGGTCTTACCAATGCCGATTTCGTATCCATGCTGAATATCAACGAAGCGGACGATGAGAATGCAGGGGCATACATCGTGCGCAGGGACGTTCAGGAAGACGAAACCAATTCGTTCGTTTTGAAGCAGGAAGAAGATCACGATTATGATTTTTTGTCTCAATTGTTTCGGGATAAACTTTCGGAAGCAGATCTCGATTTGGACGTGCTTAGTTCGGAATTGAACGAAAAAATGCAAAACGACGACGTGTATTCTAATATTCTGCACGTTAAAGGGCATCACGTACATATGTATTGTACAAAGTTGCCGCATTCCGAATGGTATCTCGTTACGCTGATGAACAGCGACGATTTGAACGTTATCATCGAAGGCTTGGGAACGCAATGGACGATCATGATCGTCGTCACGGTGCTCTCGGTCATCGTTATTTTGGTTGCTATCTTCATCGTGTTCATGTATTTTAACAGGAAAAGCATCGAAGAGTTGCAGACGGCGCGCGCCGCAGCGCTCGACGCAAGTAAGGCGAAGAGCGAATTCCTTTCGAATATGTCGCACGATATCAGAACGCCCATGAATGCGATCGTCGGCATGACCGCGATCGCCAGCTCGACTATCGATACCAAGCAACAGGTGCAGGACTGCCTGAAAAAGATCACGCTTTCCAGTAAACACTTGCTCGGGCTTATCAACGACATTTTGGATATGTCCAAAATCGAGAGCGGCAGAATGACCTTAAACGTGGAGCAGATTTCCCTGCGCGAGGTTTTGGACGGAATTACGACCATCGTTCAGCCCCAAATCAAGGCCAAAAACCATAGCTTCAACGTGATTGTGGGCAATATCATGCAGGAAACGGTCTATTGCGACAGCGTCCGTTTGAACCAAGTTCTAATCAATTTGGTTTCCAACGCAATCAAGTATACGGGGGACGGCGGGTTGATCGAACTGTTCCTCGATCAAATGGAATCTCCGCGCGGGGAAGACTATATCCGCACGCAGATCCGCGTAAAGGACAACGGCATCGGTATGACGCCCGAATTCCAGCAGAAAATTTTCGATTCGTTTGCGCGGGAAGACAATATGCGCGTTCACCGCACCGAGGGCACGGGGCTCGGAATGTCCATTACCAAGTATATCGTGGACGCGATGCAGGGAACCATCAGCATTCGGAGCGAGCTTGGCAAGGGTTCGGAATTTACGGTAACTCTGGATTTGGAAAAAGCGACGCTGCCCGTCGAAGAGATGATCCTTCCCAATTGGAAAGTTCTTTTGGTGGACGACGATTTACAGCTCTGCGAGGCGACTTCGGGTACGCTCAAAGAGATCGGGCTCGACGCCGAGTGGACGCTGGACGGCGAAAGCGCAATCGAAAAGGCGGTTGAATCCCATGAGCGCCATCAGGATTACGATATTATCCTCATCGACTGGAAATTGCCGGGAATCAACGGCGTTGAAACTGCGCGGCGCATTCAAAGCAGTTTGGGGGACGAAAACGTTCCGATCCTGCTCATGTCGGCATACGATTGGGGCGAGATCGAGGAAGAAGCGCGCGCCGCGGGCGTTTGCGGGTTCATCGGGAAGCCTTTGTTTAAATCGTCCCTGTATTACGGGTTGAAACAGTTTGTCGGAATGCCCGATGGCGGCAATCCCGCCGACGCGAAGAAGATCGATTTCACGGGCGTTCACGTTCTGCTTGCCGAGGATAACGATTTGAACTGGGAAATTGCCGAAGCGCTTCTCGAAGATATCGGCATCACTTGCGACCATGCGGAAAACGGACAGATCTGCGTGGATATGTTCCGCAAGGCGGAACCCGGAACCTATCAGGCGATCCTCATGGATATCCGTATGCCCGTAATGAACGGCTACGACGCCACGGCGGAGATCCGGAAGTGCGACCACCCCGACAAGGATCTGCCTATTATCGCCATGACGGCGGACGCTTTTTCGGACGATAGGCAGAAATGCTTGGCGTACGGTATGAATGCGCATATCTCCAAACCCATCGACATCGGCATCGTTCAAAATACGCTTGCCAAATTCCTCAACAAATAAAAACGGCGTAAAAGATAAGCGCTCTGCGGATTTTCCGCAGAGCGCTTTCCTTAGCAAAAACGGTTTTAATTTTTAAACAGAGTTTTGATCATTTGGGAAACGTACGTAACGGGTACGAGTTCGATTTTATCCTTGAATTTTTCGCACGCTTTCATATTCTTCACGGGAAGCACCACTCGCTTGAATCCCATTTTCAGGCATTCGTTCACCCGCTTGTCGGCGAAATTGACGCCCCGTACCTCGCCCGTTAAGCCTACTTCGCCGAACACCGCCGTGTACTTATCCACGGGAATGCTCTTTTCCGCGCTGGCGAGCGCGGCGCATACGGCAAGGTCGGCGCTCGGTTCGTTGAGCTTGATTCCGCCCATTGCGTTTAGATAGATGTCCTGCGTCCCCAAAGCAATCCCGCACCGCTTTTCAAGCACGGCAACGAGCACGGCAAGTCGGTTGAAGTCGATGCCGAGCGCCATTCTGCGCGGAAGCCCGAACGCCGTTTTGCACATGAGCGTTTGAAGTTCCACCATCATACAGCGGTTGCCCGTTTCGCTCGGCGTTACCACCGCGCCCGCCGCCACTCCGCGCGCGTCGGAGAGAAAGAGCGCGGAATAGTCCGTCAGTCCGAAGATGCCTCCGCCCGTCATTTCGAACACGCCGACCTCCTGTACGGAGCCGAAGCGGTTTTTCACGGCGCGCAGAATTTTGAAACTCTCTGTGCGCTCGCCCTCGAAATAGAGCACCGCATCCATAATGTGCTCCAAAACCTTAGGCCCCGCAAGCGTTCCTTCTTTGGTGACGTGTCCCACGATAAAGAAAGTGATCCCTTTGGATTTGGCGATGCGCATGAGTTTGCTCGCGCACTCCCGTACCTGACCCACGCTGCCCGCGGAGGAGGAAAGGGCGTCGGTATAAACCGCTTGAATGGAGTCGATTATCACGTATTCCGCTTCCAAAAATGCGGATTCGGCGTCGTCGATATTCGTTTCGTTGAGCAAGAGGAGTTTGTCGGAATTGAGCCCCAAGCGCTCGCAGCGCAGTTTCACTTGCGAACAGCTCTCCTCGGCGGAGAGATAGAGCACCTTACGGCTTTTTGCAAGATGCGCCGCAACCTGCGTGAGAAGGGTGGATTTTCCCACTCCGGGATCGCCGCCGACGAGCACGAGCGATCCTCGCACGATCCCTCCGCCGAGCACCACGTCAAGCTCGGAAATGCCGGAAGACACCCGTTCGTAGCTCTCGTATTTCACTTCCGAGAGGGGGAGGGGGCGGGAGGAAGCGCGGAACGCGCCTTTGAATTTCGTCGGCTGGGCGGGGGCGATCGCCTCTTCCGCGAGCGTGTTGAATTTTCCGCAGTCGGGACACCGCCCCAGCCATTTGGGGGAGGCGTACCCGCATTCCGCGCATACGAATTGCGTTGTCGATTTCGCCATAAAATACTCCTATTTGTTTCGCAAACTTTTCGTGCCGAAAAGCTTTGCGAGCTACTGTCTTTTTTGTTATCTCCTTGTCACAGGAGTGTTGAGCCGTTCTATCAAAAGTCACTAAGCCTCACGTATGTGGCAAATTGAGGGCGCTGCCGCAAAAATGCGATTTTGCTTCGCGCACATAATTGTAAAATTTAAAATATGTGCCGCGAGGAGGGTTGCCCTCCGCTGCGGGACACAATTTGTTGAACTCATTCGACTTGTGCAGGAAGGGTGAATGCGGGCGAAATAGGACGTAGCGCCCTTAAAATTCGCCCGCAGAGGGAAATACTCGTCCGTTAGCACGTAGTGCGTGCGGACGCGGTTTCCCTCGAATCACGGAAAATACTTTGCGCGTCAAGCAAAGTATTTTCGTGAACCTTCGTGAACTTTTACGTAGGCATATACGGTAATCCCTCTTTTTTCGCCCACATAGCCGAGTTTTTCGTTCGTGCCCGCCGCTACGGCGACGCGTTCTTCGGGAATGCTTAAAAGTGAAGAAAGGTTTTGCTTGATACGGTCGATGTGGGGGGACAGCCGAGGGGTTTCGGCAAGCACGGAAATGCTTACGTTATAGGGAATAAGTCCGCGCCCGCGTACGCGAGCGAGCGCTTCTTTTAAAAGCTCCGTGCTGTCTGCGCCCGCGTATTTTTTGTCCGTGTCGGGAAAGTAATATCCGATGTCCCTTAGTCCCGCCGCAGAGAGCAAAGCGTCCATGAGCGCGTGAACGAGCACGTCGCCGTCGCTGTGCGCTTTCAAAATTTTTTCGGACGGAATGCGAATACCGCCCAGCGTGATGAAATTGACGAGCGGAACGCCTTCGTCGGATGAATAAAAGGCGTGCGTGTCAACCCCGAAGCCTACGCGCCCGTGAGGAGGAAAATCCTCGGGATAGGTGAGCTTGATATTGCTCCTGTCCCCCTCGGAAAGGCGGGGCGGGCGAATATAGCGTCCGTACACTCCGCTGTCGTCGGTAAAATCGTATGTGTGTTCCGCACGCGCGCGTTCGTATGCGCAAAGCAGTTCCTCCCGCAAAAATCCTTGCGGGGTTTGCAGGCAATAAACGCTCTTGCGGTCGGGTACCGTCTTGACCGCGCCGTTTTCGGCAACGGCGACGGTATCGGAAGCGGGAACGGCGCAAATCCCGCTCCCGTATTTTTTCACGCTTTCCACGCAAGCGGAAATCGTTTGTTGGGTCACGAAAGGACGCGCCCCGTCGTGAATGAGCACGATCTCGCCGCGCGCCTCCTTCAAGGCGTTATACACGCTCTCGAAGCGGGTTTCTCCGCCCGTCACCGTGCGCGCCCCGAAAGGGCGGAGAAGGGGGGCAAGCCGTTCTTCGTCCTCCTTACGGCAGGCAACGAGGATTTCCTCCACATTCTCGGTTTCCGAAAAGGCGGAAATGGTTCGGCAAATCACGGGGAGTCCGTCAAGTTCGTAAAAAATTTTATTGTCGGCAAGCTTCGTCCGCGCGCCCGAGCCCGCCGCGGCAATGACGGCGGTGATCACGGCAACACCTCGTAGAGGGAAGCCGCTTCGTCTTTCTTTACCGTTTCTTTGAGCTCCAACACCCGAAAGCGCAGCGAGCCGTTTGCAAACGCGATCTCCACCTCGTCGCCTACCTTCAAGCGGTAGGCGGGTTTCACTTCCCGTCCGTTCACGGAAATTTTACCCGCGTCTGCCGCTTCCCGCGCTACGGTGCGCCGTTTCAATATGCGCGATACCTTTAAAAATTTATCGATTCTCATGCCTTTCTCCCTTGTCGATTTTCGTCGAGCCGTGCCGAGTTTTGGATTTTTTAAAAAATTTTATAAAATTTCCCTTGAAAGAGGTTGACAATATCCGTTTCGGGGTTTATAATAACATACTGTATCACTATACTGTCGCAGTGTGCAATCTCGGCTGAAAACACGCGGTTTGCCCGCCGTTTGCTTTCTATATTATTATATCGCAGTTTCTTCCGAATGTAAAGGGAAGAAAGGGCATTTTTCGAAACATTTCGATTTTTATCGATGAAAAGATATACTCGGTAGATCGTCAACAAAAAAGGAGTTAAATTGACGAATGAACTTACCCATTCACAAGTACGGAAAGACGGAACGCAGAAAGTTCGGCTCGATCAACGAAGTGATCGACATTCCGAACCTCGTTGAGATCCAGCGGGACAGCTACCAGTCCTTCATCAACGAAGGGATCACGGAGATCTTCGAGGACTATTCTCCCATCACCGACTTTTCCGACCACTTCGAGCTGTACTTCCTCGACCACGAGTTCGGGAAGGCGCCTAAGTACGACGAAAAAGAATGCCGTAACCGCGACGCTACCTTTGCGCTTCCCCTTCGGGTGAAGGCGCGCCTCGTCAACAAGGTTAAGGACGAGATCTTGGAGCAGGACGTGTTTATGGGCGATTTCCCGCTTATGACGGAGAACGGCTCTTTCATTATCAACGGTGCGGAGCGCGTTATCGTTTCCCAGCTCGTTCGTTCCCCCGGCGTGAACAACGTTGCGGAAACGGACAAGACGGGCAAACAGATCTACGAAACCACGGTCATTCCCAACCGCGGCGCCTGGCTCGAATTCAAGCAGGATCCGCAGGGCGTTTTGTGGGTGAGCGTAGACCGCAAGCGTAAGCTCACGGCAACCGTTCTTCTCCGCGCGCTCGGCTACGGTTCCAACCGCGCTTTGGAAGAGCTCTTCGGCGGCGACAAAATGATCGCCGCTACCATCGATAAAGACGAAAAGGACAACCCGCCCATCAAGTCGGAATCGGACGGTTTGATCGCGCTGTACAGAAGACTGCGCCCCGGCGAAGTTCCCACCGAGGAATCCGTCCGCCAGCACCTGTTTAATCTGTTCTTCGATCCCCGCCGTTACGACGTGGTGAAAGTGGGCAGATACAAATTCAACAAAAAGCTCAACCTCGCGTACCGCCTCCCCGGCTGCCGCGTCGCGGACGACGTCATTCATCCCGAAACGGGCGAAATTCTCGCAACCAAAGGCGAAACGGTTTCCGAGGAAAAAGCGCGCGAGATCCAGAATGCGGGCATCGGCGAGATCTTCGTGCTCGTCAACGATCCCGTAGACGGTGAAATCCGTCACAAGATTATTTCCAACAAGACGGTGGATTTCTCCGCCCTGTCGGATAAAAACCCCAAAGCGTTCGGTTTGTTAAAAACCGTTTATTATCCCAACTTCGTGTTCTCCCGCGTGCTTGCCGAGGAGTGCAAAACGCTTTCGATCGAAGAGGTCGCCGAGAAGTATATCGACCAAATCAACGACGTTTACAACACCCGCGAGGTCGCGCCCGAAGCGGACGAAAAGCAGGAAGAGAAGAAAAACCGCGAACGTCGCAAGGACAACCGCTTGAAGTTCGTCGAGGCGTGCTGCGTCTTCCACGAACTGCTTGCAAGAGAGGACGCGCAGGAAAGCGTCAACGCAACGGTAAGCCTCGAAAAAGAGAGCCGTGTGCTCGGCGTCACGCCCGAAGAAAAGAAGAAGATCAAACCGCTTGTGGAGAAGCTCAATCACAAGTGCATTACGGTAGACGACGTGGTTGCGGCGGTTTCCACCAACCTCGACTTACAGTACGGCATCGGCACGGTGGACGAGATCGACCACCTCGGCAACCGCCGCGTGCGCTCGGTGGGCGAATTGCTTCAAAACCAGCTCCGCATCGGTATGTCCCGTTTGGAGCGTTTGATCAAGGAGAGGATGGCGACCGCAGACCCTATGGAGGTCACGCCTTCGAGCCTTATCAACGTGCGTCCGATCTCCGCGGTCATCCGCGAATTCTTCGGTTCTTCCCAGCTCTCCCAATTCATGGACCAAACCAACCCCATTGCGGAGCTTACCCACAAGAGAAAGCTTTCCGCGCTTGGGCCCGGAGGCTTGAACAGGGATCGCGCAACCTTCGAAGTCCGCGACGTTCACTACTCGCACTACGGAAGAATGTGCCCGATCGAAACCCCCGAAGGTCAGAATATCGGTCTTATTTCATCGCTTGCAACGTTCTCCAAGGTCAATGAATTCGGATTCATCATGGCTCCCTACCGCAAGGTGGATAAGGAAACGGGAGCGGTTACCGATCACGTGGATTATCTCACGGCGGACGAAGAAGACCGTTACGTGGTGGCGCAGGCGAACGAACCCTTGGACGAAGAGGGAAAATTCGTCAATCCGCTCGTCGGTTGCCGTTACCGCGAGCTCATCATGGAAATGCCCCGCGAGAGAATCGACTACATGGACGTGAGCCCCAAACAGCTCGTATCCGTGGCGACCGCGCTCATTCCCTTCCTTGAAAACGACGATACCAACCGTGCCCTCATGGGCTCGAACATGCAGCGCCAAGCCGTGCCTCTGCTCAAAACAGAGCCCTCTATCGTTGCAACGGGGATCGAAGCGGCGATCGCGCGCGACTCGGGCGTTATCGTCCGTGCAAAAGAAGCGGGCGTCGTCAAAGCCGTTTCGTCGGATAAAATCGTGATCCGTGAGGACAGCGGTTTTGATACGGAATACCCGCTCAAAAAGTTCGAGCGTTCCAACCAAGGCACTTGCCTCAACCAACGTCCCATTATTTCGACGGGGGACAGAGTGGAGAAGGGCGAGATCATTGCGGACGGTCCTTCCACCAACAACGGCGAGCTTGCGCTCGGCAAGAATATTCTCGTCGGCTTCATGGAATGGGAAGGGTACAACTACGAGGACGCTATCCTCATTTCCGAGAAGCTCGTGCAGGACGACGTGTTCACCTCCATTCATATCGAGGAGCACGAAACGGAAGCGCGCGACACCAAGCTCGGCGAAGAAGAGATCACGCGCGATATTCCCAACGTCGGCGACGACGCGTTGAAGGATCTCGACGAGGACGGTATCGTCCGCATCGGCGCGGAAGTGCAGAGCGGAGATATCCTCGTCGGTAAAGTTACCCCGAAGGGGGAAACGGAGCTCACGCCCGAAGAACGTCTGCTTCGCGCGATCTTCGGCGAAAAATCGAGAGAGGTGCGCGACACTTCCCTCCGCGTTCCCCACGGCGAGGGCGGTATCGTCGTAGACGTAAAAATCTTCACGCGGGAGAATAAAGACGAACTTTCTCCCGGCGTCAACAAGCTTGTGCGCGTGTACGTGGCGCAGAAGCGTAAAATCCAAGTCGGCGACAAGATGGCGGGCCGTCACGGAAACAAGGGCGTTATTTCCCGCGTGCTTCCGCAGAGCGATATGCCGTTCCTGCCCGACGGTACGCCCTTGCAGATCTTGCTCAACCCCTTGGGCGTTCCTTCGCGTATGAATATCGGTCAGGTGCTCGAAGTTCACCTCGGTTACGTCTGCCGTCAGCTCGGCTGGAAGATCGCGACCCCCGTGTTCGACGGTGCGACCGAGCGCGATATCGAAAAGCTCTTCAAGGAGAACAATCTATATAATCCCGAGGGCATGGTGGACGGCAAGTTCCAAGTGTTCGACGGCAGAACGGGCGAGCCCTTCGAGAACCGCGTTACCATCGGTATCATGTATATGATCAAGCTCATTCACCTTGTAGACGACAAGATCCACGCGCGTTCCATCGGTCCTTACTCCATGGTCACACAACAGCCCTTGGGCGGTAAGGCGCAGTTCGGCGGACAGCGTTTCGGCGAAATGGAAGTTTGGGCGCTCGAAGCTTACGGCGCGGCGCACATTTTGCAAGAGATCCTCACCGTGAAATCGGACGACATCGTGGGGCGCGTTAAGACCTACGAGAGCATCGTAAAGGGCAACAACATTTCCGAGCCCGGTATCCCCGAAGCGTTTAAGGTGCTTCTCAAAGAGTTGCAATCTCTCGCGCTCGACGTGAAGGTGCTTACCGAGAACAACGAAGAGCTCATTATCCGCGAATTCGAGGACGACGACAGAGAGAACGAGCATAGAAGAGAACCTGTTTCGGCAGAGGAAGAGAAGGACTTCGATTTCGGCGTCGAGGACGATGACGAAGAAGAGGAGATCGGCTCGATCTTCGACGAAGCGGACGATGACGACGATTTCGTGTCCGACGACCTGTTCGGCGACGCGGATCTCGAAGACGATATGTCCGACGTGGACGAGGACGGCTCGTTCGGCGATCTGTTCGGCGACGACGATTCGTCCGACGAAGAGTAAGGGAGGCACATATGTACGAATTAAACGATTTTAACTCCATTCAAATCAGCATCGCATCTCCCGAGAAAATCAGGGAATGGTCTTACGGCGAAGTCACAAAGCCCGAGACGATCAACTACCGCACCCAAAAACCCGAACGCGACGGACTTTTCTGCGAGAAAATTTTCGGACCCACCAAGGACTGGGAATGCCATTGCGGAAAGTACAAGCGCATTCGTTATAAGGGTATCATCTGCGAAAAGTGCGGCGTGGAAGTCACCCGCGCGAAAGTGCGCCGCGAGCGCATGGGGCACATCGAGCTTGCCGCTCCCGTTTCCCATATTTGGTATTTCCGCGGCGTGCCCAGTAAAATCGGGCTCTTGCTCGATATGGGGCCCAAACAGCTCGAACAGGTCATTTACTTTGCTTCCTACGTCGTGCTCGATCCCGGTACCACGGGCTTCGAGTACAAGCAGGTCATCAACGACAAACAGCTCCGCGAAACGGAGGAGATGCTCGGCGATTCCTCCAAGACGGGCTTGAAAGTCGGCATGGGCGCGGAGGCGATCCGCGAGCTTTTGATGGCGGTCGATCTCGATAAGGAAAGCGAAGACGCGAAGTTCATTATCGAAAATAACCCCACGGGGCCCAAGCGCGTGAAGGCGATCAAGCGGATCGAGATCATTGAATCCTTCCGCAAGAGTGGCAACCGTCCCGACTGGATGGTGCTCACCGTGCTCCCCGTGATCCCGCCCGATTTGCGCCCGATGGTACAGCTCGACGGCGGAAGATTCGCTTCTTCCGACCTCAACGACTTGTACCGCCGCGTCATTAACCGCAACAACCGCTTAAAGAGAATGATCGAGCTCGGCGCGCCCGAGATGATCGTCAAGAACGAAAAGCGAATGTTGCAGGAAGCGGTGGACGC
>CAMUFJ010000025.1 GCA_947088135.1 uncultured Clostridia bacterium
GCTTGGTTCGGGACCAAGAGGTCGTGAGTTCAAATCTCGTCGCCTCGACCAAAAAAAGAGAATGCGGTTTTTACCGTATTCTCTTTTTTTCATGTAACCGAATCCGCGACGAGATTTGAGGGTGGAGCCAAATGCGGGAGCATTTGGTTTGCGGGCGAAACGTCTGCCTTCCGTCAATCTTGCCGCAAACTTGACAATTGCTAATTGTCAAGCGGGGCGCGCCGCCAAAGGCGGACTCTCGTCGCCTCGACCAAAAAAAGAGAATGCGGTTTTTACCGTATTCTCTTTTTTTCATGTAACCGGATTCTCCACTCCTAATCTTTTGTTCCCAAGACGGTGTTGACGATCGCGCAAAGAATTCCGCCGATCGGAAAGACCACCCAGCCGGGATGCCACAAATGCCAAACGAAGCCGATCAGCAAAAACACACCCGTTGCGACGAGCATAATGCTCCCGCAGAGCGCGTCGCTCCATTTCTTGCGCTTGTTCCCGCTCT
The DNA here is from genome assembly GCA_947088135.1 of uncultured Clostridia bacterium. GTDB lineage: Bacteria > Bacillota > Clostridia > Christensenellales > Borkfalkiaceae > Gallimonas. The sequence goes on from CAMUFJ010000025.1 coordinate 497, forward strand.
CGTCCGATGCGTCCCCTTTTCCGTTCTGCCTGTTGTATTCCGAAATATCGTATTTCGTGCGCAAGATCCCGAAATACACGAGCCCGCCCACGATAAAAGACAGCAAACACAAAAATACCGCCGTTACGAAGCAGTACGCCGCGTCTTGATTGTTTACCGCGATAATTTCCGCGTCGATGAGCGAAGAAAACACAACGAGAAACACCGTATCAAGCAGAATCGCAGAAACAAGACAAGCCATGGCGGTTGCGAATTTCTTGGCAAACGCCTTGCGCTCCGCATCGCCGTACACCTTTTGCATAACGGGGTGCTCCTTGCGAAACCGATCGTATTCCATACCCGAAAAAATGAACAAAAACACGGACACAGCGACGAACAGCACCACCGCAACCCCGCTCATGACGGACGCCAGCCGTGCGGAAGAGCCGTCGAGATATTCCGAAATTCCGCAAAGCAACAGGCAGACGGAAACGCCGAGCAGGATAAAAAATACGCCGAACGCGACCCACGCCGCAAACCTGTTCGTCTTGGCGATAAACTCCCGTCCGCACTCCTCAGCGTTTTCTTCCTCAGGCTTTTCCCGTAACGCCCCCGCCGTCAAATCGGTGCGGACGATTTCGTCGAGAGATACGCCGAACAAGTCGCAAATCAAAATGAGCTTCTCCGTTTCGGGCGAAGCCTCCCCCGTTTCCCATTTGGAAACGGACTGCCGCGTAACGCCCAACCGATCGGCGAGCTCCTCCTGCGTGATTTTATCGCGCTTCCTTAAATAATGCAAATTCTCTGAAAAACTCACTGTATCCTCCCGCGGAATCGGCTTATCATTTGCCCGATTTCGCTTTCATTATAGAGGAACAAACGAAAAAAGACAACCAACTTGCATTTACATCTGCACATTTTTTGCGCAACCAACGGTTGCATTTCATGAAAACATATTATTCCCGCCGCAAACTTGCTTTCCGTTTCGGCGGTTTTTCATACTTGGAATTGACGCGCATGGCGTTTAAAATCGCAAGCACCGCCACGCCGACGTCGCCGAAAACCGCGATCCACATATTGGCAATGCCGAATGCGGACAGAATCAGAATTGCAACTTTTACGGCAATCGAGAAAATAATATTTTGGAACACGATTTGCATCGTCTTTCGCGCTATGCGCTTGGCAAGCGGAATGCCCCGCAAATTATCTTTCATAAGGACGATGTCGGAGGCTTCGATCGCCGCGTCGCTCCCCGCCCCGCCCATTGCGATACCGATATCCGAACGCATGAGCACGGGCGCGTCGTTGATGCCGTCGCCGACGAAACACAAAACGTCTTGCCGACCCTTTTCCCCGAGCAATTTCTCGACTTCCTCCACCTTGTTTTGGGGCAGGAGAGAAGCCTTGTATCCCGTGAGCCCGATTTCATTTGCAACGCTTTCGGCAATCGCTTCGTTGTCGCCCGTGAGCATAACGGTTTTACAGCCCATTGCGTTGAGCGCGCCGACGACCTCTTTCGATTCCTCCTTGATTTCATCGGAAATTAAAAGCGAACCGATAAACTTGCCGTTCCTTGCCACGTAAACGACGGTACCGAGCCCGTTCTCTTTCTCAAACGCAATGCCGTTTTGCTCCATCAGCTTCTCGTTCCCGCAACAGATCGTATCCTCTCCGCAAACCGCGACGACCCCCGCGCCCGCGACGTTCGTGAGCGCGTATCCGCTTTGCGCTTTTTTGCCGTAGGCGGACACGATCGAGCGAGCAATCGGGTGGTTGGAATCTTGTTCCGCAATTGCGGCGAGCCGTAAAATTTCTTCCCTGTCGGATTCGGGACTGATTTTCGTTACCGCAAAATTCCCTTTGGTGAGCGTACCCGTTTTATCGAATACAAAGGTGTTCGCCCGATTGAACTTTTCGAGATAGTTGGAACCCTTGACCAAAATCCCGTATCTCGATGCCGCGCCGATGCCCGCGAAGAAGGACAGCGGAATGGAAATGACCAAAGCGCACGGACAGGACACGACCAAAAAGCTCAGCGCGCGGTAAACCCAAGTAGACCAGTCGAGCGTGATCGCACCGGGAATCACAGCGAGAAGCAACGCAACGATAACGACCGTAGGCGTGTAATACTTTGCGAACTTGGTGATGAAGTTCTCCGCCTTCGACTTTTGGCTCGACGCATTCTCCACGAGGTCGAGGATCTTGGAAACGGTGGAATCGTAAAATTCCTTCGTGACCCGCACTTCGATTTGCGACGTCAGATTGACGCAACCGCTGATCACCTCCCCGCCTTCCGCGATCTCACGGGGCAGACTCTCGCCCGTGAGCGCTTTGGTATCGAGCGCGGTTGCACCCTTTACGACGACCCCGTCGAGCGGCACTTTCTCGCCCGGGTTGATCACGACGATATCCCCGATTTTCACCTCGCTCGGATCGACCTGCTCGAACCCGCTTTCCCGCTTGATATTCGCATAGTCGGGGCGGATATCCATAAGCTTGGAAATGGACTTACGCGATTTTCCCGTCGCGTACGACTGAAACCACTCGCCCACCTGATAAAAAAGCAGAACGGCGCACGCCTCGTCGAAGCCCTCGATTTCCTGCCCCGTCAACCCCCTGTATATCGCGAGCGCGAACGCGCCGAGCGTAGCGACGCACATGAGAAAATTCTCGTCGAACACCTGTCCGCGGACGATATTCCGCACAGCTTTCCACAGGACGTCGTAACCGATGATGAGGTACACCGCCAGATAGAGGGCGAAGGGAAACAGCCAACCGAAGTTCCCCCCGAACACGCGATCCAAAGCAAGAATCTTATCGACGGTAAAGACGACGGCGAACAAGCCGAGCGCGACGAGAATACGGATCAGATTCTTTTTATCCTTTCTGCTCATTGCCGATTTACGCATAGCCAAGCTCCTTTCCGACTACAAAATAATTCTGCAATCGGGCTCTACCTTTTTGCAGACCTTCACGACCTCTTTCATGATGCCCTCGAAGTTCGTCTCGTCCGCCTCGATCGTCAGACGCTGGGAGAGAAAACTCACGGTAACGGAGGTCACTCCGTCGATTTTGGCGATCGCCCTCTCCATCTTCGCGGCGCAGTTCGCGCAGTCCAAATCTTCCAACTTAAATACCTTTTTCATAAAGCCTCCAAAATGATATCCGCTTTTCGCGGTTTTATTTCATTGAACATTTATATTATTGAATAATCATTCAAATATTGCCCTTTAAAAAACAGGGGCTTGCCCTGTCCCCGACGACACCCCAAGCGAACACTTTTATCATGTGCCTTTATTGAGATTTTCATCGGGTAAAATAATTTTATTCTTCGTTGACGTGCGTTAGACCGTATTCCAAAATTTTGGTAACGTGGTCGTCGTCGAGAGAGTACTTCACTTCCTTGCCCTCCTTCGTCCCCTTTACCAATTTCGCGGAACGCAAAACGCGAAGCTGATGAGAAACCGCCGAAATGCTCATTTCCAAAATATCCGCGATTTCCCCCACGTACAAGTCCCTCATCTGCAAACATTGCATGATCTTCGCCCGCGTCGGATCTCCGAACATTTTAAACAGCTCGGCGAGGTTGTATATCACGTCGTCGGACGGCAGTTTATTGCGGATCTCCCGCTTAAAATCTTGCGCCATACAGCCCCCAATATTTGAACAGTTCTTCAATCGTTCAATAACAGTATATTCTTTTTTTGTGCTCTTGTCAACTGTTTTTCGGCAATTTTTTCAAGAATTTCGCGAAAAAATTAAAGTTCCAAACTCAGCCCGTCGTAGGCGGATATCACGCCGTACGTCTTTTCCGCACGCTGTAAACTCTCTTTGGTCGGCGCGGAATTGTGCGAAAAATGCGTGATTACCTTTTTCGTCCCGCCGCCCGCGAGCCCCATTTTTTCGAGGCGCGCGATGACGCGCATATTCTCTTCCAGCCCCATATGGCGCGCGCCCTCGGGCGCTTTTCCCCATAGAAAGGTGCAATCCAGCACGATCAAATCGAAAAGCTTTCCGCCGATCTGATCCAAAAACAAATAGTCCTCTTCGGGAAGCCTGCCCGTATCGGTGAGATATAAAACGCGCTTCCCGCCCTTTTCGAGCGCATACAGCAGAGGTTCTTGCGAGGAATGCTTGGCAAGCAGGGTATGCACCCGCCAACCGCCGAACTCCAATTCCTCGAATGCGCTCACCGTGTGCAGACGGATATTCTCGGAAACAACGTCTCTGAGCTCCCGTTTCGTACACTCCCCGAACACCGAAACGACCTCGGCGTTCCCGTAAATATCGAGGGCGGACGAGGTCATGTTCTGCGCGTATTTGTAACCGCGCAGGATAAAGTCGTGCGCGTAAAAATGGTCCATGTGGGAATGGGTGACGAGCAAATATTTGATAGCGGAAAGGTCTGCGCCCAAAACGGAGGTATGGTAAAAGGCGTCGGGCGGGAACTCGATGCTCAGCTCCCCGTCCAACACGACCTGCGAGCGGGAACGGAATTCCCCGTTCTTTCTCGCGCCCCTGCAAAACTCGCAATTACAAAACAGTGCGGGAATGCCCTCCGCGGCTCCCGTTCCCAAAAATGTAACCTTCATGCCTTAGCCCTATCAAAAAACAAACTGTTTTTATAAACGACAAGCCCGCGTCCTCTTCGGGAAACGGGCAAGGTCTTTTTTTATTTCGCTTAAACTCTGCTCATGTACTCGCCCGTGCGGGTGTCGATACGAATGGTGTCGCCCTCGTTGACGAACATGGGCACTTGGAAGGTCGCGCCCGTTTCCACTTTTGCCGCCTTGGTCACGTTGGTTGCGGTGTTGCCCTTCACGCCGGGCTCCGCCTCGATGACTTTGAGTTCCACGAAGTTTTCGGGCTCCACGGAGAAAGGAACTTCGTTGAGCGATTTCACCGTAACGGTATCGTTCTCCTTGATATATTTGAGCGCTTCCTCTACCTGATCGTAGTTGAGGGGGATCATATCGAAGGTAACGGGATCCATGAAGTAGTAGAATTCCCCGTCCGTGTAGGAATACTGCATCTTCTTCGTTTCTACCTGCGCGGTTTCGAGCTTGGTGGTGGGGTTAAAGGTTTCGTCGGAAAGAACCTGACCCGTAACGACGTTTTTCAGCGTGGTGCGAACAAACGCCGCTCCCTTGCCGGGCTTTACGTGCTGGAATTCCGTAACGGTGTAAACGCCGCTCTTGTATTCGAACGTCGAACCCTTTCTGATGTCGCCTGCCATGATTTGTGCCATAACAAATATCTCCTTAATCTATTACAATATTAAAAGTTTTTTCCCGAGTTTTTTCATGAAGGTATGCGTTACGCCCCCTTCCATGTACGCGCTGTCCTCGATGCGGATCCCGAGCCGACCTGCAAGGTACACGCCCGGCTCGTCCGAGAACACCATGCCGTTTACAAGCTTTTCTTCACTGCGCGGAGCAAGCACGGGATATTCGTGGATCTGCAAGCCAATTCCGTGCCCCAAGGAATGGGTAAAGTACTTGTCCAATCCTTTTTCCGCAAGCGCGTGTCTTGCGATCGCGTCCGCTTCCCGCCCCGTCATGCCCTCGCGCGTCTGCTCTAAAACCCGCATATGCGCGTCGAGCACGCAGCCGTAAATCTTCTTGAATTCTTCGTGCCGTTTGTCGTCGCCGAAGAGGAAGGTACGCGTGCAGTCCGAGCAATACCCGCCGTATTTACAGCCGAAATCGATGAGGACTGCGTCGCCGAATTTGAGCTTCGTGTTCCCCGTTTCGTGGTGAGGAACGCTCCCGTTCGCGCCGAAACCGACGATCGTTTCGAAAGACACCCCCGACGCACCCAGCAACCTCATCTCGTATTCGAGGATCGCGGCGAGCTCGCTCTCCGTCATGCCCTCTTTGAGTTTGGGAAGCGTCGCCGTCAGCGCGTCCTCCGCGATCTCGCACGCCCGCGCAATCAGCGAAATTTCCTGCGGGGTTTTGATCGTCATCGCGTTTTTGAGAGCGGGCATACAGTCTACGAGCGTAAAGCCCTTTTCCGTAAGCCCCTCCGCGCGCGCCAGCGTGGTGAACGCTTTGGGTACGCCGATATTATGATAGGGCGCGATCTCTTCGAGCGCTTCTTTGAGTACGCCCTCTTTTACCGCGATCCCGCTTCCCGCAAGCTCCCTTTGGGCAGCTTCGAGATAGCGCGCGTCGGCAAAAAAAGTACATCCGTCCGCCGTAAGCGTCACATAGCCGTCGGTAGAATAGAACCCCGTGAGGTATCGGCGCAGGAAATCCTGTTCGATAAAGAGCGCTTCCGCGCCCGCTTCACGGTAAATTTTTTGCAATCTATCCGCTAACATAGCCTTATTATACCAAAACCGCGCCGTCAAGTCAATATTTTTTTAGCTATTTTATAAGATTACGCAGCCCCAAATGAGGCTGCGCGAAAGTTTGTCAACGTAAATATTTTATTTCGAATTCCTCCGCGGCGCGGATAAATCCCTGCAACCGCAATTCCAGAACGTCTTTCACCGCTTGGAAATCCATTCTCCTTTCTTCCTCGGAAAGGAGTTCTTCGGAAAACAGCGTACAGTACTTTTCCCCCGCCCTGTTCGACATGGCATTTAATAGTTTGCTCTGCGCCGCGCTCCACTGCTCTGCTTGCTCTTTTTCAAGCGTAACGTATGCGTCCGCCGCTCCCTTTGCGCTCGTAATCCCGTAGCGCAATTTCAACCGCTTGGACAGCGTAAAAATCGTTTCGCCGTTTGCGCTGAAATACCGCTCCGCAGAGCGGGTGTAAAACTCGAACGACGCTTTCCCGTCCCGATACAGCAAAAAGCCCTCCGAATGCGTTTGCAGATATTGCTTGCAGTAATTTACGGCTTCTTCCGCGTTGTCCGTGTACGCTTTGAGAATTTCCAACGCTTCGCCGTGCTCCCGTAAAATTTGTTTGCAAAGCCGACGCACCTCGGGGTTTCCGTTTAAAAGATTCGTATCGACCATCTCGACATAGTCCTCCAAAAGTATTCTCAATCTCGCATTGTCCTTGCCGTTCGGAAGCTCCCGCAAAATATCATTGCAAATTTTTATCAGTGTGCGGTAGCTCATCACGCACCAATTATCGCGGGCATCTTTATAATCGTAGGGCGCGTCGCCTTTCGGCGTGAGATAGACGAAAATCTTCCGCCAACCCTCGCGGTCGCTCAGTTCGTCCTCATAGCGTTTTAGCTGGTTGTCGTGCGTCGTTGTAAACACCTTGTTCTCTATCACGACAACCGTTTTGGTTTTCTGCGATTCCAAAAAAAGATCCATTCGGCTTTCCGCACTGCGGATCACCGTTTCCGTTTGAACGCTTATCTGCTCGTCGCCGAGAAAATCGGAAAAATCGGCAAGCGCGTAAATTTTCGCCTCCCGCAAAATATCGCGGTTATTCTTCTTTCGGCTTTCGTCCCCTTCGGGCTCGGGGTGATCGATGAGCTCCCGCAGAAACTTTTCCAGAAAAAGATTTCCGAGCTTATGCGGTTGGTTTCGATTCAAAAGCCAGGCAAGAAAAGCGGAATGCTTGATTTCCTGCGTCCGCATACCGACCGCGTCGAATACGTTGACGGGACGATACTTGCCCCTCGTGATTTTATTCAGCTCCTCCCGCAAACGCTCCAATTTTTCCTTTGCGGTTTTTACTTCCGTAGAATAATCCATATCTACTCCGTTTTCGATATATTATCATTATACAGCGGATTTTCCGCCAAGTCAACCAATTTAGCGGATTTTCCGCTAAAATAATTGATATGGAAACCACGGGAAAAATTATTCGGGCGCTCAGAAAAAGCCGCAATTTATCGCAAAGCGAATTCGGAAAATTATTCGGGTTTTCCGCCCGAACGGTTTCGGATTGGGAAAACGGAAATACCGAGCCCAATATTGCAACGATCAAATCGATCGTAAAGACGTTCGACATCAGCTACGAAGAGTTCTTCGGCGATATTTAAAGAAATTAAAAAACGCCCCGCGCGGTCTTGTAATAAGACCGCGCGGGGCGTTTTGCCGTCAATCAACCGCGTGTACCCGAGGCGACTTTTTCGTAAATATTCTTCATGGCGCGGGCGTCCTCCGCCTGCGTACCCGCCGACTCGCTCACGATATAGGGTTCCAATTTCAAATCGGCAAGCGCCTCTGCAAGCGGTTCGAATTCGGGACCGTACACGTCGTCCGCAAAGGTCAGATGCTTGATTTCCCCCTTCGCGCCGTACATGATTTTGGAAAAGTGTACGTGGAAATGCTTCATGCGCTCGAAGCCCAGCCGTTCAAGCATGAACTCCAATAGATTTTTATAGTCCGCCGTCGTTTTCAGGCAACCCTGTCCGCGGGCGTTGACGTGACCGAAATCCACGCAGGGAGTATAAATCGCGTCCACCTCGCAAAACCGCACGATCTCCTCCACCGTGCCGATTTGGGCGATCTTGCCCATCGTTTCGGGACAGAATTTAATCCCCTCGTAACCGTTTAAATACAAATAATCGCGCAAAATTTTCAAGCGGTCGAGAGTGCGCTCCACCACCCGTTCCCGCTCCTCTTTGCCCTGCGCGGCGGGGTGAAAGACACAACGCGTGCCCTGCATCGCTTTAAGCGCCTTCGCGCTGTCCAATACGTAGCCGTAGGATTTTGCCGCCATTTCATCGTCGGGATTGCCGAAATTGATAAAGTAGGGTGCGTGAACGGAAAGCTCCACACCCTCTTTTTGAAAGGCTTCCCCGATGGAGATCGCTTTACCCTCCGACATACGAACGCCCCGCCCGAAGGAATATTCGAAGCAATCCAAGCCCCGTTCCTTTACAAAGCGCGCCGAATCCTCGGTGTGCTCAAAGCCCGCCTCATAAAAACTTTCCGAATTCCCGCTCGGTCCGAATTTAATCATGATTTCAAATCCTCTTTTAACTGCTCTTTTAGCTCTTCCCTTGAAGAGAACGTACGGATATCGCGCAAATATCGTTGAGGCTCTATCCGTACTTCCGCACCGTACAAATCGCCCGAAAAGCCCTTTAAATACGCCTCCAACTTGCGTTCCGTTACCCCGAACGTGGGGCGCGCGCCGAAGTTGATAATGGAGGAAAATTCGCCAATCGGCGTTTTCACCTTCCCGCAATACACCCCTTCCTTCATGGCGAATTTCTCTTGCGGGTAGCTGATATTGAGCGTGGGAAAACCGTAAGTTCGCCCCACCTGCCTGCCGTGCTCGACGATTCCCTGCAAAAAGAACGGACATAGAGCGTTCGCTTCTTCGATCCTGCCTTCGGCAAGCAATTCTTTGACGCGCGAAACCGCCGCCTTTTCGCCGTTGATCCGTAAAAGCGGCAAAACGGTTACAGGGCAAGTTGCAAGCTCCTTTAAGAGCGCAGGAGTACCCGCCGCCCCTTTGCCGAAGCGGAAATCCTCTCCGCAAAAAATCGCTTTGGCGTTCACCCGCTCCAAAAGTCTGCTCAAAAAATCTTCCGCCGAAGTCGTTTGAAATTCTTCCGTAAAGGAGAATTCCAACACGCAGGAAACGCCCGCTTCGCGGAAAAGCGTTCTGCGCTCCTCGCGCGTGAATAAATCGCCGCCTTTTTTTACCCCGCCGATGCTCGTAATGGCAATGGGCATACCTGTTTCCCGCGCTGCGGCGAGTAAAGACGCGTGCCCCGCGTGCAGCCCGTCGAAACCGCCCAACAAAAGGGCGCAGGGCTCTTTCACGCGCCCGCGCTCCCCTACGATTTCAAATACGCTCAACACAATTTTTTCTCCGCACGGGCAAACCCCGCTTCCACAAGGGCAAGCCCGTAAAACTGCCCGTCCGCATAGAGCTTATACCTGCCGTCGTCCTGCAAAACGGGCACGCGCACGCCGTTGAAGATCCGCGGATCGACGTCTTCGAGCGCGGGGAACGGCAAAACGCTTTCGGTAGGGATGAGATAGTTCTCTATGTTATCGGGGGAAAGCTCAGCGAGGGTCACTGCGTTTTTAAGCGTAAACACACCGCTTTGGGTGCGCCTCAGCGCCGACATATAGCCCTTCGTTCCGAGCAATTCCGCCAGATCGCGCGCCAGCGCACGAATGTACGTTCCGCCCCCGCAGACGATTTCGAAAGCAAATTCGTCGGGTGCGGTCTGCTCCGACAGCGTGAACGCCGACACCGTGACTTTTTTGGGCGAAAGGGTAAATTCGGCTCCCGCGCGCGCAAGCTCGTAACCCCGCTTCCCGTTCACGCTCTTTGCACTGTACTTGGGCGGAACTTGCATGAGCTCCCCCGTGAGCTTCGGCAGAGCTTCGGCAATTTCCTCTTCCGAAGGGATCCGCCCGCCCGAAAGGATTTCACCCTCCCGATCGAGCGTGTCGGTGGTCGCGCCGAAACGGAAGCGCGCCCGATAGATTTTGGTTTTTCCCGAAAAATAATCGAAGAGGCGGGTCGCATTCCCCACGCCCACGGGGAGCACCCCCGAAGCGAGCGGATCGAGCGTTCCCATATGCCCGCACGGCGTACGGCTGAGCCGTTTTAGCCGATTGGTGACGAACGCCGAAGAAACCCCCTCTTCCTTGTCGATATTCAAAAATCCCGTCATAAATTTCCCGCTTGCGCAACGGCGAATTGCAGTCTGTCGTACACCTCTTCGATGTCCCCGAAGAACATACATCCCGACGCCAGCACGTGACCGCCGCCCCCGAAGGAACGCGCCACCTCGTTCACGTTCACCCTGCCCTTGGAACGCAGGGAAGCCTTATATTGCCCCGCCTTGACTTCCATCAGACACACGCTCACTTCCACCGTGTCGATAGAAAGCGCAAAGTCCACGATGCCTTCCGTTGCATCCTGCCCGAGCCCGCGGCTTGCAAGCGCCTCCTGCGGAACGAGCGCGACCGCAAGCGCGTCGTTTAAAAAGTATCTCAAATTAGAGATGACGCCCGCGTACATACTTGCGCGCGCTTTGCTCTGCTTTTTGAAAATTTCGTAGGTGATCCGCTCCACGTCCGCTCCGCCGTCCATCGCCGTCGCCGCGGCGCGGAAGGTATCTCCGTTCACGTCCCTGTGCGAAAACCCGCCCGAATCCGTCACCATGCCCATCATGAGATAGTCGGCGATCAGCTTATCCTCCTCCACGCCGAGCTCTTTGATGAGTTCCGCGACGTTCTCGCAGTTGCTCGCGCGCTCGCGCACGAAATTATACTTGCAATAACGGGTGTTGGAAACGTGGTGATCGACGTTGATCGTAGGCTTGCCCTTGCGCGCGCCCGCCGAAAACAGCTTTTGAAGCTCGCCAAGACGGGATTCGTCGCTCGTGTCGATGCAGATATACCCTTCGCCGTCAAGCGCGGGCTTGTTCGAAATTTTGTCGACGCCCTCCAAGAAGAACAGCTTTGCGGGCACTTCTCCTTCGTTGACGACTTCGCTCGGAATCCCGAGTTTTTTCATCGCCCGGCATAGAGCCATCGCTCCGCCGATCGTATCTCCGTCCGCTCGAATATGGGTAAAAATCACCGCGCTCTTTAACGTTTTAATGATGCTTGCAATTTCCGCGATGGTATTCACTCTGATCCTCAATCATCCTTTTCTTTTTCGTGAAGCTTGGCGAAAATATCGTCCATTTTCGCGCCGTATTCCATGCTCTTATCCTCTAAAAAGGTGAGCGCGGGCACCGTTCTCATGCGCATGACGCCTGCCAGTTCTCTGCGGACAAACCCCGCGTTTTCCTGAATAAGGCGCAGGGTTTCCGCTTTTTCTTCGGGCGTTTTCGCATAGATGCTGATATAAATTTTCGCCGTTTTCAAATCGGGCGCGACGTCCGCTTCCGTCACGCTGACGATCCCGCGTAAATGGGGCTCTTTGTTTTTGAGCGCGCCCGCAAAGATCGCGGAAATTTCCTTTCTGTATTCACTGTCTAATCTATCCGTCCGCGTCAGCTTCATGCCTGCTTGATCTCCTCGATAAGATAGCACTCGATGAAGTCGCCGATACGGATCTCGTTGAAGTTCTCGATCGCGCAGCCGCACTCCATGCCCGAGGAAATTTCCTTTACCTCGTCCTTATAGTGTTTGAGCTGTTTTACGTTGCCTTCGACGATCATGACGTCGTTGCGGTAAATGCGGAGCTTTCCTCCGCGCACGAGCTTGCCTTCCGTGACGAGGCAGCCCGCGACGACGCCCACGCCCGTAATGTTGAAGGTCTGGCGAACCTCCGCCTTGCCCATGTAAATTTCCTGATACTTGGGCGCAAGCATTCCTTTGAGCGCCGCTTCCATATCGTCGAGCAATTCGTAGATGATGCGGTAAGTGCGCACGTTCACCTTACTGCGCTCGGCAATCGTTTTCGCCTTTGCGTCGGGACGGACGTTGAAGCCGATGACGATCGCGTTCGCGGAATCGGCGAGCATGACGTCGTTTTCGCTGATCGCGCCCGCGCCGGCATGAATGACCTTGACGCGTACCTCTTCGTTGGAAAGCTTTTCGAGCGAGCTCTTCACCGCCTCCACCGAACCCTGCACGTCGCCCTTTACGATGACGTTGAGGTCTTTGAGGCTGCCCTCCGCCACCTGCTTGAACACGTCGTCGAGGGTGACGATGGTATTTTCTTTGATCATAGACTGACGCTGTTGCGACTTGCGCTCGTCCTGCACCTTCTTCATAAGGCTCTGCTCTACCGCGTAGATCGCGTCGCCCGCGCCGGGCACTTCTTCGAGCCCCAAAACGGATACGGCGGTGGAAGGCCCTGCTTCCTTGACCGTTCTGCCCTTGTCGTCGATCATGGCGCGCACCTTGCCCGTGGTCATACCCGAAATGAGGAAGTCGCCCGTGCGCAACGTACCGTTTTGCACCAAAACACTCGCAACGGGGCCCTTGCCCTTGTCGAGCTTGGCTTCGATGACGACGCCCTTCGCCTTACGGTCGGGGTTGGCGCGCAGTTCCTGCATTTCCGCCACAAGCCAAATGTTTTCGAGGAGCGCGTCGATCCCCTCGCCCGTTTTTGCCGAAAGGGGTACGACGATGACGTCGCCGCCCCATTCCTCGGGAACGAGGTCGTACTGCATGAGCCCCTGCTTCACCCTGTCGGGATCTACGTGGGGTTTATCGATCTTGTTCATTGCGACGATGATCGGCACGTCCGCCGCCTTCGCGTGGTCGATCGCCTCGACCGTCTGCGGCATGACGCCGTCGTCCGCCGCCACGACGAGTACGACGATATCGGTGACTTTTGCTCCCCGCGCGCGCATTGCCGTAAACGCGGCGTGACCGGGGGTGTCGATAAAGGTAATATTTTTGCCGTCGCCGAGCGTTACCGTGTACGCGCCGATGTTCTGCGTGATTCCGCCCGCTTCGCCGTCCGTTACGTTGGTACTGCGGATCTTGTCAAGCAGGGAGGTTTTACCGTGATCTACGTGCCCCATGACGGTCACGACGGGCGCGCGCGTCACGAAACTTTCCTCCGCTTCCGCACCGTGCTCCTCGAAGAGGGTTTCCTCCGCCGTCTTTTCGGGCTTATATTCGAGGTCGATGCCGAGCTCCAACGCGATGAACGCCGCGTTGTCGTAATCGACCGACTCGTTTACCGTCTTCATAATCCCTTCGCGGAACAGCCGTTTGGTGATCTCCACGGCGGAAATACCGAGCTTTTCGGAAAGCACCTTGATGGGGATTTCCTTCGAAGTCACTACGGCGTGTTCGATGCGAATGGTCTGCGTTTCCTTACGCGCGCCCTTCTTGCCGAAGCGCGCTTTTCTGTATCCGCTCTTCTCCTCGTCGAAATCTCCGATGCTCGCGCCTTGCTGACGCTGTAACGCCCGCTTGTTGACGGGACGGCGCTCCACGTAGGTCTTTTCGAACTTCTTAACGGGTTCTCTCCGCTGCGTCGGTGCGGGCGGAGGCGCCACGGGACGAATGGGAACGGGTCTTACGCCCGTCTTGCCCGCCATGCCCTGCGGACGCGCGCCGAATGCGGGGCGCATTCCTCTCGCCGCGCCGTTCTGCGGGCGATTTGCGGGGTTGGAATTCGTATAAGTAGGACGCGCGCCTGTTCCTCCCCTCGCGCCGTTTTGGCTTCTCGGATCGGGACGGAAGGTGGCGCGGGGCGCGCCCTTCCCTTGCGGGCGGACGTTTTCGGTTTCGGGATCGGCTCTGCGAATGACGTAAGAGGCGAGCTTTCTCTCGGTCTTTTGCTCGGGAGCTTTGGGCGTTTCCGCCGGCGCGGGCTCCGCGCTCTTGGGCTCCTCTTGCGTCTTCGCGGGCTCCTCCTTGGGAGCTTTCGCGGCAGGCGCTTCCTCTTTTTTCTCTACGGCGGGCTGCGCGGGCTCGGCTTTCTTTTCCGCCTGCGCCTGAATCTGCGCTTCCGCGGCTATCCTTGCCGCTTCTTCCGCGGCGCGGCGCGCAGCCTCTTCCGCGCGCGCCGCCGCGGCGGAAGCCTCCATATCCCCGAGCTTTTTCATGAGCTCGGCGAGCCGTTTCTCTCCCGACGATATGCGTTTTTGCAAAGCGGCGGTTTCGCCGTCTTTTAAAAGCGCGCTTAATTTCTCGATGTTCTCGTATGCCATAAAATCTCCTCTCGCATAGCCTTACGGCGTCCCGTCAAACAGTCCCGTCCGAACGCAGAATCGCGTCGGCAAGGTTCTTTTCCCGCACGGCGGTCAGCTTGCACTCGGCTTTCCCCGTGAGCGATTCCAAACTTTCCGTCCAAACGACGGGACAGCCGAACCGCTTTTGCAATTTCCCGATCTCTTTTTTCGTATTGTCGGAGGCGGCTTCGTCCGCTACAAGCAAGAACACGTCGCCCTTGCTTGCGGCGACCGCGTTTACGCCGAGCGTCAGCTTGCCTGCCCGCCGCGCAAGCCCCAAATAGCTTGCAAGTTTATTTCCCGCCAAGGAATTCCTCCTCGATCCGCGCGTAAATTTCTGCGCTTACGTCTGCGGAAAAGGTCTTGTTGAGCAATTTGTATTTCTTTAATTTACCGATACAGCCTGCGCCGTTGCAGATATACGCTCCGCGCCCGGGAAGCTTTCCCGAAAAGTCCAAAGCGATTTGCCCGTCCGCGCTTCTCACGATACGGAGCATCTCCCGTTTGGGTTTCTCTTCACGGCACGCAATACAAGTTCTCAGCGGAATTTTTTTCTCAACGGGCATTTATTCCTCCGTCGGCTCCTCCGCAGGTTCTGCGGAAAGCTCCGCAGGCTCTTCTGCGGGCGTTTCGTCGTAATCATCCTCATAAGCGGATTCGAGGTTGAGCTTTTCCGCCGCCGATTCGCTCTTGACGTCTATTTTCCAGCCGGTAAGGCGTGCCGCAAGGCGGGCGTTTTGTCCGTCTCTGCCGATTGCGAGCGAAAGCTTCTCGTCGGGCACGACGGCGACTGCGGACTTTTCGCCGATCTGCGTGACCGAAACGACCGTTGCGGGGGAAAGCGCCTTTGCAATGAATTCCAAAGGATTCTCGCTCCACAAAATAATATCGATCTTCTCCCCGCCCAGCTCGGTAACGACGGCATTGACGCGCGCGCCCTTGTTGCCGACGCACGAGCCGACCGCGTCCACGCGGGCGTCCTCGGAATATATCGCCATCTTCGTTCTGTGCCCCGGTTCGCGGGCGATCGATTTTACAAGCACCGCGCCCGACTTGATTTCGGGAACTTCTTCCTCGAACAGCCGTTTAACAAGCCCGGGAGCCGCGCGGGATACGAGCACCTGCGCGTTTCTTCCGCCGCTCTTGACCCGCTTGACGTATACTTTTATTTTATCGCCCGCCAAATATTTCTCGCCGGGAACTTGGTCCTGCGGGAGCAACAATCCTTCGATCTGACCCTTGCCGAGCTCCACGTAAACGTTCTTCATATCCACTTTGCGCACGAGCCCGCTCATGAGCTCGCCCTCTTTGTCGGAGAACTCGGAGAGGGTGTTGTCACGCTCGGTTTCGTGGATTTTCTGCAAAATGACTTGTTTTGCCGTCTGCGCCGCAATGCGCGAGAAATCCTTGGGAACGAACTCCTCGGAAATGATGTCGCCCACCTTAGCGTTTTTCTTTTTCTCCACCGCGTCTTTGAGCAGGATCTCACCGTCCTGCGGTTCGTCGCTGTCTACGACGACCTGATGAAAAAAGAAGCGAATGGTGTTCTTGTCGGGATTCAGCCGTACTTCCACGTTTCCGGAATCCCCGAAAAACTGCTTCTTATAAGCGGAAGCCAGCGCGCCCGCAAGCGCGTCGATAAAAGCTTCTTCGCCAATTCCCTTTTCCCGTTCCAAGTCGGCAAGCGCCGCAAAGAAATCCTTATTGACCATAGTTACTCCTTATATTAAACTCGAAATTCTTTCGTTTTCCGTTTTTTGTTAAGCGTTCGTATTTTGTGATGATTTGCGTTTGTAGCGACCGAGGCGTACAGGGAAGTACGGTGAGCGGAGCTACGGGCGCTAAGCGCGCAAAAGGCGACGCTTAAACTTCTATACAGAGGCAGACTTTTGCCGTTTTCTCCGCCTGAAAAGTCTTTTCTCCCTTGTCCGTCGCGACGGTGAAAACGCCGTCCGCGTAGGAAAGCAAAATGCCCTCGTAATACTTTTTCCCATCGATCGGGGCGTACAGGCGCACTTCGATTTTCTCGCCCATATGCTTTTCGTAATCCCGCGCCGTTTTAAAAGGACGGTCGAGCCCGGGCGAGGAGCAGTTGAGCGTGTAACTCTCCCCGAAGCTCGGATCGAACTCGTCGAGCGGGGCGTCGACGGCGCGATGGAATTTTTCGCACAAGTTCAAATCGACTCCGCCCTCCGCGTCGATGAAAATCGTAAGGGAGCGGGTGCGCATATCCCATTCCGCATCGACGATCTCCACGCCGACCTCGCTCGCGACGGGCGCAAGAAAGGCGATCGTATCGGCAACGGGTTTTACTTTCATACGAAAAACCTCCACATAAGAAATTTGAGAGCGGAAGAAAACCGCTCTCAATCTCCTTATCAGTGATCAAGTAACCTTATTATAGCATACTCTTTTTTGTTTTGCAAGCGTTTTTACAAATTTTTCCGATGTTTGTAGCTACGGGAAAGGCAAGGATAAGCGCTACGTCCCCTTTTTCTTCCGCCGTTTGTATTCGAATAAAAGCTCTTCCAACGATTCTTCGTCGTCCTCCTCTAATATTTGTTTGATTTCCGCAAACAAATTGATGTTTTCCGTCAGCGCGTCGAGCGCGAGCTGTTTTCGGTTGAACCGTCCGCAGTATTTTACACGAAACTTTTCGCACTCGCAATGCTTCTCTATTGTTTCGTTCTTTTTGGTACATAACCCTATATCTAATTTGCTGAAATTCGTCCTTCCCTTCGTGTAGTATGCCTTGAAATATTCACAGCGAAAACATTTTGAATCTGACATTTCTTTCTCCTTTGTTTTTCAGTCATTCTGAGCGGACAATCAACGACAACCGCTTTCTTGCCATTATCATAACACAAAAAAAACTACATTTGTTACGACTACGCGAATCGCGTAAAAAAAACTACTCCGCAAGCTGTTATGTTGCGCCGTTTAATTAAAATAATGCCCCGCAAGGAGGGTCCTCCGCTGCGGGACACAATTTGCCGCACACCTGCGGCTGAATGACTTTTGATAGACAGGCTCAACGCTCCTGTAACTTGGAGATACCATCACGGTTACAAGCTCACGAAATTTTTGCGAAGCAAAAATTTGTGAGCTTTACTCTACCGTAACGCTCTTGGCGAGATGACGGGGATTATCCACGTCGTTGCCTCTGAGCACGCTCAAATAATATGCGAAAAGTTGCAAAGGAATCACGGCGAGGCTTGCCGCAAACAGCTCCTCCGTTTGGGGAATGCGGAAAACCCAATCGCTTTCCTCGGGGAGCTTACGGTTGTTTTCCGCCGTGAACGACGCGAGCACCGCGCCGCGCGTACGCGTTTCCACCATGTTGCTGACCGTCTTTTCGATGACCCCGCCCTGCGTGAGAAGCCCCACGACGAGCGTGCCGTTTTCGATGAGGCTGATCGTGCCGTGTTTGAGCTCGCCCGCCGCGTACGCCTCGGAGTGGACGTAGCTAATTTCTTTGAGCTTTAAACTGCCCTCGATGCTGACGGCGTAGTCGATGCCCCTGCCGATAAAGAACACGTCTTTCTTGTTCATCGCTTCGAACGCGAAGCGTTTGATCTCTTCCTTCCCGTCCAAAATCGTTTGCACTTTTTGGGGAAGCGCTTCCAGTTCGCCGACGAGCTCCGCGCTGCGCGCGGGCGTCAGCGTGCCGAATACCTCGCCCAGCTTGATCCCAAGCAGATAAGACGCGATCAGCTGTGCGCTGTACGCCTTGGTGGTCGCCACGGAAATTTCGGGCCCCGCCTTAGTGTAGAAAACGAAATCCGCTTCGCGGGCAATCGCAGAACCGACGACGTTGACGACGGCAAAGGTGCGCGCACCGTGATTTTTCGCAAGGCGCAGGGCGGCAAGGCTATCCGCCGTTTCCCCCGATTGGCTGATGACGAGCACCAAATCCCCTTCTTGGAAGAGGGGAGTGCGGTAGCGGTATTCGGAGGCAAGCTCCACCCTGACGGGAATATGCGCAAGCTCCTCGATAACGTACTGCGCGGCGACGCCCACGTGATACGCAGAACCGCATCCGACGGCGATGATCCGTCGGACCTTTTTAAGTTCCTCCGCCGTAATGCCCGTTTCCGAAAGATCGATTTCCCCGTTTCCGTCAAATGCGGAGTGCAGGGTATCGCGAATGACGCTCGGCTGTTCGTGCATCTCTTTGAGCATAAAGTGCTCGTATCCGCCCTTTTCAGCCGCCTTCATATCCCAAGTGATCTCCACGGGAGATTTTTCCACTCGTTCGCCGTCTAAATTGTAAAACTCCGCAGTCCCCTTGCCCAAACGGCAAAGCTGCATATTATCCACGTAATAGACGCTGCGCGTATAGCTCAAAATGGCGGGCACGTCGGAGGCAAGATAGCTCTCTCCGCCCGCAATCCCAACGATCATAGGGCTGTCTTTCCGCACGGCGTAAATCTCGCCCGGATAGTCGCGGAAGAGCACGGCGAGCGCGAAAGAACCGCGTACGCGCAGGGCGAATTCCGAAAGCGCCTTCACGGGATTTCCATACCTGCGGTAATAATGATCGACGAGCTTAATAGCGACCTCGGTATCCGTTTCCGAATAAAACTCGTAACCGCGCGCCGAAAGATTCTTCTTTAACTCGGAATAGTTCTCGATAATGCCGTTGTGCACGGCAACGATGGAGTGCTCCGCATTCGTATGCGGGTGCGCGTTGAGCGAATCGGGCTTGCCGTGCGTCGCCCAGCGGGTATGACCGATTCCGCAGCTCCCCTCCATGACCTTTCCGCCGTCGAGCTTTTCGGCAAGAACGCGCAGTCTGCCCATCTCCTTGCGAATATCGATCGCACCGTCCGCCGTCTGTACGGCAACGCCGGCGGAGTCGTAACCGCGATATTCGAGTTTTTTCAATCCGTCAAGTAAAATCGGCGCCGCTTTTTGCGTGCCGATATATCCTACGATTCCACACATAGAAACAACCTCCGTTTTCGCGGGGCGATCAAACGATATGCCCCTTTTGCCTCATAATGTCGGCGACTTCGTTTACGCACTGCTCGCACAGCTCCTTGGTTTTCGCCTCCGCCATAATGCGGACGAGCGGTTCCGTGCCCGAAGAGCGCACCAGCATTCTTCCGCTTCCTTTCAGCTTTTCGTTGAGCTTTTTCACCGCGGCAAGCACGTCCCCGTCGTTCTGCGCCGCGTCCTTGTCTTTTACCGTTAAATTAAGCAGTACCTGCGGATAAACCGTCATGGGCTCGCAGAGCTTGGAAAGCGTCGTCTTGCGGGCAAGCACCGCCTCCATGACCTTCAAGCTCGTCAAAATGCCGTCGCCCGTCGTGGCGTATTTGGAGAAAATGACGTGCCCCGACTGCTCGCCGCCGATCCTGTTCTTGTGCTCGGACATATATTCGTATACGTACTTGTCGCCGACCGCCGTCTGCGCGTAGTCGATCCCCGCCTCTTCGAGCGCCTTATAGAGCCCGTAGTTGGACATGACGGTCGTCACGACGGTGTTGGTAACGAGTTTTCCGCGCTCCTTCATGTATTTTGCATACAAATACAAAATATGGTCGCCTGTGACGAGATTGCCCTTTTCGTCTACGCAAAGGCATCTGTCCGCGTCGCCGTCGTAGGCAAAGCCGACGTCCAATTTCTTTTCGAGCACCAATTTTTGCAATCCCTCGATGTGCGTGGAACCGCAATTCTTATTAATATTCTCCCCGTCGGGCTCCGCGTTAATGACGTAAGTCGTCGCGCCAAGCGCCTCGAATACGGAATGAGCGATATTCCACGAGCTCCCGTTTGCGCAGTCGAGCCCTACTTTGACCCCGCGGAAAGAATACATTCCCAAAGAGATAAGGTAGCCGACATAGCGGTTGCGCCCCGAAGCGTAGTCCACCGTCTTGCCGATTTTTTCCCGCTCGGCAAAAGGAAGTTCCTTCCAAGTCTGCCCGAACAGCTCCAAATCGCCGTCCAAGAAAGCCTCGATAAGCGCAATGGTGCTCTCCTCCATCTTCTCGCCGTTCGAATTGATGAGCTTGATGCCGTTATCGTAATAAGGGTTGTGGCTTGCGGAAATCATGATCCCGCAGTCGAACGCGTCCACCCGCGAAATGAAGGACACGGAAGGCGTGGTGGTAACGTGCAGCATGTATGCGTCCGCGCCCGAGGCAGTAAGCCCCGCGATCAACGCATACTCGAACATATAGCTCGAACGGCGGGTATCCTTGCCGATTACCATGCGGGGCGCGGAGTCGTCCCCCTTTCTGCGTTTGAGCTCCCCGTAGTACCAGCCGAGAAAGCGTCCGATTTTATATGCGTGGTCGGAAGTTAGCGTTTTATTCGCTTCGCCGCGAAAACCGTCCGTTCCGAAGTATTTGCCCATAAGTATGCTCCTTTGTAAGTAGTGTTTGTATTTTGCCGTATTTTAAAACGGCGTATGCATTTGTTTTTTTACGGCTATGCCTTTTTCACGATCACGCCGCCCGTCTTGTAAATGCTGTCGGACGGGATCACGCCCCTGACGCAGGAGAGCGGATAGACGTTGGTGTTCGGACATACGACGGTACCGGGGTTGAGCACGCTGTTGCACCCGATTTCCACGCAATCGCCGAGCATCGCGCCGAATTTTTTCAAGCCCGTTGCAATCTGCTCCGTTTTTTCTTTCACGACGACGAGCGTTTTATCCGATTTGACGTTGGAAGTCACCGCGCCCGCGCCCATGTGCGACTTATAGCCCAAAATGCTGTCGCCCACGTAGTTGTAGTGCGGAACTTGCACGCCGTCGAATAAAATCACGTTTTTCAGCTCCGTGGAATTGCCCACGACGCTCCCTTTCCCCACGACCGCGCTGCCGCGGACAAACGCGCAGTGGCGCACTTCCGCGCCCTCGTCCACAATACAGGGCGCGCCGAGATAGGCGGTGGGCGCAACCTTCGCGCTTTTGTGTACCCACACGCGGGGGGAAATTTCCTCGAACTCCTCCTTGGGAAGAGTTGCTCCAAGCCGTTCGATTTCCTCCTTGATGCGGGAAAGCGCTTCCCACGGATAAGTAAATTGCCCCAAAAATTCTCCCATAATCGAATGGGATAAATCGTAAAGATCTTTTACCGTTGTTTTCATGCTTCCTCCTCCCGCACACGCCTCATTACAGTTTAGCACGTTTTACGAAAATGCGTTCCTGTATTCATTATGTTTAATTTCATTTTGTTTGGCAAAAAAATTCTTCATTTTTGGGAATAAAACCGCAAAAACGCAGCCCGAAGCTGCATTTTTGTGAAAATTCGATTCAATCTTGCGGTTGATACGTTGTTACAAGCTCGGCGACCATGTGCTTCATGTCCTGCGTTTCCTCGCTTGCGGCGACTTTGAGCTTTTCCAAAACCGTCCAAAGTCTTCTTTCGTCGAGTTCGATGGGGTTTGCAATGTTGATGAGCCCGTTCGGCGTCTTCTGCATTCCTTCCTCGTCCATGAGCCGTTCCTCGTACAGCTTTTCGCCGGGGCGAAGTCCCGTACACTCGATCATGATGTCGACGTTGGGCTCGTACCCCGAAAGCTTGATGAGGTTATAGGCAAGGTCATAGATTTTAACGGGCTCGCCCATGTCGAGCACGAATATCTGCCCGCCCTTAGCGTACGCGCCCGCCTGCAAGACGAGGGACACCGCTTCGGGAATCGTCATGAAATAGCGGATAATATCCTTATGGGTGACGGTGACGGGCCCGCCGTCCTTGATCTGCTTTTCGAAGAGCGGAATCACCGAGCCGTTAGAACCGAGCACGTTGCCGAAACGCACCGCCACAAAGTTGGTGGATTTACTGTGCTTGCCGATGGTCTGAATAATCATTTCGCAGATGCGCTTGGTCGCGCCCATGATGTTGGTGGGATTGACCGCCTTGTCGGTGGATATCTGCACGAAGGTCTTTACGCCGTACTTATCGGCACAGCGGGCAACGTTCAGCGTTCCGAACACGTTGTTCTTCACCGCTTCGTTCGGGCTTGTTTCCATAAGAGGCACGTGCTTGTGCGCCGCCGCATTGAAGACGATATCGGGGTGATAGCGCTCGAACACGTCTTCCATTTTCGTCAAATCTCTTACGCTTGCGATGAGCGCGAGCAGGTTGAGCTCGGGATGTTTGCGTTTGAGCTCCTGCTCGATGTCGTATGCGTTGTTTTCGTAAATGTCTAAGATAATCAGTTGCTTGGGATTGTGCGAGGCGACCTGACGGCAGAGCTCGCTTCCGATAGAACCGCCGCCCCCCGTTACGAGCACGACCTGATTCTCGATATAGCCGATAATCTCTTCCAAATCGACCGTGACCTGTTCTCTGCCCAAAAGGTCGGAAATGCGCACTTCGCGCAGGGAAGAAACGCTCGCTTCCCCGTTTACGAACTGATAAATTCCGGGCAGGATCTTTACCTTACAGCGCGTCTTGTTGCAGATGTCGTAAATGCGTTTGACGTCCGCCTTGGAAGCCGCGGGCATTGCAATAATGATTTCGTGTACGCCGTACTGGGCGGCAAAGAGCGGAATGTTCTTGGTAGACCCCACTACCTTTACGTTGTTGATGCGCTTGCCGAGTTTATTCTCGTCGTCGTCGACGATGCAGACGGGAACGTAGTCGATTTTGTCCGTCGTCTGAATTTCGCGAATGAGCATCGTACCCGCGTTTCCCGCGCCGACGATCATGGCGCGCACCTTCCCCTTCGTTTTACGGCTGATAGAATATTTTACCGTAATATAAAAGCGTTTGGAAAAACGGACGATGAGAGCAAACAGGGCGAGGAGCACGCAATAAATGATCATGATCCGCCAATTTTCGGCAAAGTCGAAAATAAAGATATAAGCGACGTTCATGACGAGCACCATACAGACGGCGCCGACCATTTTGAGCACGTCGATAATGCCGACGGAAGTAAACACGAAAAAGTAAAGACGGAACAGCGCAAAGAAGAAAAATACCGTTACGAGGTTGGCAAGATATACCCAAAGCAGATTTAAGCTCGGCTCGATCGTAGATTCCACGATCAAATAAGCAAATATAAACGCCAGCGACATACAAGCGAAATCGCCGAGCGCAACAATAGCAATATCTTTTATTTTTCTCTTGCTGATTTTCATAGGAACCCCGCTAAAATTCTTCTCTCGATGCGGAAAATATTCGGCACGCCTTGCCCATACGTTAAAATTATAACACACTTATACGTGCATTGCAAGTAGTTTGCTCAATTTGTTAACGCATATTCCGTCATGAATTTATATGACAGAATTCAAATTTTTACGCCTTCTGATACGGAAGGCGTAAAAAACAAGCTCAGCTCTCTTCCTTGTATTTCATGGCGTAGACCGCCTTCGCCACCCATTTGACGCCCCTCAGCGTTCTGCCGCGGGTATTCGTCGCGTCGATGGGGATATCCTCCGTGGAAAACTCCGCCATCGTACCGTCCTCTTTCACGGCGGCAAGCATATAGGGCACGGTGACGTAGTCGGCAAAAATCACGCTCTCCGTTTTAAGCGAGGCGATCTGCACGCCCTTGCGGTAACGGGGCAGGGAATCGATCTGCGCCGCAATGACGCGTTTGAACCGTCCGCCCGAAATGGCGACGACGATCTCCCCCTCGCCGTCGATCTGCGAGGCAAACAGCACCTCGTCCCCCTCTTTGAGATTCATGCCCTTAACGCCGCCCGCGACTCTTCCCTGCATGGGAATGTCGTCCTTGCGGGCGTTGAGGCACATACCGCCCTTCGTGACGAAGAATATCGTTTCCTCTTCGCCCTCCACGTTCTCCTGCGCCGTGAGCAAAGCATCGCCCTCGTTCAGACGGATCGCGGGGAAGCTCGGCTTGTTGACGGAGGTGTATTCGCTTCTCGCCGTCTTTTTGAGCATTCCCTGCTTGGTGATAAACAGGAGCTCGCCTTCCTCCTTGGCGGCAGGCAGTACGGCAACGGGCTTTTCGTTTTTCTCCGTTTCTTCAAAGAGGTCGGAAAGCTTGTGCCCGCCCTCGCCGTATTTGCAAGAGAGCAATTCGGCGTACAGTCGATAACAGTTCCCCTTGTCGGTAAACACGAACAGCGGTTCGTCCGATTTCGCCCGCACGAAATAAGGCATGACGACGGAGGGTTTGGACTTCTCCCCGATCTCCTTATTCGACATATTGTAGTTCTTTTCGGACACGCATTTCAGCTTGCCCTCCGCCGAGATCCCGACAAGGCTCTGAACGCCGGGCCCGCGCACGTCGGCACGCTCCGCCTCCGCCTCGTCGGCGCTGAACACCCACTTGGACTTTCTGGGCGTTTTATATTTCTTCTTGATTTCGAGCAACTCTTCCTTGATGACGTTGTTCAAAAGCGTTCGGCTGTTGACGATCGCCTGCAATTTTTCGATGAGCTCTTTGAGCGCTTTCAGTTCCTCTTCGAGTTTGAATATTTCGAGTTTCGTGAGGCGCGCCAAGCGCAAATCCAGAATTGCCTGCGCCTGCCGTTCGGAGAGATCGAAGCGTTTGCGCAGTTTTTCGCGCGCGTCCGCGGTCGATTCGGCCTTCTTGATGATGCGAATGACTTCGTCGATATTGCGCACGGCGACGATGAGCCCTTCCAAAATATGGCAACGTTCGCGCGCTTGGTTTAAATCGAACTTCGTGCGGCGGAGCACCACCTCCCGCTGGTATTCGGTGTAATGGCGAATAATATCCATGAGCCCCATGAGCATGGGCTTTCCGTTCGCGATCGCCACCATGTTCATGCCGAACGTCGTTTCCAGATCGGTGTATTTATAGAGGAGCTTTAAAACATTGTTGACGTCGGCGTCGCCGCGAAGCTCGATCACGGCGCGCATACCCACGCGGTCGCTCTCGTCGCTGACCTTGGTCACGCAGGAGAGCTCTTCCTTTTTCTCCTCGCGCAGTTCCGCGATCTTGCGGAGCAAATTCGCCTTGTTGACCTGATAGGGAAGCTCGGTGATAACGATATTCTTTTTATCGCCCTCCGCCTCCTCGACGCGGATCTTGGCGCGAATAAAGATGCGCCCTTTGCCCGTTTTATACGCCTGATTGAGCTCGTTTGCGATGATAAAGCCCCCCGTGGGAAAATCGGGCGCGGGGATATATTTCAGCATATCGTTGAGGCGGATCTTCGGATTGTCGATAAACGCCACGACGCCGTCGATGACCTCGGCGAGGTTATGGGGCGGAATATTGGTCGCAAGCCCTACCGCAATGCCCGACGCGCCGTTTACGAGCAGGTTGGGAAAACGCCCCGGAAGCTTTTCGGGCTCTTTTAAGGAATCGTCGAAATTGAGCGCGAAGGGAACGGTATTCTTATCGAGATCGCGCAGAAGTTCCAAAGCGAGCGGCTCCAAGCGCGCTTCCGTATAACGCATCGCGGCGGCGGGGTCGCCGTCCACCGAGCCGAAGTTGCCGTGCCCGTTCACGAGCGTTCTGCCCATATTGAAATCCTGCGCCATACGCACCATCGCGTCGTAAACCGAACTGTCGCCGTGCGGGTG
>CAMUFJ010000026.1 GCA_947088135.1 uncultured Clostridia bacterium
CTATGTCTAAATCTTTTTATTTGCGTTTTATTATATTCCCTATGGGAATTACCGTAAAGCGCGTGTTTTTTTATGCGTTTTTCTAAGGCGAAGCAAACATAAAAGAACCTCGTCCTCCCCCGCAAACGCGGGAGATTTTTTTGATAAGTCATATTCGCGGACAGGCGGGAATATTTATAAGTAGTCGGGCGAAAAAGAAGGGTTTGCCGTCGGGCGGCTAACGTGAAATTCGACGAAATTAGCGATATTTCGTCAAACTCCCCTGTAATTTTCGCAAAAAGCAATGATAAAATTTAGGTGTGTCAATGCGGTTTATCACCTTTCGCTTGAAATATCTGGTGTTGGCGGCGGCGCTTGTCGCTTTTGCGGCGGTGGGAATGCTCACGGCAAACGCGGCGGGTGCGGAAACGGTTTACTTTGCGGGCGCGCGTTCTCTGCCCATTTACTGCGTAGACCGCGACGACAATAAGATCGCCATTTCTTTCGACTGCGCTTGGGGGGTGGAGTACACTGACCAAATCCTGACCCATTTGAAAGAGGGCGGGGTGCGCGCGACCTTTTTTGCGGTGCAGTTTTGGACGGAGAAATATCCCGAATACGTGAAAAAGATTTCGGACGCGGGTCACGAATTCGGCACGCACAGCAAAACGCATTCCTATATGTCTAAGCAGGGGGAGGCGGACATTCGCGCGGAGCTCCAATCTTCTTCGGAGGCTCTTACCAAAATCACGGGCAAAGAGGTAACGCTCTTCCGTCCGCCTTACGGCGATTACGACAATCTTCTCATCGACACCTGCAACAATATGGGCATCTATCCCATTCAATGGGACGTCGATTCCTTGGACTGGAAAGATCTTTCGGCGGCCGACATTGCGTCGAGGATCGTGGAACGCGTGAAAAGCGGGTCCATAATCCTCTGCCACAACAACGGACTGCATACGGCGGAGGCGCTTCCGATTGTGATCGACACTCTGCGTTCGAAAGGCTTCGAGTTCGTCCCCATCGGCGAGCTCATCTATCGGGAAAATTATACGGTTGATCCCACGGGGAAACAAATTCCGCGCGGGGACGCGTAACAAACGACGGTTTGTTACCGGTCATTCGAAAATCGGGAAATACCGCACGGCGAACCGTGCGCAGCAAAACGCTTGGAGGTAACTTATGGACTACAATTCGGAAAAAAACAACAAGGTTTATTTCATGGGCGAAATCGTTTCGGAAGCGAAATTCTCGCACGAAGTGTACGGAGAGGGCTTTTACGAGTTTTTCGTTAAGGTCATGCGGCTCTCGGGGCAGGCGGATATTCTCCCCGTCACCATATCCGAACGGCTCATTCAAGGGAA
This sequence comes from uncultured Clostridia bacterium, assembly GCA_947088135.1. Taxonomy (GTDB): domain Bacteria; phylum Bacillota; class Clostridia; order Christensenellales; family Borkfalkiaceae; genus Gallimonas. The sequence continues at coordinate 1,344 of CAMUFJ010000026.1, forward strand.
CGATTTTAAGATCGGCAGTACCATTTGCGCGCTGGGGCAGTTTAGGAGCTACAATAAGTTGGAGGGCGGAAGATCCCGTTTGATGCTCACCGTGTTCGTTCGGGAGCTCGTGGAAACCGCGCCCACCAAAAATCCCAACAGTATCGTTCTTTCCGGCTACATCTGCAAACCGCCCGTATACCGCACCACGCCTTTTAACCGCGAAATCGCGGATTTGCTCATTGCCGTAAACCGCGCCTATAACAAATCCGACTATATCCCTTGCATTGCTTGGGGAAGAAACGCGCGGTTCGTGCAAAATTTAAAGGTAGGGGACAAGGTTGCGCTTTCGGGAAGAATTCAAAGCCGCGAATATCAGAAACGCCTGTCCGAAACGGAGGCCGTCACCATGACGGCGTACGAGGTTTCCGTTTCCAAGCTCGCCGCGTTCGACGACGGCGACGGATTCGATCTCGAAGGGGAATTCGATTTGTACGCCATGCCCTCGTCCGAGCAGACGGTATATTAAACGCAAAGCGCCGCGTAAAACGGCGCTTTTTTTATGGGAATCCCTCAAAGCGTCAATACCACTTGCAATTTTCATAAAAACGTGGTATACTGTTAAAAAAATTTCGGAGCGGTTTTATGGAATTCAAGAGTTTTGACGGAAAGACGATTTACGTTCACGAATGGCTGGACGTCGAGTCGCCCAAGGGATTCGTGCAAATCATTCACGGAATGACCGAGCACGGCGCAAGATACGCGGAATTCGCGAAATTTCTCAATGAAAACGGATACCTCGTGGCGGCGGACGACCACCGCGGACACGGCAAGACCGATCCCGACACCCTCGGTTACTGCGCGGGAAATATGTTTGCCGATACCGTTCGCGACGAGGGCGAGCTGACCAAATATTATCGGGAGAAATATCGGGGGCTCAAATACTTTGTGTTCGGGTTCTCTTACGGCTCTTTTTTAACACAGAGTTATATTTCAAAGTACGGCGATTTAATCGACGGCGCGGTGATCGCGGGCAGTAATAAAAAGAAGGATTTCGAGGTATATTTGGGTTCGTTCGTCACGGGCGTGTGCAACTTATTCGGCGCGTCCAAACGTCCTGCGAAGATGATCGAAAAGCTCTCCTTCGGCAAGTACGCCAAAAAATTTGCGGACAGGGAGTGGCTGAGTGCGGACGCGGAGAACAACGAACGCTACCACGGCGACCCGTTCTGCGGGTTCGTGTGCTCCAACCGTTTCTATGCCGACTTTTTCAAGGGTTTGCGCACCCTTTACACCAAAAAGTACAAACAGTCTTTGCGTGCGGATCTGCCTCTCCTTTTGGCTGCCGGTTCGGAAGATCCCGTCGGCGACATGGGCAGGGGAATGCAGCTTTTGTACGTGTTCTACAAGTACCGCGCGGGCATGAGCGACGTGAAGCTGACCCTTTTCTCGGGTTGCCGTCACGAATTTTTGAACGAACGCGCGGGGCAGGAAAAGCGTTACCGCGATATTCTCGAATTCTTCGAAACGCACTGATATAAGAGAGCCGGAGCTTACCTTCGCCTTGGGGAAAAGTAAGCAATCATCTTTATGAATATTTTACAAATGCAGGAGGAGATCCTGCGCCTGAAAAAACAACGGAATATTGCCGTGCTTGCCCATTCCTATCAACGGCGGGAGATCGTCGAAATAGCGGATTTTACGGGCGACAGCTATGCCTTGGCGCAAAAAGCGAAAACGTCCGAAGCTTCCGCTTTCGTCATGTGCGGCGTGCGGTTTATGGCGGAAACGGTCAAAATATTGAATCCGCAAAAACGCGTGTACCTTTCCAACGGCGGGGCGGGCTGCCCGATGGCGGAACAGCTCGAAAAAGCACAGCTTGTCGCACTCAAAGCCGAGCACCCGAACGCGGTTACGGCGGCATACGTCAACACTACTGCGGAGCTGAAAACGCTTTCGGACGTCTGCGTGACCTCCTCGTCCGCCGTGCGCATTTTGCGCGCTCTGCCCGAGAGAGAGATTTTGTTTGTGCCCGATATCAATTTGGGGCGGTACGTCGCTTCGCAAATCCCCGAAAAACAATTTTACTTCTATCGGGGAGGCTGTCCCGTGCACGCCCGCGTCACCCGCGAAGAGGCGCTCGAAGCCAAACGCAATCACCCGAACGCGCTTTTGCTCGTCCATCCCGAGTGCCCGCCCGAGGTGGCGGAGCTTGCCGATTACGCGGGCTCTACGAGCGGAATTACGGATTTTGCAAAGAAGAGCGGGGGCAAAGAGTTTATTATCGGAACGGAGAACGCCGTCGTCGAGCATTTGCAATACGAATGCCCCGGAAAGAGGTTTTATCCGCTCTCTAAGGGCTTGATTTGCGCCGATATGAAGCTCACCACGCTGAGCGACGTTTTGTCCTGTTGCCGAGGAGAGGGCGAAGAAGTCGTCTTAGACGAGCCCACCCGTCTTGCCGCCAAACGCTGTATCGATAAAATGATCGAGATGGGCGGATGAGGTTTGCAGTTCTACTTTTGCCGCCCCCTTTTTGTAAGGGGGCGGCAAATATTCAATCATCTTGTTCCCCCCTTTTATAAAGGGGGAACGTCACGTAGCGACAAAGGGGGATTGCTTGTACTTCACATCCCCTCCGTCGCCTGCGGCGTCGCCGAATTCCCCCCTTGCTTCAACGGCAGGGGGGATTTTTTTATCTGAAAAAACGACAAATTTCACACATTTATCACTTTTTTTCGGCAAAATTCCAAAAAACACTTGACAAATACATGGGGGGGGGTATAATAGAATCAAATCTTTTTTAAGGAGAAAGGGAAAATGAAAAAATTCAGAGTAGCTTTGGTAACTGCATTGGTGCTTCTCGTGAGCATGCTTTGCTTGGTAGCTTGCGGCGGCGTGGAGGGAACGTATAAGTTCGAGTCCATGACAATAAAAATCGGCGCTATTACCACCACGGTCAATGCGGGCGAAGAGTACGAGGGCGAAACGTTGTCTGCGGATTCCATGACGCTTACGCTTGAGAAAGACGGCGTTGCAAAGATGAAGTCTATTGAGTCCGAACAGGAAGCGGAAGGTACTTGGGAAGAAAAAGACGGCAAGATTAACGTTACGATCGCAAACGAAACGATTGAGTTTGAAAAAGACGGTTCTAAGCTTAATGCGACGATGGAAATTTCCGAAGGTATGTCCATGACGATTACCTTGAAAAAATAATTTCAAGTAAAACAAAAAAACCGCTCGTACGAGCGGTTTTTTTGTTTTTTTTATTCCCGTCGCTCGCGGGGCAGATACTCCAACGCGATGCCGTAATTCGCTTCGTAGCAATTTTTCCACGCGTGTTCGGCACGGGTTTTCATGTCGGCGAGCCGTTCGCCTTTTGGCAAATCTTCGTTCGCATAAATTGCGGGAAGGATATGTATGCGGAGTTTGCGGATCTTCCCGCACTTGTTTTTTCGGAAGGTGCAAAAGAGGGGCAGTACGGGTACGCCGTACTTCAATGCGTAATAGAACGCCCCTTCTTTCATGGGGCGGGGCTTTTGATAGTTGAGCCACATCGCCTGTTCGGCGTAAAAGTTAACGATTTTTCCCTGTTTTAAGAGGCGCTCCGTTTCCCGCATGAAACCCTTCATCGCCGCCATATTCTTGCTGAACGGCAACATTCCGCCGTGACGGATAATGTGCCCGCCTAAGCCCTTTTTATTGTTGAAAGGCCCCATCGTGTGATAGGAACGGTAATACCCCGTCGCTTGGCGGACGAAAAGGGTGTCGAGATAGTTGAAATGGTTGCACACGCATACGGCGCCCTGTTTCCCGAGCGCCTTGCGGTTTTTCTTACCAACCACTTTCGCGCCGTAAATCAGTTTGAGCGCAAGCGGGGCGAACGTCGCCATGAGTGTGCGCCAAAAACCCGTTGCCAAGCGGGAAAACCCGCGCTGGCGGTAAACGTAGTTCGCGTCGGGCATGACCCATTTGTTTCCGAAGGGGATATAGTCGTAATCGAATCGGCCGTGCCGTTCGAGCGTATTTTGGATCGCTTGAATCTTTTCGTAACGCTTACGGTTCATGTTTTTCACCAACGTCCGCAAGCTGTTCTTCCGCCGTGCTTTGCAGTTCGCTCCCGTATTCCACGTGTTTGGTCGGCTCCCACTTCATGCCCTTGCGCGCGCGGATACGGCTTTGAATGTAAATGGGAAAATATTCCAGCATAAACAGGGGCGCAAAGAGAAGCGTGCCGAGTTTTTCCCCGAAAGACAGGGGCTTGAATACGTCGTGATATGCCGCCATGGCGAGCGAGCAGTAGCAGAACAGCAAACCGTACATAACAAGGCAGGGGAGCACGATGAGCTTCATCACCGCGCTGCGCCAAAGCTCGTTTCCCTGCAACGCATAGCGCGAAGTAAGAACGATCCCGCCCACCATGATCACGAGCGTAGTGACGATGAACATGATAACCGGTACGAGCGCAAAGCAAAATTCGAACCATTTTGCATAGGGCGCGCCCTCTCGGCGGATCTGATCCTTGATTTGTTTTTTGTATTTCTTATCGCATTGGGAATATCCCGTCACCCATCTCAAACGCCGGTTGTAGCTCTCCTTGTGGCGGAGCACTTCTTCCGTATAGATGATGGCGTAGGGGTAGTACATGGAGCGGAAGCCTCTGAGCACGCTGTCGAGTTTGAGCTCGTAGTCCTCCGTCAGGGTGCGGTAGGGCCACCCGCCCAAAGTTTCGATTACCTCCCGCCGAACCATCATGCCCTGTCCGCACATATTCATAGGCAAGCCGTGTTCCATGCGGTAGTTGTTCCCGAGATTGTCGAGCATGGGATAGGTGAGCGCGGAGCAGTTGGAAAAAATCGTACGGCAGGAACGGTCGCCGAGATAATTCTTGATGAACTTCCGCGAAAGGAAAATATCCACGCGGTATTCGAGCGCGTTGTTGAGTTCGCTCACGTAGTCGGGCGCGAGCACGGCGTCCGCATCGATGATGACGAACGCGTCGTATTCGGCGATCCCGCTCTTTCCGATCTGTTTAAAATACCCGTCGAGCGCTTCGCCTTTACAGGTCTGCTCGGGCACGACGAACACGTTGTATCCGCGCGCCTTCGCGAGCTCGACGGTGGGATCTTGCGGATCTTTTACGATCACGTTTACAAAATAGCTTGCAGGGTCGTAAGTCTGTTTGTCCACGGAGTCGAATAAATCGCCGATGACTTTGCTTTCGTCGAGAGCGGGGATCACGAGGGAAATTTTGCGGAATTCGTCGGCTTTTTTGTGTTGCGGCTTTTTAAACGCGTAAAAAAACTGCACGAGCTTGGGCATATACAGTAGAAACGATACGCTTGCAAGGATCACATAAATCAAAAACCAATTATGGATCATGCTTTCCCTCCTTTTCCGCATTCAGCGGCGATTTTCACAATTATAATAGAATAACGCTTTTTTGTCAAGAGCTCCATTGCTTTTTATGCCCTTTTTGGTAAATTTTACACAATTTTTCGGGCGACGGTTATTCTAAGCGGAGCAAACAAAAAAACCCGCCTTTCGGCGGGTCTGCATTTTTTAGAACGCGCACTTTTCCGTTAAGAAGGCGATCACGCCGTCGATATCCAAACGAATCTGTTCCATGCTGTCCCTGTCGCGTACGGTCACGGTTCCGTTTTCGAGCGTGTCGAAATCGATCGTGATGCAATAGGGAGTGCCGATCTCGTCTTGTCTGCGGTAACGCTTCCCGATGGAACCCGCTTCGTCGTAAATCACGTTGAAATGCTTTTTGAGCTTTGCAAGCAGTTCTTTTGCCTGCGGAGCAAGATTCTTTTGCAGGGGAAGAACGGCAGCCTTATACGCCGCGATCGCGGGGTGGAAGCGCAGTACGTTGCGTACTTCGCCGCCCGCGAGCGTTTCCTCGTCGTACGCCTCGGAAAGCGTTGCAAGCATAAGTCTGTCCGCTCCGATCGAGTACTCGATGACGTAGGGGATAAACCGCTCGCCGTTGATAGGGTCGATATAGGTCATCGTCTTGCCCGAATATTCCTGATGGCGGGAAAGATCGTAATCGGTTCGGTTGTGAATGCCGTTCAGTTCGCTCCAACCCATGGGGAAGTCGTATTGAATGTCGCACGCGGCTTTCGCATAGTGCGCGAGCTTGTCGTGGTCCTTAAAGCGCAGATGCTCCGCCTTGAAGCCCAAGTCGAGAAGGAACTGCCAAGCCTTTTCCTTAAAGCTTTCGTAAAACGCTACGTCCGTGCCGTCTTTGCAAAACCATTGGTGTTCCATTTGCTCGAACTCTATGGTGCGGAAAATGAAGTTGCCGGGGGTAATCTCGTTACGGAAAGCTTTTCCGATCTGCGCGATGCCGAAGGGAACTTTTGCCCGCGTGGTGCGCTGAACGTTGAGGAAGTTGACGAATTCGCCCTGCGCCGTTTCGGGGCGCAGGTAGATTTTGTTTTGGTTTTCGTCGGTCACTCCGCGCGAGGTTTCGAACATGAGGTTGAAGGTACGGATATTCGTCCAGTTGAACTTCCCGCAAATAGGGCAGTGTACCTGATGCTCGCGGATATAGTTTTCCATTTCCTCGTTGGTCATGGCGTCGGGGTTAACCTTTCCCTTGGAGTGCGCCTCGATAAGGGTGTCCGCGCGGTGGCGGCTCTTGCATTCCTTACAGTCCATTTTGGGGTCGGTGAAGGAAACGGTGTGCCCGCTCGCCTCCCAAACGCGCGCGTTCATGAGGATCGCCGCGTCCACGCCGAACGAGTTGTCGCTCTCCTGCACGAAGCGCTTCCACCAAGCGCGTTTGATGTTATTTTTTATTTCCACGCCTACCGGACCGTAATCCCAAGTATTTCCCATACCGCCGTAAATTTCACTGCCGGGAAAAATGATTCCGCGCGCTTTGCACAGCGCAACAAGCTTTTCCATGGTAACAGTTTTATTCGACATAAAAAACTCCCTTCAATACCTTACTGTCATATCATTCATCATATCATTTTGTTTAAAATCCGTCAAGCGTTCGCGGCGGCGGGGAAAAATAAAGTAAAGCAAATTTAAAAATTTCCGCACAAAGAGTATCATTTTTGCGGTAAGTATGGTATAATAAAGGCGTCGGCGCCGAAGAACGGCTTCGGGGTTGTCGGCAAAAATCTTTACTATTTGAAAAATACGGAGTGTACGTTATGGCGGAAGCGACGAATTTCATCGAACAAATCATAGAGGCAGACCTTGCGGAGGGGCGCGTGCAAGCGGTTAAAACCCGTTTCCCGCCCGAACCAAACGGCTATCTTCATATCGGGCACGCAAAAAGTATGTTCGTCAATTTCTCCGCGGCGGGGCGTTACGGCGGGACGTGCAACCTCTTTTTCGACGACACCAACCCGTCCAAGGAAAAAACGGAGTTCGTGGATGCGATCCGTAAAGACATTTCGTGGCTCGGATATAAGTGGGACAAGGAAGTTTACGCGTCCGACTTTTTCGATACCGTTTACGACTACGCCGAACGGCTGATCCAAGAGGGGAAAGCGTTCGTCTGCGATTTGAACGCGGATGAGATCCGCGAAACGCGGGGCACGCTCACCGAGCCCGGCAAAGAGAGCCCGTACAGAAACCGCACGCCGGAAGAGAACCTGAAACTTTTCCGCGAAATGCGGGCGGGCAAATACGCGGACGGCGAAAAGTGTCTGCGCGCAAAAATCGACATGGCGTCCCCCAACATCAATCTGCGCGATCCGGTCATTTACAGAATTTTGCGCGCGGAGCATCACCGCACGGGCAATAAGTGGTGTATTTATCCCATGTACGACTACGCGCACCCCATTTGCGATTATTTGCAGGGGGTTTCGCACTCCTTGTGTACGCTCGAATTCGAAGACCACCGCCCCCTGTACGATTGGGTGGGCGTTACGCTCGGATTTTCCCCGAAGCCCCGCCAAATCGAATTCGCCCGTCTGAGCTTGACCAATCTCGTCATGAGCAAGCGGTATCTGAAAAAGCTCGTGGAAGATGAGTCGGTACACGGTTGGGACGACCCCCGTATGCCCACCCTTGCGGGACTGAGAAACCGCGGAATTCCCGCGGAGGCGATCCGAGATTTTTGCGCGCGCGCAGGGATTGCCAAGGCGAATTCCGAATGCGAGATCGGGTATTTCGAGGCGGTCGTACGCGACTATCTGAACGCACACGCGCCCCGCGCCATGGCGGTCGTCAATCCGCTTAAACTTACCATTACCAACTGCGAGGGGGCGGAGAGCGTCGAGTTCGACGTCAACCAAACCGACCCCGAAGCGGGAAAACGCAATATTGTGTTCGGGCATAGCCTGTATATTGAAAAGAGCGACTTTTCGCTCGATCCTCCGCCCAAGTACCACCGTTTGAAGATCGGCGGTTACGCGCGTTTGAAAAACGCCTACATCGTGCGTTGCGACGAGGCGGTCAAAGACGCGGACGGCGAGGTGACGGAAATCAAATGCACGTATTTCCCCGAATCGCGGAGCGGAAACGACACGAGCGGGATCAAGGCGAAAGGCGTTCTGCATTGGGTGAACGCCGAAACCTGCGTAGACGCGGAGCTGAGGCAGTACGAGCATTTGCTCAAAGACGCCGAATATGCAGGGCAGGACTTTTCCGAGCGCATGAATTTAGACAGCGAGCACGTCTTTTGCGCCAAGGCAGAACCTTTCTTGGCGGAAGCGGAGGAGGGCGAAGCGTTTCAGCTCATGCGCACGGGCTATTACAAAAAGTGTACGGAAAACGGCAAGCTCGTCCTTTCCGAAATCGTTTCCTTGAAGGATAATTTCAACAAGTAACCGATTTATCGGTTTTAGCGGGCATAAAGTTGCAATTCTTTCCGCGGAGGAGGGTTGCTCAATACATACAAGGAGGTACAGTAATGACGTATATCATTATCGGCGGTTCTGTGGGCGGGGCGATCGTGCTCGGAACGTTCGTTTACGGCGCCGTTCGCAGATTTGTCCGCATGAAGTGGACGCCCTATCAAATTCTACTGCTCTTTGCGCTCACCCTGATTGTACCGCTTTTAAGAAATGTTATATCGGGAACGGTGGGGTTCGCCGTCGGCGCGGGCTTGCTGTTTGTCGGCGCGGCAATCATTCTTGCGGGCTCGTATTTCCTGCGCCGCGCGCTTCTCAATAGAAAGGGGAGTTCGTTTGCGTCGAACTTTTTCGACCGTTTTTTCGGCGCGTTTACCGCGCTGTTTGCCATCGTGCTCTATCTCGTCATTTTTGCGGCGTCCGCGCTCGTCGTTCTGCAATACGTCGCACCCCTCGAATTTCTCGACGTCGTCTATCAAAACGCAATTTGGATCAACTTCGGGCAGAAATACGCGCTCGATTTGCTCCTCGTTACGCTTGTGCTCTTAATGGTGCGCGGCGGCTATCGGTTGGGCTTTCTCTGCTCGCTTCAAACCTTGCTCACGATTGTGTTCGTGTTCGGCGCGCTCATGCTCTCCGTTTACGGCACGCTGAATTGGGGATTTTTGAACGGGCTCGTCGCAAAGCTCTCAACGGGGCTGAGCGCGTCGCTGGGCAGTTTGGTCGGATTTTTGCTTGCCTTCTTTATCGTGTCTTTTGTGTTTACGTTCCTGCTCGTCACCGTGTTTATGGGGCTCAACGCGCTGTTGTGCATTCCCATTAAGCGGTTGGAAAAGGGCAGAATTATCAGTGCGATCGACGGAAGCGTCATGGCGGTCATTTCCTTCGCGGTGCTCATGGTCGTCGTGTGCGGGTTCGATGCGGGCGTGTTCGCGCTTGCCAACGGCGTCATCGAGGGCTTGGGCGAATTCGGCACGACCCTGTCCGAGGTATTTATGAAAATCGAAAGCGCGATCCGCGGTTCTTCTTTCGGCGGATTCCTGTACGACAACAGCCCGATAAACGCATTGATCAATTGAGTTTTTATTAAATGATTTCGATATCGAAGCAATGAAAATTGTATTACGGAGGTAAAAATGAAAGGGATTGCAACGATACTTTTTGGAATTGCCATGATTTTGTTTGCGATATTATCGGCAATTTTGTTTCTGATAGGCGATTCCGTTGCTTTTGCAGTAATTCTCGGCATTACGGCTTTTGTCGGCTTTTTCGCCGTGCTTTGCGGCTTGGCGCAGGTTTACGAACGCCCTAAGAAAAAGGACGGCGGCGAAACGGCGCAGGATACAGATTCAGAAAAAGAAGAAAAAAAATAGAAGAAAGCAACTTTTCCCCGCCCGCACGGCGGGGTTTTTGTTTTCAAAAAGATTTTCAAAATACTATTGACAAAATTTGGAAATTATGATATAATGTAAACACAATAGCAAATAAAGGGGAAAGGCTGGTTGCTATAATCATAGTATATAATGTTATCAGAAAAATATTAGAGGTACAAAATGCAGGGAATTGCAACGATACTTTTTGGAATTGCTATGATCGTGCTGGCGATTTTATCGGCAATTATGATATTTGTAAGTGATTCATACGCATTTCCGGTATTACTTATTGTTTTTGCGATTGTAGGAGTCGGCTTTGCGATTGCAGGGCTTTTACAGGCATACGACCGCCCAAAGGAAAAGGAGAACGGCGATACGGAGGAGCTGACGGACGCGCAAGACGAAAGCGACAAAGAGAACAATTAAAACTTTTCCCCGCCCGCACGGCGGGGTTTTTGTTTTCAAAAAGATTTTCAAAATACTATTGAAAAAATTCGCAAGTGTGCTATAATGTTAATACCAAAACAAACAGGGAGGAATGGTTATGAAAAAAGGCTTTCAAATAGCGACGGTTGCAATGGCGGTTTCTCTGTTTGCAGTCGGCGGGATTTTTACGGCAAACGCGGTATTATCGGGAAAGCAACCCGCCGAAGCGCAAGTCGTGTATCGGGAAACAGACGGCGTTGCTTATTTAGGCGTGCGCGATAAATCGAGAAAGGATATGCTTTTTTTGGCGGAACAGCACGTTGTTAAAGAAGAATACGAAGGGAAAGAATACGTCAAAGAGCTTGAAATCATCATTACCTATCGTTGGGAGCGTTCGCCCGTTTCTTTCAAATACGACGCAATAAAAGTTTGGTGGAATCAAGACCTGTTCGTGTTCAAAAGCGATTCGTTTTACTCCTGCGATACAAGGATTTCCGAAAGAAAACCGCTGATCGGAAAATCGACTTTTTACGAAGAAAAACATGAACGAACGTGTCCTATGGGCTTGGAGATGGATAATCTTACTTATCAAGTAGATCTCTCTTCGAAGTATGCGAAAAATAGAAAACTGACGACAAAAGAAGCGAGCGGTTATGCGCGTTTTACGTTGATTCCCCAGCAAAGTCCCATGTTTGTTGCAGACGATAATTCGCTTACGAATTTTTTATCGATCGTTAACGCCGAATATTTGCACACAAGAAATCCTTTTTGGCGGTTCTATTCGGAGCCTGACCCGAACAGCATCTTTACCGATACGGCGGGAGTCAGACTCTTAGCAAAGTTTACGTATAACTGAAATTTGCCTTAGCCCCCGCGCCGTGCGCGGGGGTATATATTTTCCCGCTTTCGCCCATACTTGGAACGATATGTTGGACGAGAGAACGGGTACGCTTCTGGGTGTCGTAAACGAAATGTGCGAGAAGGGGAGTTATCAGCTCGTGGAAGAGGAGGAGCTGTTAAAACGACTGCCGCCCGCGTGCGGCGTGGACGGCGTGACCTTGCGCGCCATGCTCAACTATTTGGAGGACGGCAGCTATATCGAAGTCGGCTATGCGGAGGAGGGGGAGTATTGCCTGCGCCCGCTTCCCGAGGGGCGGCTGTACACCGAACGCCTGCGCAGGGAGAAGCGGGAGGCGATGCGCCGCCGCAGGGATTCCCTCCTGCTCGCTTTGGCGGGCGGGTTCTCGGGCGGATTTTTCGGTTCGCTTGCGGCATGGCTGATTGCCGCCGTCGCAACGTGATCTCCGATACGCTCAACCGAAGAGAAAACGAGGTCATGGGTGCGGTATTTATGCTCTCGGCAGGCAAGGAGCGCTTTCTCGCCGCCCCCTCCGAGCTGCTCGCCGTTCTGCCTCCGCGCGCGGGGTATTCCGAGGAAAAGCTCGAACGGGTGCTCCGTTCCCTCGAACTCGACGGCTATTTCGATCTCATTTCTTCCGAGCGGAAGGGGGAAACCGTGTACGTGGTGCATATGCACAGCGCGGGGCTTGCTTACCGGCGCGAGAGTTTAAAGCGCAGGCGCGCGATCGTGTTCCGCTGGGGCGTTGCCGCCGTCGGCGCGGTGATCACCTTCCTCATCGGCGTTATTTTAAAATTGATTTTTAATTAGTGGGGCAAATTCCTTGACAAGTACGCGCAAACGCGATAAAATAAGCACAAACAAAAGTTTGTGCTTGTTTTGTTATCCTAACTTTATCATTACGTTATGAAAGAACTCGAACACCATGCATTTCAACTGAAAGCGCCGTACGCTCCTACGGGCGATCAACCCGAGGCGATCCGCCGTTTAACGGAGGGCGTGCTGGACGGCATCCGCACCCAAGTGCTCGTAGGGGTCACGGGGAGCGGCAAGACGTTTACCATGGCGAACGTCATTCAAAACGCGGGTCGTCCCGCGCTCGTTATTGCGCACAATAAAACGCTCGCGGCACAGCTGTGCAACGAGTTCCGCGCCTTTTTCCCCGAAAACCGCGTGGAGTATTTCGTTTCTTATTACGACTATTATCAGCCCGAGAGTTACATTCCATCCACCGACACCTATATCGAAAAAGACCTTTCCATGAACGACGAAATCGACAAGCTCCGCAACGCGGCTACTTGTTCGCTCGGGGAGCGGGACGACGTCATCGTCGTATCCTCGGTGTCCTGTATTTACGGCTTGGGCGCACCCGAGGAATTTTTCCGTTTGGGCATTTCCCTGCGCCCCGGTCAGGAGATCTCGCGGGACGAGCTTCTCACCCGCCTTGTGGAAATCCATTATTCGCGTGGCGATATGGACTTCAAGCGTTCCACCTTCCGCGTGCGGGGGGACGTGGTGGAAATATTTCCCGCCTCCAATTCCGAGGTCGCGATCCGCGTGGAGTTCTTCGGCGACGAGATCGACAGGCTCGGCGAGGAGGACGTTCTCACGGGCAAAATCATTTCCGAGCTCAAACACGCCGTCGTCTTTCCCGCAAGCCACTACGCCGTGGGAAGCGAGAAGCTCGGCTGTGCGCTTGCCGTCATCGAGGAAGATTTGCAGGGGGAGGTAAAGGCGTTCGAGGACGCGGGCAAGCTCCTTGAAGCGCAGAGGCTTCGCCAGCGCACCGAGCACGATTTGGAGATGCTCCGCGAAATCGGCTACTGTTCGGGCGTTGAGAATTACTCCCGCTATTTCGACGGTAGATCGCCGGGACAGCCCTCCTTCACCCTGCTCGACTATTTCCCCAAAAATTTCCTCGTTTTTATCGACGAGAGCCACATGACCATTCCGCAGATCCGCGCCATGTACAACGGGGATCTCGCGAGAAAGACCAACCTCGTCGATTACGGCTTCCGTATGCGTTCGGCTTACGATAACCGTCCGTTGACCTTCGACGAATTCGACGAGCGCGTGCCCCAGCTCATTTGCGTTTCGGCAACGCCTGCGCCCTACGAATTGGGACAGGCGGGGCAGGTGGTGGAACAGCTTATCCGTCCCACGGGGCTCTTGGATCCGCCCGTTGAGATCCGCCCTACGCGCGGACAGATCGACGATTTGCTCGGCGAGATCCGTACCGTCGTGCAAGCGGGCGGGCGGGTGCTCGTCACCACGCTCACAAAGCGCATGGCGGAGAGCCTTACCGACTACCTCAAAGAGAATAAGATCAAGGTGCGCTATATGCACTCCGACGTGGATACTTTGGAGCGAATCGACATCATCAACGGACTGCGCGCGGGCGAATTCGACGTGCTCTGCGGGATCAACCTTTTGCGCGAAGGGCTCGATTTGCCCGAAGTTCGCCTCGTCGCCATTCTCGACGCGGACAAGGAGGGGTTTTTACGGAGCGAAACCTCCCTCGTGCAGACGATCGGGCGCGCCGCGCGGAACGCGGAGGGGCGGGTCGTCATGTATGCGGACGAGATGACGGGCAGTATGGAGCGGGCGATCGGCGAAACCAACCGACGGCGCGCCGTACAGCAAAAGTACAACGAGGAGCACGGCATCGTGCCCAAAACGATCATCAAAGAAATCGGCTCGACACTCGGCATTACGGGCAAGCCCAAGCGCACGGAGGACATCAAAATGAAGGATATCCCCGAGGAGATCGAAAAGCTCAAAGCGCTCATGAAGGTGGCTTCCGCCCAGCTCGATTTCGAGCGGGCGATCGAGATCCGCGAAGCCATCGCCGAGCTGAGAAGAAAAATTCGCTGACTCCGTCGTTCTGCGGGGGGCGCAGCGGCAGAAGAATCCCACGAAACGAAGTCCGACCATAAGGAAATATATGAAAGAAGAAATTTACGTAAAAGGCGCAAAAGAAAACAACTTAAAAAATATCGACGTACGCATTCCGCGCGGAAGCCTTACCGTACTGACGGGGCTTTCGGGAAGCGGGAAGAGCACGCTCGCCTTCGAAACCATCTTCGCCGAGGGGCAGAGGCGGTACATGGAGAGCCTTTCCTCCTACGCCCGCCAATTCTTGGGCATGATGGAAAAGCCCGACGTGGAGAGCATCGAGGGGCTTTCTCCCGCCATTTCCATCGACCAAAAGACCACCTCTCACAATCCCCGTTCCACGGTGGGCACGGTCACGGAAATTTACGACTACCTGCGTCTGCTCTATGCGCGAGCGGGCGTTCCGCACTGCCCCCAATGCGGAAGAGAGATCCGCCGTCAGACGGTGGACGAAATCGCCGACCGCGTTATGGCGATGCCCGCGGGGAGCAAGATCCTCGTCAACGCGCCCGTGGCGCGCGGAAAGAAAGGGGAGTTCGTCAAGGAACTTGCGGGCTACCGTAAAAGCGGATATGCGCGCGTAAAGATCGACGGCATCGTTTACGACTTGCAGGAGGAGATCAAGCTCGAAAAGAATATCAAGCACACCGTCGAGGTCGTCGTCGATCGCCTTGTCGTAAAAGAGGGCATTTTAAAACGGTTGACGGATAGCTTGGAAACGGCGTTGAAGCTTGCCGACGGGCTCGTCGTCATCGACTGCGAGGGAGAGGAAACGCTCTTCTCTTCCCGCTATTCCTGCCCCGACTGCGGCATTTCCATCGAGGAGATCGAACCCCGTCTGTTCTCCTTCAACACCCCTTGGGGCGCCTGCCCCGAATGCACGGGTTTGGGCTTCCGCCAGCTTGTGGACGCAGACCTCATCTGCCCCGACAGGAGCAAGTCCCTGCGCGACGGGGCGATCAAGATCAGCGGGTGGAATCTCGACTCTTCGTCCGTCACGCAGATGTACTTGGGCGCGCTTGCAAAACATTACGGCTTCTCTTTGGACGTACCCGTGTCCGAACTGCCCAAAGAGGTATTCGATCTTCTCATGTACGGAAACGGCGGGGAAAAGATCGACATGGACTACCGCACCAAGTCTTTCCATTCCTCCTATAAAAGCGCGTGGGAGGGCTTCGTGAACAACTTACAGCGTCGGTATTCGCAGACGACCTCGGTGGGCGTGAAGTGGGATATCGAGCGTTATATGCGCACCACCGACTGTCCCGTATGTCGGGGGAAACGGTTAAAGAAGGAGGCGCTCGCGGTCACGGTAGGGGGTAAAAACATCGCGGAGGTTTGCGAAATGCCCGTCACTCAGCTCAAAGCGTTTTTGAACGGTTTAGAGCTCACCGCCACACAGCGCGCGATCGCGGGCGTCATCTTAAAGGAAATCGGTACCCGTATCGACTTTTTGATCGGGGTCGGTTTGGACTATCTGACGCTTGCGCGGAGCGCGGCGACGCTGTCGGGCGGGGAGAGCCAGCGCATTCGGCTTGCAACGCAAATCGGGAGCGCGCTCACGGGCGTATTATATATTTTGGATGAACCGAGCATCGGGCTTCATCAACGCGACAACGAGCGGTTGCTGAATTCCTTAAAGGGCTTGCGCGATATCGGGAACACCCTTTTGGTGGTAGAGCACGACGAGGACACCATGCGGGCGGCGGACTATATCGTCGACGTAGGTCCGGGCGCGGGCGTACACGGGGGCGAGATCGTCGCCTGCGGGACGGTGGAAGAGATCATGAAAGAGCCGCGTTCGATCACGGGTGACTTTCTCGCGGGGCGCAGGAAGATCGAAGTTCCCGCCGTTCGAAAGAAAGGCGACGGGCGGTTTTTGCGGGTGGAGGATTGCCGTCAGAACAACCTCAAAGGCATTACCGCCGAAATCCCCGCGGGGCTCATCACGGCGGTCACGGGGGTGAGCGGTTCGGGCAAATCGTCGCTCGTCAACGAAATTATCCTGCCCGTGCTCTCCAACACTTTGGGCGGAGCAAGACTGCCCGAGGGCAAGCACGGCGCGGTGGACGGGGTGGAGCATTTCGACAAGGTCATCGCGATCGACCAATCCCCGATCGGCAGAACCCCTCGCTCCAACCCCGCCACCTACACGGGCGTGTTCACGAATATCCGCGACCTGTTCGCGCAGACCCCCGACGCCAAGGCGATGGGCTTCAAGCAGGGGCGGTTTTCTTTCAACGTTGCGGGCGGTCGGTGCGAAAACTGTCAGGGCGACGGCATCATGAAAATCGAAATGCACTTCCTGCCCGACGTGTACGTGCCCTGCGAGGTGTGCGGAGGCAAGCGGTACAACCGCGAAACGCTCGAAGTCAAGTATAAGGGGAAATCCATTTCCGACGTTTTGGAAATGACGGTGGAGGAGGCGTGCGAGTTCTTTAAGCCTCTGCCCTCCATTTATCATAAAATCAGCACTCTTAACGAGGTGGGGCTGGGCTATATCAAACTCGGGCAGAGTTCCACGACCCTTTCGGGCGGAGAAGCACAGCGCGTGAAGCTTGCAACCGAGCTTTCGCGGCGTTCCACGGGCAAGACTTTTTATATTTTGGACGAGCCCACCACGGGGTTGCATAGCTACGACGTGCAAAAGCTCGTGCAAATTTTGTTAAGGCTGAGGGAGAGCGGAAACACCGTACTCGTCATCGAGCACAACTTAGACGTCATTAAAGTTGCCGATCATATCATCGATCTCGGGCCCGAGGGCGGGGATGGCGGCGGGGAAATTCTCTGCACGGGCACGCCCGAGGAAGTCGCCGAAATTCCCAACAGCTACACGGGACAATTTTTGAAGAAGATGCTGTAAATTTTTCCCCGTCGTTATTCTCAGCGCGCGAAGCGCGCGTGAGGATTTTCTAAGGCGAAGCACGGAATCAAATTCTATAAACCAAAGGCAAAAATATGTTAAACAAGAAAATGCAAAAGCTCGGAGAGGAGCGGTCGGTCATTCGTGAAATATTCGAATACGGCAACGCCCGCGCAAAACAGATCGGGCGGGAAAACGTGTTCGACTTTTCGCTCGGCAACCCCAGCGTGCCTGCGCCAGACGGCGTGCGCACGGAAATCGAACGGCTTCTTCGCGAACTTCCGTCCGAAAAACTGCACGGCTACACTTCCGCGGCGGGTGCGCCCGAGGTGCGCGAAGCGGTTGCGCGGTACGTAACGAAAACCTTCGGCGTGCCCATGCGTAGCGATCTCGTGTACATGACCTGCGGTGCGGCGGCTTCCCTCGCCGTCACCTTAAACGCGCTTGCCGAAGAGGGGGACGAATTCGTCGTGCTCACGCCCTGTTTTCCCGAATATCAGGTGTTTATCGAACAGGCGGGCGGGAAGCCCGTGCCCGTGCGCACGGACGAAAATTTTCATATCGATCTTTCCGCGCTCGCGTCGGCGATCGGCGAACGCACCAAGGCGGTGCTTGTCAACTCTCCCAATAACCCCACGGGCGCGGTCTACGGCGAAGAGGAGCTGACCGCGCTTGCGCGCCTTTTAAAGGAGAAGAGCGCGCAGTATAAAAAGCCTGTTTTCATCATTGCCGACGAACCTTACCGCGAACTGACGTACGGCGCAAAAGTTCCCTATATCCCCGCGCTGTATTCGGAAACCATCGTGTGTTATTCCTTTTCCAAATCCCTCTCGCTTGCGGGGGAGCGGATCGGATATATTGCGGTTTCGCCCGCGTGCGCGGGAAGCGAAGAAATTTTTTCCGCCGTATGCGGGGCGGGCAGAAGCCTCGGCTACGTGTGCGCGCCCGCGCTTTTCCAAAGAGTTTGCGCCAAGCTGTTGGGGCAGTCGGGCGATATTCGCGCTTACGAGCGCAACCGCGATCGGCTGTACAACGCCCTAATAAAAGCGGGCTTCACCTGTTCCAAACCGCAAGGAGCGTTTTATTTGTTTATGAAAAGCCCGTTGCCGTCCGCGACCGAGTTCTGCGAAATGGCGAAGAAGCACGAGCTTTTACTTGTCCCGTCGGACAGCTTCGGAATCGAGGGCTACGTGCGCATTTCCACCTGCGTGGACTATGGCATGATCGAGCGTTCACTTCCCGCCTTTTCCGCTCTGGCGAAAGAGTGCGGGTTGTAACTGTTCCCTGTCGCCATAAGCGGTACGGCAAACAAAAACAACGGGCAGAAACTTCTGCCCGTTGTTTTTATGAAAGTATTAGGTGTAAGCGTTATTTTAGTACCGACTGCAATACTTCGAGAAATGCGCCGTCGGGATCGTGAGGAGGTGCGTCGGGGGGATCGAGGATTTCGGAATATTCCGAAACGTAAACGGTTTCATCGCCCTTTTCGATTTTCGCGATAGCGTACAAAACGTTAAATTTAAATTGCGTTTCGTATTTTTTCCATTGATAATACGTTACCGTATAGTTGGGAAGTTCCACCGTTGTCGCGGCAAGCTCGTCGTCCCAAAACGCGTAATCGTAGTCCTCGGTCTTGCCCGCAAGGAGCCGTAGATCCGTCGAGAGATCCAAGCTTGTAAGCGCCAAGGAATAAAACTCCGTTTTGTCGCTTGAAAAATCGTAAGCCCGCATCAAGTTGCAGTAATAATAAGCGTCGGGATCGCATTGCAGATAAAATTCCGTTAGCTCTGCGTTCGCGTTTTCAAATGTAGCAAAATCGCAACCGCCTCCGGTCCCGTATCTGATTTCCTCCCATTCGGGAATAAACGGTTCTTTCAAAGAGGGCGTTTCAACGGAAGGGAATTTAGCGTTTTCCCAAGGGCGGTAAACCGCGATGCAGGTAACAAGCACGATCGCCGCAAGCGTGCCCGCCGCGGCGGAAATCCATTTTTTGCGCCGTACGCGTTCGTTGCCGTTCGGCTGTACGTTTTCTTCTAAGGCGCGGAGAGCTTTTTCGCCGTTTTGTGCGAGGATCTCCCGCTTGTCCCGCTCCGCGTGTTCTTTTAAAAATTTCTTTGCGTTCATAGTTTTTTTCCTAAACGACGTTTACCGACCAGGCGTCGTTGATGACCGTATCGGCGTCGATGTTATACAAAGCGTTTGTTCTATCGTCTGTTCCCGTAGCGACGGCGAAGAAACGATAGGTCTTGCCGTTGTCGTACGTGTACGTTCGGTATCCGAACGCCACCAAAATGTGTTTTTCGTCCGAAACGGTCGTGTCGATCGTATCTGTGTTTGCGCCTTCCGTGAATCGTACGATATTATAACCGTCCAAGAAGAACACCAACGGATGGTTCTGTTTGAGTTGGGCTACCGCTTTTTCAAAGTTGAAAGAGCCGTCCGCCTCTTTGAGGGGCACGAATTCGGGGGTGCGGTAGGTGATCCTCACGTAATCGAAAAAGCCTTTTATAAACATGGGCATCGTCACGCCTACGGAATCCGTCATCATCAGGTCGTATAATTTTTTAATCGTTTCCCGAACGGCGGCGTCCTCGGGCGCATATCTGAATGAATTTCCGAACGGCGCGCCCGCCGTATGATTCGGGATCAGCGTTTCATAGTAGCGGTCGAAAAACCCGACGAGGTTTGCGCCTGCGATCGCGCCGCAGCTGTTCGCCGCAGGGGCGTATGAATAAGTCGGATAACGATAGGCAAGCGAATAGATGTCGTCCGTTCTCGTGGAATAGCTGACCGTTGTGCGGTAAGAGGCGGTGCTCTTTTCGGTACTGCCGTAACGGACGGTTGTCCGATGGGCGGGTTCGTCCGAATTATTTGTCTGCTTGCTGAGTCCGCCCGCCCCGCTAAGCAGGAGAAGTGCGCTTAAAATGACTGTTGTTGTCTTTATCATTGGTATTACCTCGCAAAAAACGGCATAAAAAAATGCCTCCATATATATAGTCTGAAAAAAGAGGCAAAATGTTACAAAATTTTCCAAAAAAAGTCAAAAATATTTTTTTATGAGCGAATATGCTCTGCTGATCGTCACCCGAACGTTGATGACGCTCATGTTCATCGCCGCAGCAATTTCCTCGTGCTTGTATCCCTCCCAATAGCGCAAATAGATGATTTCCTGCATTCTTTCGTCCAAAGTCGACAGGCATCTCTTCACGTCTGCGTTTAATAACAAATTGTCAAGGCGGAAGGGGGAAGGGCGGTTGGGGAGCAAGGGAAGTTCTTCCTCAAACCGCTTCATGTAGTCGATTGCCGTAAACTCCGCAATTTTGCAAAGCCACGTGGAGGGAAATTCCACGTATTCCGTCGGCTTCGTTTCCAAAACCGACAATAAAGTTTCCTGTGCGATATCCTCCGCGGGGATATGCTTGCCAAACCGCCGATTCAAGTATAAAATCAGAATCGGATAATATTCCTTGTGAATTTCATCCAGCGCCCGCATGTCCGTTTTCATTCTTCGAAGCAGGCGGTTAAATCTGTGTACATTCATGTTTTCTCGGTTTGTATGGAAAGGAACTGCCTATCAAGTTTAAAATATTTCCAAGAAAAAGTAAACCGAATTTTGGTAAAAACAAATAATTTTTTGTTTTTCGCCCCAAATTCATGCCGATTTTTGGAATTTGCCGAAAATTATCAAACAAAAAAGCCCGCGAGGGGCTTAATATTTGGTGTGTCCGCCGGGGCTCGAACCCGGACCGAGAGCGTCGGAGGCTCTTATGGTATCCAATTCCACCACGGGCACAAATCAGTTGCGCTTTAAATTTTTCGATAACCGAATTATATCACGTTCGGGGGCGCTTAGCAATCGGTTTTACGCTTATTTACGCCGACGAAGTTCATTATAGCACATTCTCGAAAAAAATGCTTTATATTTTTGCAGAAATATGGTAAAATATAAGAAATTTTTTCAAAAGGGATCGTTCAATGGCAAAAACGGTGGTCGTGGGAATGAGCGGAGGAGTGGACAGCTCCGTTGCGGCTCTTCTGCTCAAACAACAGGGATATCGCGTCGTAGGACTTTTTATGCGGAATTGGGAGGAAAGGGACGGAAACGGCGTTTGTAGGGCGGAGGAGGATTTCGCCGACGTCGCGCGCGTTTGCGGGTTACTCGATATCCCTTATTATACCGTAGATTTTGCCAAGGAATATCAGGAGCGCGTTTTTTCCTATTTTCTTGCAGAGTACCGCGCGGGCAGAACGCCCAATCCGGACGTTCTTTGCAACCGCGAAATCAAATTCGGCCCCTTTAAGGCGTACGCGAAGGAGCTGGGGGCGGACGCGATCGCGACGGGGCACTATTGCGGGATTTCTCACGAGAACGGCGTACACCGTCTGTTAAAGGCGCGCGATGCGAATAAAGATCAAACTTATTTTCTCAACCAGCTCACGCAGGATCAGCTCGACGGCGTGCTCTTCCCTTTGGCGGAACTTGACAAGGCGGAGGTGCGCGGGATCGCGTTGAAAAACGGGCTTGCGACGGCGAAGAAAAAGGATTCCACGGGCATTTGCTTTATCGGGGAGCGCAATTTCCGCAAGTTTTTGCAAAATTATTTTCCCGCTCGGCGCGGGAAGATCTTAACGCTCGAAGGGGAAGAGGTGGGCGAGCATTTGGGGCTCATGTACTACACGCTCGGTCAGCGCAGAGGGCTCGAGCTCGGCGGAAGACGGGGAGAGGACGGCAGGTGGTTTGTCGTGAAAAAAGATTTGGAAAACAATATTCTCTACGTTTCTCACGGCGACGAGAGCCCGCTTTATACCGCTTCCTGCAAAGTAGATGGAATGAATTTTATTCCCTTCCCGCCCAAGGAAGAAGAATTTGCGTGCAGGGCGAAATTCCGTTACCGTCAAAGCGAGCAGGGGGTAAGAGTAAAGCGCACGGGCAATCGGTCTTTAACCGTTGTTTTCGACGAGCCCCAGCGCGCCGTTACGGAGGGGCAGTATTGCGTGCTCTACGACGAAAGACAGTGCCTCGGCGGGGGTGTAATTACAAAATAAAAGGTTTCCGAAATACGACGGGCGCACCTTTTCGGTGCGTTCTACGATACTTTGTCCAAAACCGCGTACTATAAGGGGACGGAGGAAGTACGGAAAAACGTCGCCGTCGGTCAGCTTTTTTGAAAGTGACAAGTATAAAAATGCTTTCATCGGTCAATAACCCTTGCAAATAGCGGCGAGGTAATCGGAATGAAAAAGGGAATACTGATCGGAATTTTGATCGTGGCGATCGCAGGGCTTTGTTTCGCCTTTGCGGGAACGGCTGAAAAAGAAACGGCGCACGACGCGTACCTGCGCGTTCACATACGCGCGAACTCCAACGGGGAAGCCGACCAAACGGTAAAATATCTCGTGCGGGACAGGGTGGTGGAATTTCTCACGCCCACCGTGGCGGGCGCGGAGGATAAGGAAACCGCCGTGTCGCTCATTCGCGGGAAACTCGGGGAAATCGCCAAAGTTGCGGACGAGGTGCTTCGCCGAAACGGATTTTTTTACGGCGCGCGCGCAAGCCTTAGGGAGGAGGAATTTCCTACCCGCGTGTACGACGACGTGACTTTGGAGGCAGGCGTTTACGACGCGCTCATCGTGGAGCTCGGCTCGGGCTCGGGCGATAATTGGTGGTGCGTCGTTTATCCTCCCTTATGTTTTACGGGCGGAAATTCCAACGTCGTTTACAAGAGCAAGATTTTGGAGATCATCGACAATTTTTTCAGAAAAGGAAAAAATGCATAGATAAACGGAACACGAAGTCCTATTGACACACTTAGTTGCGTCCCTTTGTTAAAATTATGCGCGCGTGGCAAAACCGCGCTTTTGCCTAAGCGGACACAATTTGCCGCATACGTGAGGCTTAATGACTTTTGATAGACGAAGTTCAACGCTCCTGTAATCATAGAGATACCGACAAAGACGGTAGCTCACGAAAAATTCTTGGAACAAGAATTTTTGTGAATAAATTATTTAAAAAGCCGAACGCAAGGTTCGGCTTTTTAAAATGAGAAAAAATATGGGTTTGGATGAGCAAATTTCAAGGGCTGCGCCGAGCGCAACATCGACTATTATAATCACTTATCGGGTGTTTGTCAAGACTTTTTTAAAAAAATTA
>CAMUFJ010000027.1 GCA_947088135.1 uncultured Clostridia bacterium
GCCAAGGAGTATCTCGCTTGACTAATTGCGACAAAATTGGTATAATAACTCCATATCTCGACAAGGAGACAGATATGGATTCGTTTGAACCGAAAAAGCTCGCGCTGTTGCGTATACTGCAAATATTAGAGCGTTATACCGACTGCGACCACCCATTAAAGCACGACGAAATTGTTAAGAAGTTGGAGAATAATTATAGTATTACCGTCGAAAGAAAAGCAATCGGGCGTAATATATCTCTTTTGCAAGAAGCCGGCTATGACATAGAAACCACGAAAAAAGGCTCATATCTTGCAAGTCGTTTATTTGAAGATTCAGAGCTTCGTCTGCTTTCCGATAGCGTATTGGCAAGTCAACATATCACGGCAAAACATTCCAAAGAGTTGATAGAAAAGATCGCGACTCTCTCCAATAAGTATTTCAAATCACATATCAAGAACGTATATTCGGTCAACGATTGGAACAAGTCCGAAAACGTTGCGCTGTTTTACAATATAGAAATAATCGACGAAGCAATCACAAATAATCGCAAAATTAAGTTTGAGTATAACAAATACGGTTTTGACAAAAAGTTACATCGCTCTGCAAGACATATAGCAAGTCCGTATCAAATGATACTGCACAATCAACGCTATTTTTTAATGGCTTATCAGGAAAAATGGCAGCATATGCGCTATTTTCGGCTTGACAGAATAACGAATATCGAGCTTTTGCAAGAACCGGCAACCGATTTGCGGTCTATCGACGGATATAAAAACGGAATCGACTACAAACGATTTTCTTCCGCTTTGCCCTATATGTTTTCCGATGAGCCCGAGCAAATTACCTTTTTGATAAACGGCGAATGGATGATCGACCAAATTGTAGATTGGTTCGGATTCGATTTTAAGATTGCCGAGCAGGACGATAAAATATACGTTACCGTTAAGGCAAGTCCAGACGCTATGGAATATTGGGCTATGCAATATTTGAATAATGTGGAAATTTTGTCGCCTATGTCGTTGCGAGAACGAATAGCAAAAAACGTGAACGCGGCAAACAACAAATATAACGGAGAAAATCAATGAAAATCTTATTCGATTTTGCAACAAAAGAACTTTCGCAAGATGCTTTTTTACGGTGGCTGTTTGAAAATTACGATGATCCCGAAATCGGTGAAGTCGCAAACCGCCTTTTGGGAAAATTTTGTGATTTCCGCGAGAACGAAAAAGTACAATCGCTTGAGACCGTGGCGCAATGGTGCAAAATTGATATATCGGTTTGGATGACTACAAGTCTTAATAGAAAGGTTGCGCTTTTTTTGGAAGATAAAACGTTTTCCAATGAACACAATCAGTTGTCGATTTACGACGAACACATCGATAATGTAAAAAATCACGGGATCTGCAAAATATTTTATAAAACGGACTTTGTAGAGGAGGAAGAAAAAAACAGAATACGCGATGCAAACAGTAAGAATATAGCCGATTGGAAAATTTTTGATATAAAAGATATTTATTCGTTTTTTGCCGACTATCTATTATCAACAAACATGATTTTATCTCAATATGCGGAACACATAAGAAAAATCCATGACAGTATTTGCAACTCAACCAAACCTAAGAAAAGCGATAATAATATCGATTTGTTAGCGTGGAAATCTTATTTTAATAATGTAGTAGTACCATCTTTGAAAGAAAATGGCTCTAAATATTGGTGTGGAGTTTGGAAGGCAGGACAATACCCATATGTAGTTCTATACATAAAGAAACTTGGCTATGGCGAACGCAAGATTCCTTATTTGGAAATACGCAGTAGGGATTGCCAAGACAATTGCTTCAAGGCAAAGATTTTGTGTTACGGTATTGATGTAAAAGATATCCCCCAGCAACGCAATTTAATTGAAAATATTAAAGCATCACCGAATTGGGAATGCAAACGTTTGCGGCAGCATAAGCGAGGAGCGGAAAACTATTTTCCAAAACAAGTAGGATTTTCACGAGACGGCTTAACTGCGATAACAGATGAGGAATTCATAGAGTTAGTTGCAAATCATATTGAATTCTATTTGCAAGTTATGAAGGATTGGGAATAACTATCCTATTTATGGGATAACCAATTTACTATAATCAACATATTAACAATAAGGAGACAAATTTTATGGCAAAACAATGGCTTATACGATACTATTTGAATGAGGGAGCATACAAAACGGGTTGTCCCGCATTTACGGAAACGGTCAACGGCGATCGTAATTTCGCCGTAAATTGGGCGCAGAACAAGTTGAGAAATTCTCAATTCAAATTTTACGATTTGGTTGAAAAATAATTTACGGGAGGTATAATATGAGTACGATTTCCAAGACAAGCAAATATTGTTGTACGTGTCAGCATTTTGGCGGTAAAGCTACGCTAAAAGGCAGCATCGTCGGATACGAGAACGACACACATGTTTGCAAGATAAGCGGAAGAGGAAATTGTGGGCAATCGGCTATGAACTCCGCTTGTCCGAAATGGCAAGAACGCAAAAATTAAGTTTTTAATAGCAAAGAGCGATTGAATAACTCAACCGCTCTTTGCTATTTATCTAAACCATACGATAAAAGCGAATCCGTCTCCTAATGGAAACGGGTTCGCCTTTAACTTGTTTGGTGACCCTGCCGGGAATCGAACCCGGGATTGCGCCGTGAGAGGGCGCCGTCTTAACCGCTTGACCACAAGGCCTTAATGGAATTTTTTTGTCGATTGGCATAGAACCTGTGCAACAACCGATTGCATGGGTGATTATACCATATTTCTTATCATCTTGCAACCGTTTTTCGGGTAAAAACAAGAAAATTTTGCAAAAACAAATTGACATCCGCCTGTGCCGCAGAGCGCAAAGGGTTAACCCGCTTCTCGCAGGTGGGTGCCGAGCGGAAGGGCGTCTGACTTTCCGTTTATAACAGACCTTGCATAGCCGACCCGACTCAAACTCCCGAATGATGACTGTGGATTACGCGCTCACGCTCTCCGTACACCGCAGGTGTCGAACTCAGTATAGCAAATGTTGCGAAAAAAAGCAAGAATCTGAGCAGGCTTTTAAGAGGAAAGAGAGGGGATTTTTGTCAGGGAACGGAAATCACTTTACGAATCTATCCGATTGTGTTATGATAATGGCATGAAACGGGTAATCGAAGTGACGGGAATGTGCTGTAAACGCTGTGCGGAGCGCGCGGAAAAGAAATTGCTTTTGCTGGACGGCGTGAGCGGTGCAAAGGCGAATTTCAAAAAGGGCGTGATTTACGTGGAAACGAGCCTTCCCGACGAGGCGCTGTCTGCTTGCGTGACGGAGGCGGGGTTCGAAGTGAAGGAGATCCGTGCGCGGAAAGGGATTTTCGGTTGAAGCGCGCTAAACCTTTTTCGGAAAATTTCGCGCAAACGCTTTACATTTTGCAAAAAGCAAGTTATAATATTATCAATTGAACATCGGCGTTTATAGAGGACGCGTCCGTTGCACGGAGGATTTACAGAGAGTCCCGCAAGGTGAAAGGGGATATTTCGTCGGCAACAGGGTATCACCTCTCAGCCTGCGGGGGGAATTACAGTAACTCCGCACGGGTTCGCAGTCCGTTATCTCTGCGGCAAATGATAGTTTGTTTTGGTGGTTAAAATGCCTTCGCGTATTCCGAAACGCGGAGGCTTTCGTGTTTTTTTCGCCGTGCTTTATTTTGTGAGATTCTCACGGTCGCTTTGGGCTCCCTGAGAATGACGAAAAATAAAACCTGAGAATGACGGCGGTAAGTTAAAATCCTTTCCACAAGGGAGGTTGCCTTCCGCAGTGGGACAGCATTTGTCGAACTCATTTGACTTGTGCAGGAAGGGTGAATGCGGGCGAAATAAATGGTGCGCCCCTAAAATTCGCCCGCAGAGGGAAATACTTGACTGTTAGCGCAAAGCGCGTGCAGTCACGGTTTCCCTCAAATCACGGAAAATACTTTGCGCGTCAAGCAAAGTATTTTCGTGAACTTATTTGTGAATAAGGAGGTTTTTATGTATCAAAAAGTAGACACGTCGCTCAATTTCGTGGAGCGGGAAAAGGAGATCATCGAGTTTTGGAAACAAAACGGGATCTTCGAAAAATCCGTGGAAAAGAACGAGGGCGGGGAGGAGTTTTCTTTCTTCGACGGTCCTCCTACGGCGAACGGAAAACCGCACATCGGACATATTTTAACGCGGGTCATGAAAGATATCGTTCCGCGCTATCAGACGATGAAGGGCAAGCACGTTTTGAGAAAGGCGGGCTGGGATACGCACGGGCTTCCCGTCGAGCTCGAAGTGGAGAAATCTTTGGGCATGGACGGCAAGCAGGATATCGAAAAATTCGGAATCGAGCCTTTTATCCAAAAATGCAAGCAGTCCGTTTGGAAATATCAGAGCGAGTGGGAGAAAATGTCCGCGCGCGTGGGATACTGGGTGGACATGGATCACCCGTACGTCACCTATCACGACGACTATATCGAATCGGAGTGGTGGGCGCTCAAAGAGATCCACAAGAAAGGTCTTCTCTATAAAGGGCACAAGATCGTGCCCTACTGCCCCCGTTGCGGAACGGCGATTTCTTCGCACGAAGTGGCGCAGGGTTACAAGCTCGTAAAGGAAACCTCGGCGGTGGCGCGCTTCCGCGTGAAAGGGAAAGACAACACTTTTATCCTTGCCTGGACAACCACGCCCTGGACGCTCCCCTCCAACGTTGCGCTCTGCATGAATCCCGACGAGGATTACGCGGAAATCGAGGCGGACGGCACGCGCTATATTTTGGCGGAGGCGCTCGTTCCCAAGTTCTTCGAGGAGTACAAGGTAATTGAAAAGCGCAAGGGGAAGGAGTACGAGGGTACGGCATACGAACCGCTCTTTTCCTATGCGGAAGCCGATTTGAGGGCGCAGAAGGGCTGGAAACGGGTGTACGAGGTCGTCTGCGACACCTACGTCACGCTCACGGACGGCACGGGCGTAGTGCATATCGCTCCCGCGTTCGGGCAGGACGACTACAACGTGGGCAAGCGTTACGGGCTTCCCGTGCTTTCGCTCGTGAACGAACAGGGCAAGTTCGACGCGCGCTGTCCAGAGCTTGACGGGCTGTTCATCAAAAAAGCCGACAAGACCGTGCTCGATATGCTCAAAGCGCAGGGAAAGCTCTTCAAGGCGTTGCCCTTCGAGCACGACTATCCCCATTGCTGGCGGTGCGACACTCCGCTCATGTACTATGCGCGGGAGAGTTGGTTTATCAAGACCACGGCGGTCAAGGATAAACTGATCGCTTCCAACCGCTCGGTGAATTGGATCCCCGAGAGCATCAAAGAGGGAAGAATGGGGAATTTCCTCGAAAACGTCATCGATTGGGGACTCTCCCGCGACCGCTATTGGGGTACCCCTCTGCCCGTATGGGTTTGCGAGGATTGCGGCGAAATCGAGGTGATCGGCTCGCGCAAAGAACTTGCCGAAAAGTGCGGTGCGCCCGAAAATATCGAGCTTCACCGTCCTTATCTCGACGGACTCGAATGCAAATGTCCGCACTGCGGGGGGCGGATGAAACGCACGCCCGAGGTCATCGATTGTTGGTTCGATTCGGGCTCTATGCCTTTCGCGCAATACCATTATCCTTTTGAAAATAAAGATTTGTTCGAAAAGACGTTTCCCGCCGATTTTATTTCGGAGGCGGTGGATCAGACGCGCGGATGGTTCTATACCCTCCTCGTCATTTCCACCATTTTGTTCGACCGCGCGCCCTTCAAAAATTGCATCGTTTTGGGGCACGTGAACGACGCGAACGGGATTAAAATGAGTAAGCATAAGGGGAACGTCGTCGACCCGTGGAGCGTGCTCGACAAGCAGGGCGCGGACGCCGTGCGTTGGTACTTCTACACGGGGAGCTTCCCGTGGATCCCTTCCCGCTTCGGCGAGGAGGCGGTTTCCGAGGTGCAGCGCAAATATCAGGGCACGCTATGGAACAGTTATGCCTTCTTCACGCTTTACGCGGAAATCGACGGATACGATCCCTCCAAATATAAGCTTTCCGACTGTAAGCTTACCCTCATGGATAAATGGGTATTGAGCAAGCTCAACACCCTTGTGGGGCGGGTAGATCGCTATTTGGCGGAATACGACATTACAAACAGCGCGCGGGAGATCCAGGAGTTCTCGGACGAGCTTTCCAACTGGTATGTGCGCCGCGGGCGGGATCGCTATTGGGGAAGCGAGATGACGGAGGACAAGGCGGCGGCGTACACTACGCTCTATACCGTGCTCGTCACGCTTTCGAAGCTTACCGCTCCGTTCACGCCCTTCATGTCGGAAATGATCTATCAAAATCTTGTGCCTGCGTTCGACAAGAGCGCGCCCAAATCCGTACATTTGTGCGATTTCCCCGTTTGCGACGGGCGCGCCGTAGATCCCGATTTGGAAGCGGGCATGGAGGACGTTTTAAACGTGGTCGTGCTCGGGCGCGCGGCGCGCAATGCGGGCGCCATTAAAAACCGCCAACCCCTTGCCGAAATGATCGTGGCGAGCGAACGCCCGCTCGGGCTTTCGGGAGAGCTTGCGGAGGTCGTGCTCGACGAGCTGAACGTGAAAAAACTGACCGTGTCGGGAAATGCCGAACAGCTCGTACGCTTCACTTTAAAACCGCAACTCAAAACGCTCGGCCCTAAGTACGGGAAGAAATTGAAAGCGATCGGCGAATTTTTGGCAAATTGCAACGCGGGCGAAGTGGTAAGCGCGGTGCGCGGCGGCGGGAGCTACACCGTCGATTTGGACGGCGAAGTGACGCTGACGGAAGAGGACTTGCAGATTTTCACGCAGTCGGCGGAAGGGTATGCCTCCGCGTCCGATAACGGCATCACCGTCGCACTCGATACCAAGCTCGATGAAACGCTTTTGGACGAGGGATGCGAGCGCGAGCTCGTTTCCCGCATTCAAACCATGCGCAAGGAAGCAGGGTTCGAGGTGACAGACCGCATTTTCGTGTACTACGAGGGGGCGGGGCGCGCGGCGCGCGTGCTGGGGAGCGGTGCGTTTGCAAAAGACGTGCTCGCCGAAAAGGTTGTAAAGGGCAGTGCGGATGGATACACCAAATCGCTCGACATCAACGGCGATAAGGTAACGCTCACCGTTTTAAAAAAATAAAAACGCGGGAAATGCGCAAGCGTAAGGAAAGTTTTTGCATAATTCGGCATACTGTATGAGATGATGAAAAGAGTTATGCGGACTTTGTTTTGGGTCGCCGCCGCCGTGCTGTTGATTTTTGCATTGATGTTCGTGCTTAAATCGGCGGTGCGCGCCGCTTTTCCCCGTCCCTATCGGCGTACGGTTTTGCAAAGCGGGCTGGACGAAACGCTCGTCTATGCCGTGATGAAGGCAGAGAGCGGGTTTCGGGAAGACGCGGTCAGTAGTGCGGGCGCAGTCGGGCTCATGCAGCTCATGCCCGCAACAGCGGAATATATTTGTATGCTGTCGGGCGTTCCGTACGAGGCGGAAAGATTGACCGAAGGGGAATATAACGCCTCGCTCGGGTGTTCCTATTTGAGCTATTTGTTTGCGCGGTTCGAGTGCGAGGAAACTGCGCTTTGCGCCTACAATGCGGGCGAGGGCACGGTTCGGGAATGGCTGAAAAACGCCGACTATTCCCGCGACGGCAAATTTCTCGAAAAGATCCCGTTTGCGGAAACGGCGGAATACGTTAAAAAGGTCGGGCATTATAAACGGTTTTATCAGGCATTGTATTAAAAGAACGGAGAGAAATCTCCGTTTTTTTATTTGGTTTTTTTATCCTTGTCGCAATCTGCCCGCCGTATCTGCGCATACCCTTGACAATTTTCGTGATTTGTGTTACAGTATATGCGCTTATGAAAAACAAGATCATGAAAAAAACGGAAAAATTGAGCGAAGAAACCGCGCTCACTACGGTGCAGCCCCAACAGGAGGCGTCGGAACAGCCGGCGGAGAATAAGCTGACGATCTACGATTACGAGCAGAAATATACCAAGCGCCAAAACACGCGCGGGATCAAGATCTGCTTGCGTATGCTCATCGCCGTGTTTGCCATTTTAATTTTCGTGTGCCTGTTCTTTTTCACCATGCGGGTGTGGGACATTCATATGTATGCGGGCATCGGCGTGGGCGTCATCTGCGTTTTGCTGTATATCGTGTTTTTTATCGTGCCCGTCTGCAAGATCATGAAGTCGGATTATTTCATCACAAACGTGAACGCGCAGACCGCACGGGAGGCGCAAAAGCATAACCGCGAACTGCGCCACAGTATTTCCGAAAAAATCATCGATTTCACCGCAAAGGTCGAGAACGTGGGTTGGTACGATTCCTACACCGTAGGTCAGCTTGCCATTTGCTTGAAAGCGGGCGACGAAAAGGGGATCTCCCGCAACCTCACCGCTCTGTATAACGGTTCTATCAAGCGTTCGGGGAAAGATCTCATCTTCCGCAGTTCCATGAAGTCGGCAATGTATTCCGTCATGAGTAAAACGAACACGATAGACGCCGTATTGGTCGCCTTCGTCAACTTACAGCTCATTAAAGATTTGGTGTTCCTGTACGGCTTTCGCCCGTCCGAAGCAAGGCTCGTCAAAATTTTCGCGCGCGTCTTGCAGAACTCTCTGTTCGCCTACGGGTTGGAGGGCGCGCAGATCGGGAGCAGTGTGGTAAAAACGATGGGCGACGTCGTGAAGGGGATTCCTCTTCTCGGCACGGCGATTTCTACCATTATCGACTCCTCCGTGCAGGGGCTCGCGAACGGCGCGCTTACCGCCGTCATCGGGTTCCAGACGATCAAATATCTTGCCGTCGAATATAAGTTGCAGGACATTTTGGACGGAATCGAGCTCGAAGAGGAAGAGGAGTTGAAAGAAACCTGCGAGGAAATCGAAAAGGAGCTCCGCAAAAAGAAAGCTCCGCACGTTGCATAAAAAATTACCAATCAAAAAAGCCGATAGAGAATATCGGCTTTTTTGTTGTTTAGAGAAAGGATGCAGAGGAGCGCCGCTTTTCATCGAGCGATAATATTTCTTCGAACGATGTGTTCAAAATTTGTTTGAGCAAAATCAGTTCGTCAACGTAAAGATGGCGTTGACCTACTTCGATTTTTGCAACCGCGCTTCTTGTAACGTCGCACCCGCCGAGTTGAAGCTTCGCGGCGATATAATCTTGCGTAACGCCCAGTTGTTCCCTTAAATTTCTGATATTGTTTCCGATTCTTTTTTCCACATCACGGTTCATAATAATAACCTCGATTTTTGTGTCGGTGATGGGGGAGTTATTCTTCTCTTCCGAGAATAAAATCCACGCGGCAACCGAAATGGTCGGCAAGCTTTATCACATTATCGACCGTGGGCTGGCGTCCTTGGCTGACCCAACTATAATAACAGCTTTTGGAAATAATCGATTCGGGTTTCTCGGTTTTCGGTGCGGTATAAATCGAATAAGCCGAGCAGTGAAAATGCTTTGTTAAAAATTTCAGCTGTTCGCGAAAGGGTGGACAGGGTTTGAATTTCAAGCTGCGGTTTTCCTCTTCCCGTCCTAAGAGGTAATCGGTAGAGCATTGAAAATAGTCCGCTATTTTCACCAAATGTTCCACGGTCGGAGCGTGCTTTTCAAGTAGGTAGTGCGAAATGCACGTCGCATTGATCGATACCTTTTCTGCAAGCATTTTCTTGTTCAATTTTTGTTCAAACATGAGCCATTCCAAGCGTTCGACAAATTCCGACATAATTCTCCGAAAAAAGTGTTTCTTTCATATTCAATTATGTACTATACTTCACATTTTTTGCTTGACAATATGAAGTATAGTACGGTACAATGAGTATGATTCTGTTTTAAAACAGTAAAACACTTTTAGGAGAGACAAGAATGAAAAACGAACTGAGAAACACCGACGAACTGAATGCAAAAAAAGAACCGCCCATTACAGGCGGTGAATTGCTTGCGGAAATAAAACCGTTATTAGACGAATATTTTTTGGGGAAAGCCGTGCAGGAGGGGAAGTACCTTATTTACCGTATGCCAAACGGACAAACGTGGCGGTTGAGTGCGGAAGAGATGTAAACGACGGGATAACCATTAAAACGTGGGGCGCGACGCATCGAGGTGCGGTACTTCGCCTTCGGCTCGTGACGCACCAAAAAAGAGAAGAGGCTGTACCTCTTCTCTTTTTTGGTGCGGTCGACAGGAATTGAACCTGCATGGAGTTACCCACAAGATCCTTAGTCTTGCGCGTCTGCCAGTTCCGCCACGACCGCATAACATTTAAAAGCTTACTCATTTTAACGCATTCAAACGCAAATGTCAAGTTTTATTTGCCGTAAAATGATAAATTTTATAAAAATTTTCGTAAGGAAATGCTTTACAGAATATTTTCCAGCACAAGCTTGTCGAATTGCACGCTCTCCATAAAATCGGCGGGGCGGAATACCACGTGGTTGAATTTCGCATAATTGAAGATATGCGGTTTTAAAAGCAAGGGCGTGGGGATATCCAGTTTATCGCAGATTTCCGCGAGATAGCCGAAAAACCCGCCGTAAGAAAATTTCTCCGCGCACTCGTAGACCGTTTGTTTTTCGATGTGGTCTTCCTTATAAACCTTTGCCCATATGCGAAACATATCGGTATTATACGATAATTTGCAAATAAAAGCAAATGTATTTGACTTTGTTCACGGATTTATATAAAATAGAATAATAATAAGGCGGAGGCAGAACATGACGAAGTTGGAACGGGAAATCGTTGAAATTCTCGGAAAAGATTGCAGGATCGGGGCGGAACAGCTTGCCGCCATGTTGAATGCGGGCAAGGAAGAGGTGGAAAACGTCATTCGGAGCTTGGAACGGCGCGGCGTGCTCGTAAAATATTCGGCGATCGTCAATTTGGACGAGGAAGAGGACGAGCGCGTGGAGGCGCTTATCGAGGTGAAAGTGACCCCGCAGAGCGGTTCGGGTTTCGACGGCATTGCCGAGGAGATCGCCCGACACAGCGAAGTAAAGAGCCTCTATCTCATGAGCGGAGCGTATGATTTTACCGTCATCGTGGAAGCGGGTTCGGTCAGGTCGGTCGCCCGCTTTATCTCCGAGTGCATTTCCACCTTCGATTGCGTGCTCTCCACAGCGACCCATTTCATTCTCAAAAAGTATAAGATCGAGGGCGCGTTCACGCGTCGGGAAAAGGATAGGAGGATCTCCGTACAGGCATGAGAGATTTTCTCGCAAAGAGCGCAAAAGCGTTGAAGCCGAGCGGGATCCGCAAGTACTTCGACATGGTGGAAACGCTCCCGAACGCCATTTCCTTGGGCGTGGGCGAGCCCGATTTCGTCACGCCGTGGGACGTGCGCAGTGCGGCGATCCGCTCCGTTCAAAAGGGCTATACCTCCTACACGGGCAACCGCGGGCTGTTGGAGCTGCGCAGGCTCATTTCCCGCTATCTCGTTGAGCGTTTCGGCGCGGAATATCCGCCCGAGCAGATCATCGTGACGGTGGGTGCGAGCGAGGGGATCGATCTTGCCCTGCGCGCCACCTGCGAAGCGGGCGACGAAATTCTCATTCCCGATCCCGCTTACGTTTCTTATTCGCCCATCATCACCCTCTGCGGAGGGATTCCCGTTCCCGTGCGTTGCAGTGCGGAAAACGGGTTTATCTTAACGCCCGAAGCGCTCAAAGAGGCGATCACGCCCCGCACCAAGGCGGTCATTCTCGCATACCCCAACAACCCCACGGGCGGGATCATGACGAAGGAAGAGCTCGAAGCCGTTCTTCCCGTGATCGAGGAGCACGATCTGCTCGTCGTATCCGACGAGATCTACGGCGAACTCACTTACGGCGGGGAACATTGCAGCGTCGCTTCGTTAAACGGCATGAAGGAGCGCACGGTGCTTCTCGGCGGTTTTTCCAAGGCGTTCGCCATGACGGGCTGGCGGGTCGGGTTTGCCTGCGCGCCCAAAGAAGTGGACGCGGCGATGCTTAAAATACATCAGTATACGACGCTCTGCGCTCCCCGCGTTGCCCAGCACGCGGCGGTCGCCGCGCTTTCGGGCGGGTTTTCCGACGGGTTTTCCTCCGTACGCGCCATGCGCACGGAGTACGACAGACGCCGCCGTTTTTTGCTCGCCGCTTTCCGCGAGATGGGGCTTTCCTGCTTCGAACCGCGCGGCGCGTTTTACGTGTTTCCGTCGGTAAAAGAGTTCGGCGTCACGGGCGAGGAATTTGCGGAAGGGCTTCTTCGTGAGGAGCACGTCGCCGTCGTTCCGGGCAGCGCGTTCGGCGCTTGCGGGGAGTATCACGTGCGCTGTTCGTATGCGACGGGCATGGCGGAACTCACCGAAGCGGTGCGCAGAATGGAGCGATTTTTGAAAAATTGCGGGAAAAAGCTTCACTGAATGAGGAAACTGACTTGACAAAGGGGCGAAAAGCCGCTATAATGAAAAGGAAAGAACCGTGGTTTCCGCTTATTTTGCGGAAATCACGGTCGTCTTTATTGAAAGCGCGTAAAGCGCATAAAAAAAGAGGGTAAAAATGGCAGAATTTTTCATGACGCAAAAGGGATACGACGAGGCGGTAAAGCAGTTGGAATATCTCCAAAGGGTCAAGCGTGCGGAAATCGTGGCGCGCATTCAAGAGGCGCGCAGTCACGGCGATCTTTCGGAAAACGCAGAGTACGACGCGGCGCGCAACGAGCAGGCGGCGAACGAGGGCGAGATCAGCGAGCTCGATTATAAGATCAAAAACGCCGTAATCATCGAAGAATCGGACGACAATTCTGTGGTGCATATCGCTTCCAAAGTGACCGTGTACGACGACGACTTGGAGGAGCAGACCGTTTACACCATTATGGGGACGACGGAAGTGGACGCGATGCACAACGTCATTTCCAACGAATCCCCCGTCGGGAAAGCTCTTTTGGGGCATAAAAAGGGAGAAACCGTTACCGTAAAGGCGCCCGATTGCGAATACAAGCTGAAAATCGTAAAAATCAGCTGAGATCTAAGAGGTCGAAATGGACGAGATCAACTTAAACGCGGAGGAGCAGCTTGCGGAGCAGGCGCGTATCCGCCGCGAAAAATTGAAGAAACTGACGGCGGAGGGGGCGAACCCCTATTTGAAAACCAAGTACGCCGTTACCGCGCGTTCCCAAACGATAAAGGACGGGTTCGAGCAGTATGAGGGGAAAGAGGTTTCCGTAGCGGGCAGGCTCATGTCCCGCCGTATCATGGGGAAAGCCTCCTTTTCGCATATCTCGGACGGCGAGGGTCAGTTACAGCTCTATATCACCCGTCAGGACGTAGGCGAGGACGTGTACGCTTCCTATAAAAAGGATTACGATATCGGCGATATCGTAGGCGTTCGCGGTACGGTTTTCAAGACGCAGACGGGGGAGGTGTCCGTACACGCGACGCATCTCGAAATGCTCACTAAATCTTTGTTGCCTCTGCCCGAAAAGCACAACGGGCTCGTCAACGTCGATATGAAATACCGCCTCAGGCACGTGGATCTCATCATGAACGAGGACGTCCGCACGACCTTTTACCGCCGTGCGAAGATCATTTCCGAGATTCGCAGTTATCTCAACGAAAAGGGATTTTTAGAGGCGGACACTCCCATTTTGTTGCCCATCGAGATCGGTGCGGACGCGCGTCCCTTTAAAACGCACCACAACGCGCTCGATATCGATATGTACCTGCGCATCGAAACGGAGCTGTATTTGAAACGGCTCATCGTGGGCGGATACGAAAAGGTTTACGAGCTGGGCAGAATTTTCCGCAACGAGGGTATGGATTCTTCCCATAACCCCGAGTTCACCACGGTGGAAATTTATCAGGCTTACGCCGATTATTTCGAGGTGATGGACTTCGTGGAGGAAATGTACCGCCGTATAGCGAAGAACGTATGCGGGACGGAGATCGTTCCCTTCCGCGGACACGAGATCGATCTCGGCAAATGGGAACGCCTCACCATGACGGAGGCGGTGAAGAAATATTCGGGCGTAGATTTCGCGCAGATCGAAACGGACGAAGAAGCGCGCGAAATCGCGCGGGAAAAGGGCGTGGAAATCGAGAAGGGGAAGGATACGAAGGGGCATTTGCTTGCCGCGTTCTTCGACGAGTTCGTGGAGGACAAGCTCATTCAGCCCACCTTTATTTACGATTATCCCGTGGAGATCTCTCCGCTCGCCAAGCGCAAGCCTTCCGATCCCGCCATGACGGAGCGGTTCGAGTATTTTATTACGGGCATGGAAATGGGCAACGCCTTTTCCGAGCTCAACGATCCTATCGACCAACGCGAGAGAATGACGGCGCAGGCGCAAAAGAAGCGCGCGCTCGGCATGAACGCGGAGGTAGATGAAGATTTCCTCAACGCTTTGGAATACGGTATGCCGCCCACGGGCGGGCTGGGCTTCGGCGTGGACAGGCTTGTTATGCTGCTCACGAACAACGACAGCATTCGCGACGTGCTCTTATTCCCTACCATGAAACCCAAAAAATAAGAAAAAGGGGCACGAAAACGCGTTGATACGCTTTTCGTGCCTTTCTTTGAAAAGGAGCCGATTTGGACGCAAAAATTACCAAACAACGGCTGGGCAACCTGCTCGCTTACGACTGGCTGAAAATCGTCGTCTGCATTGCGGCGGCGGTCGCCTTGCTGTCTATCTTTTTTACGATGGTCGGAACGACTCCGACGGAAGCGCAGACTTTCGAGGTCTACGCTTACACCGACGTCGGCGCGGGCTCGGATTTTTATAATATGTCCGATGCGTTCGAAGAAAAAAAGATATTCTCTTACGAAATTCTCGAAAGCAATTTCAACAGCTTTTCGGGTAACGCCTATGCGGGCTCCGCCTATACCGCGCGCCGCGCGGCGGGCGAGGGCACGGCGATGTTCGTGACCGACGTTACGGTCGTGGACGACGACGGGAACGTGACGAGCGAATCGACGCTCAAAGCCATGACGGCAAGGGAGAGCGACGGCGCTTGCTACGGGCTGTATGCGGGCGAAGAAGACACGGGCGGATTTTGGGATACGCAGTACTTTATCGAAGTTTGGTGTAAGGAGTATCTCGCAAAATTTTACGACACGGAGAGCTATGAAAAGCTCGAAGGGTTCGACGCGCGCGTCGAGGAGCACTTTTTGGCGCGCAACGCAAAGGACAAGCGGTTTCGCTCCGCGGCGAAAAAGCAGGAGGGGATCGTCTTGGAAAAGGCGCGCATTGAGAGCTTGAAGAACGACTATCTCGCGGTTCGGAGCGCGCTTGACGACGGAAAGATTTCCTATCGCATCGTAAGCTATTCGGACGGCGACCGTTGCGCGGGTTTCGACGTTTCGGGGCTTCACGGCGGGCTGGATAATTTGGTGTACCGCGTAGCGGACGGTACGCGCACGACGGACGGCGTCGTGCTCGTTCTCTTCTTTAACGAACGGGGCGCGGGCAACGATCTGCGCATGGAAACCCTGACCTTCCTGCGTTATTTGGTGGAAACGTACGGCGCATGATGAAGCACTCGGATTGTAAAATCGCCTCCATGCTGAAAGCGCAAAAACGGCACATTTCCTTTCATACGCCGGGGCATAAGCGCGCGGGGGCGGACGTTACGGAGCTGTCCTATTCGGACAATCTCTTTGCGCCGACGGGCGTCATTGCTCAGGCGGAGCGGGATATCGCCGAAATCTTGGGCGCGGACGCGAGCTTTATTCTCACGGACGGAAGCACCTGCGGCGTTCACGCCATGCTCGCCGCGCTTTTAAAGGCGGGTTGTAAAAGAATCGCTTTTCCCGCGTTTACTCATATCAGCGTTATCAACGGCTGTCAAATTCTGGGGCTTAGCCCCGTTGTCATCGAGGGGAAAAGAGTTGCGGGAGTTCCGATGCAGCCGACGGCGGAGGAGATGAAAACCGCGCTGTCGGAGGCGGACGCGCTTCTGATCACGTCGCCCGACTATTATGGCAATTTTCCTCCGCTCGAAGAGGCGAAGGAGATTTGCGCCGCATTGGGAAAACCGCTTTGTATCGACGGTGCGCACGGCAGTCATCTGCATTTTACGAAGTTTCATGCCGGCAGATTCGCCGATATGTGGGTGGACGGCGCGCATAAGTCCCTGCCTGCGCTCACGCAGGGGGCGGTCGTTTCCGCAAACGGGCGGTTCGCGCCTCTTCTCAAACAAGCCGTCGGGCTGTTTCGCACCACGTCGCCTTCCTATCCGATCATGGCGAGCGTGGAGTACGCGGTCAAATATCCGCGGAACGAGAAAATAGAATTGCTGTCAAGAGAATGCAAAACCGCTTGGGGAGCATACGAAAACGAGGATTGGAGCAAAATACTCATCGCGTTCGGGGACAAGGCGAACGAAGCGCAGGCGTTTCTGGAACGCCGCGGCGTCTATGCCGAATTCAACGACGGGAACTATCTCGCGTTCTACCTCTCTCCCTGCACCCGCGTGCGGGAATTGAAAAAGCTCGGGCGGTTGCTTGCAAAACTTCCGCGCGGGAATGCGGACGGAGGGGAGGAGCCCTCCGCCTACGCCTGTATGACAAGGAGCTGAAATGCAAATACTTCTCCGCAAGACAACCGCATATCAAAGGCTTCTTACGGATGCGGAGCGGGACGAGCTTTCCCACGCCGTGCTCGTGCTCTTTCCCGACGGGGCTTTGCTCCGTCCGCTTTTGAGAGAATGCGCCAAAGCGATTTTAGGTGCGGAGGACGGGAGCAGAACGGCGAAACTCATCGACGAGGAGAGTTATTCGGACTGCGTCTTTTATCCCTTGGCGGGCGAGAAGCTTACGGCGGATTCGACGGCGCGCATTCTCGACGAGGCGGCGCTCAGTCCCGTGGAGGGCAAGCGCAAGCTGTTCGTGCTGGACGCATTCCATACGGCTTCTCCGCTCGTGCAGAACAAGCTGTTAAAGGTGTTGGAAGAACCCTATGAAAGCGTGTTCTTTTTGATCGGGGCGACGGCGTCCTCCTCCGTGCTTCCTACCGTGCTATCGCGGGCGAAAAAGTTTCAAGAAGCGCCTTTTTCGGAAGAGGAGATCGAACGCGCGCTCGCGCGCGGTCATGCGGGCGAGGGGGATATCCGAAAAGCGGCGGCGGCAAGCGGAGGCGTCTATTCGGTCGCCGAAAAACTACTTGCGGGGGGCGACGAGTTTGCTCTCGCCGTTCGGTTGCTAAACGAAGAGAACTACGTTGCACTCTGCCGTGAGTGCGGAAACGGGGAGGATAAGCGCGCTTTGCTTTCGGCGCTCAAACTCACCTTGCGCGACGCGCTGTTTTACGCGACGGCGCAGGAAAGGTACGCCGCGATCCGTTCTGAAGAGATCGAAGCGATCGGGCGGGAATATCCCGCGGGGGCGCTTCTCGAAGGAATACGGCTCGTCGGGGAAACGGAACGGCAAATACAATTCAATGCAAATTACGCGCAGGCGCTTTTAACGCTGGTCGCGCGGATCCGAAGGGAGAAGATAAAATGGCAAAAGTTGTCGTAGTAAAATTTAAAAATAATTGCAAGCCCTACTATTTCAGCGCGGGCAAATTTTCGCTCGAACGCGGGCAGGGCGTCGTGGTGGAAACGGCGCGGGGAACGGAGTACGGCATCGTAGTCGATCCCGAAAAAGAAATCGCCGAAAAGGACGTCGTTTCTCCGTTGAAGCCCGTTCTACGCCCTGCAAGCGCGCACGACAAAGAAACGGTGAAACGCAACGAGGAACGCCGAGGCGAGGCGATGCGTATTTGCAAGGAGAAGATCCGCAAGCACAATTTGCAGATGAAGCTCATCGATTGCGAATTTGCGTTCGACGGCAGTAAAGTGGTGTTTACGTTCACTGCGGAGGGCAGAGTGGACTTCCGCGAGCTCGTAAAAGATCTTGCGTCGGTATTCCATATCCGAATCGAACTCAAACAGGTGGGCATTCGCGACGAAACGCGAATCTTGGGAGGGATCGCGCCCTGCGGGAGGGAATGCTGCTGCGCCTCCTGTATGCCCGATTTTAAAAAGGTAAGCATTAAAATGGCGAAAAACCAAGGGCTTTCCCTCAACCCCGGAAAAATCAGCGGTCTGTGCGGACGGCTCATGTGCTGTCTTTCCTACGAAAACGAGTATTATGCGAACGTCTATAAGAAGATGCCCAAAATCGGTTCTTCCGTGGAAACCCCCGAGGGGAAGGGTGCGGTTGTATCGCAGAATATGCTCAAACAGGAGATCCGCGTGAAAATAGAAAAGGACAACACCTTTTTCTACCGCGATTTTGCCGTGGCGGACGTGAAGTTCCACCGTGCCGAAAACGACGGAAATGATAAAAATTCCGAAGAATAAGCAAAAATCCTTTACGAATCCGAAAAGATGTGCTATAATAAACTTACCAAAACTTATGGAGGTACACCATGGCTCATACGATTACCGATGCGTGCGTGTCCTGCGGCGCTTGCGCGGACACTTGCCCTGTTGGCGCAATCGCTCCCGGCGATTCCACGTACGTCGTAGATCCCGACGCTTGCATCGATTGCGGCGCTTGCGAGGACGGATGCCCTACGGGTGCAATCAAGGCTGAGTAAGCCAAACAAAAAGCGCGGGCTTCCGCGCTTTTATTTTTTTGTAAGCTCGTCGATAAGCGGTGCGCGTGCGGGAGGATCGGGATAAATTCATTATGGAAGTCATAGAAGATTTACTCATTGGAAACTATCGCATCATACAGGATACGGAGCGTTACCGCTTCACTTCCGATTCCGTGCTTTTAAGCCGTTTCGTAACGGCGAAGAAGGACGAGGCGGTCGCCGATTTTTGCTCGGGGAGCGGGGTCGTCGGCTTGCATTTTTATGCCGAGAACACGGGCGTGCGTTCGGTAACGCTGTTTGAAATGCAGGAGGCTCTTGTCCGCATGAGCGAAAAGACGGTCGCGCTCAACGGCTTAGAGCAGACTTTCACGGTGGAGCATATGCGCGTGCAAGATATTCCCGCGAAGTATGTTGAAGCGTTTTCCTTGATTTTGTGCAACCCGCCCTACGAGAGCGGCGGATTCGAAAATGCCGACGCGGATAAAGCGTCTTGCCGAAAGGAGCTTGCGCTTACGCTCCGAGAGCTGTGCCGAGCCGCTTCGCGCTGTTTGAAGTACGGCGGAAGATTTGCACTCGTTCACCGCGCCGACAGGGCGGCGGAGGTGTTGTATACTTTGCACGAAAACGGATTGGAACCAAAAAAACTGCAATTTGTTTCGGGCAGGGCGGGCGCAAAGCCCTATTGCGTTTTGGTCGTCGCCGTCAAGGGCGGCAAAGCGGGCTTGGACGTTTTGCCCCAAACCGCGAACGAATGACTTTTGATAGACGGGGCTCAATGCTCCTGTAATAAAGAGAAACCCCAAAGGAGAGTAGCCCGCAAAGCTTTTCGGAACGAAAAGTTTGCGAAATGTTTCTATGATTTATTTTGTGGCAACGCCGATCGGCAATTTAAAGGATATTACGCTCCGTGCGTTGGAATGCCTGCGCGGGGCGGACGCAGTCTTTTGCGAAGATACCCGCCATACCTTGAAATTGCTCAACGCTTACGAGATTAAGAAACCGCTCTATTCCTGTCATAAATTCAACGAGCGGGAGGCGGCGGAAAAAATAATCGCGCTTTCCAAGGCGGGAAAAAACATCTGCGTCGTGTCGGATGCGGGGATGCCCGTCGTGTCCGATCCCGGGCGGGAGGTCTGCCGTGTTTTAAGGGAAGCGGGGGAAGCTTATACCGTGCTTCCCGGCGCGAACGCTATGCTTTGTGCGCTCGTGCTCTCCGCGCTTCCCTCCGATAAATTTACCTTTCTCGGCTTTTTGCCCGATAAGGCGGGCGAGCGCGCAAAATTCCTCGACGGCTATGCTTCCGTACGGGAAACCCTCGTTTTTCACTGTGCCCCGCAGGACGTGGACGCCTATATTTCCGCCATGTACGCGGCGTTCGGCGACCGCAATGCCTGCGCCGTACGCGAAATCACCAAAATTCACGAGGAGAGCGTTCCGTTTACGCTCGCGGGCGGGCTTACGGGGGAGAAGCGCGGGGAATACGTTCTCGTGGTAGAGGGCGCGCCCGAGGGGGAGAATGCGCTCTGCGCGCTTTCCGTAAAAGAGCACGTCATGCACTATATGCAGGCGGGTTTGCCCAAGAAAGAAGCGTTGAAGCGCACCGCCGCCGACAGAGGCGTGAGCAAGAGCGTGATCTATAAGGAATCGATCGATTTGTAGTTTGTTGAAGAATGCTATATTTTGTGTTAATATTTTCCTGCAAACACTATATTTAGTGGTGACGCGCAAAAATATTTTCCGAATTTCGTTTTATTTTTCTTGACAAATTCCGCGCAATGTTGTATGATGAATCCACATTTGAAAACCGCATACGGCAACTGACGAGAGAGGCGGAGAACCGCGTGGAACCGTATGCGCGGAAAAGCCGTTCGTCTGGGCAGTTTTTATGGAAATAAAAGCTGTCTTTTTTTTCGGGCGTAAGGGAGCGTTGCGATGGGCGCAGTGGGAAAAATCCATTCATTCGAATCGTTCGGTACGGTGGACGGGCCGGGAATACGCTTCGTCGTTTTTTTGCAGGGCTGTCCCATGCGCTGTCTGTATTGCCATAATCCCGACAGTCGTCCGCTTGCGGGCGGGCGGGAGATGAGCGCGGAAGAGGTCGCGCGCGAGGCGGTCAAATACCGCTCCTATTTCGGAAGCAAGGGCGGAGTGACCGTTTCGGGCGGCGAACCGCTCGTACAGCTCGATTTTTTGATAGAACTCTTTACTCTGCTCCAACGGGAGGGCGTGCACACCTGTCTCGACACCTCGGGCATTTGCTTTCGGGAGGAGGACGGGCGCTACGAAGAACTTGC
Source organism: uncultured Clostridia bacterium (assembly GCA_947088135.1). Classification (GTDB taxonomy): domain Bacteria; phylum Bacillota; class Clostridia; order Christensenellales; family Borkfalkiaceae; genus Gallimonas. Next base: position 20,846 of record CAMUFJ010000027.1, read on the forward strand.
GCGCGTCACAAATCTTGTCTTGCTCGATATCAAGCACGCCGACGAAGAAGCGCACCGCGTGCTTACGGGGATAGGCGGAGGCGCGCCCCGCGCGTTCGCCTCGTTTTTGAGCGGGAGGGGAGTCCCCGTGTGGATCCGCCACGTGCTCGTGCCGGGGCTTACGGACGACGACGGCGCGCTCAGACGTCTCAGGGCGTTGATAGACGGATTAAGCACGGTAGAGAAGGTGGAGGTTTTGCCCTATCACGGTATGGGGGAAGCCAAGTACGGGCAGTTGGGACTTCGCTATCCTCTTCACGGGACGCTCCCCCCTACGAAGGAGCGCATTGAAAATGCAAGACGCATTTTAACGGAAAAGAAGGTATAGTTCATACATAAGAAAGTAAAAAAGGAGAGAAGGATATGGAAGCATGGCGCGGATTTGAAACGGGTAAATGGAGCAACGGCGAAATCGACGTGCGCGATTTCATTCAGCATAACTACACGCCCTACGAGGGGGACGGCGCGTTTCTCGCCCCCGCAACGGAGGCGACTAAGAAGCTTTGGGAACAGGTGCTCGAACTTTCCAAGGCGGAGCGGGAGCGGGGAGGCGTGTACGACGCGGACACCGATATCATCTCCCGCGTCAACAGCCATAAGGCGGGATATTTCGACCGCGGTTTGGAAAAGATCGTCGGCTTGCAGACGGACAAGCCCTTCAAGCGCGCCCTCATGCCCCTCGGCGGAATCCGTATGGCGGAGGAGGCGCTCACCATGTACGGCTACGAGGCGAGCGACCGCGTCAAGGATATTTTCACCTTCCGCAAAACGCATAACGACGGCGTTTACGACGCCTATACGCCGGAAATGCGCCGTGCGCGCAGGGCGCACATTTTAACGGGCTTGCCCGATACCTACGGGCGGGGCAGGATCGTGGGGGATTACCGCCGCGTCGCGCTCTACGGCGTCGACCGCCTCATCAAGAAAAAGGAAGAGGACAAGGCGATTTTGGACGGAACAATGCTTCCCGACAAGATCCGCGACCGCGAGGAGCTCTCCGAGCAAATCAAGGCGCTCCGCGCGCTCAAAGAGATGGCGGCGGAATACGGCTTCGATATTTCCGTGCCGGCTGTCAACGCCAAAGAGGCGATCCAGTGGCTGTATTTCGGCTATCTTGCCGCTGTAAAAGAGCAGAACGGCGCGGCGATGAGCATCGGCAGAAACACCACCTTCCTCGATATTTACATCGAGCGCGACTTAAAAGAGGGCGCGCTCACCGAGGAGGAGGCGCAGGAGCTCGTCGATCATTTCGTCATGAAATTGCGCGTCATCAAATTCATGCGCACGAAGGAGTATAACGAGCTGTTCAGCGGCGATCCGACTTGGGTCACGGAATCCATCGGCGGTATGGGCTTAGACGGCAGGACGCTCGTCACAAAGAGCAGTTTCCGCATTCTCCATACCCTTATCAATTTGGGCCCTGCGCCCGAGCCCAACCTCACCGTGCTTTGGTCGAAGCTGTTGCCTGATAATTTCAAGCGGTTTTGCGCGGACGTTTCCATCAAGACTTCCGCCATTCAGTACGAGAGCGACGACTTGATGCGCCCCGAGCTCGGCGACGATTATTGCATTGCCTGTTGCGTTTCGGCAATGCGCGTGGGCAAGGATATGCAGTTTTTCGGCGCGCGCGCCAATCTTGCCAAGTGCCTTCTGTATGCGATCAACGGCGGAAGGGACGAAATGGTGAAGGATCGCGAATCGGGGCTTCCCTTGCAGGTTTCTCCCAAGTTCGAGCCCGTATCCGGCGACGGCGCGCTCGATTATGACGACGTCGTTAATAAATACGACGGCATGATGACTTGGCTTGCCCGTCTGTATGTGAATACCCTCAACGTCATTCACTATATGCACGACAAATACAACTACGAGGCGCTCGAAATGTCTTTGCACGATACTTGCGTCCGCCGTTTCTTCGCCACGGGGATTGCGGGTCTTTCCTGCGCGGTCGACAGCCTGTCCGCGATCAAGTACGCCAAGGTCTTTCCCGTACGCAATGAATACGGTATCGTCACCGATTTCCGTATCGAGGGAGACTTCCCCAAGTACGGCAACAACGACGACCGTGCAGACGAGATCGCCGTTTGGCTGTTGAAAACCTTCATGCGGAAAATCAAGAGCCATACCACCTATCGCGAGTCGATCGCGACGACGTCCATTTTGACGATCACCTCCAACGTGGTTTACGGCAAGAACACGGGCAACACGCCCGACGGCAGAAGGGCGGGCGAACCGCTTGCCCCCGGCGCGAATCCCATGCACGGGCGGGATACGCACGGCGCGCTCGCTTCCTTGGAATCCGTCGCAAAGCTTCCTTACGCCTATTCCCGCGACGGTATCTCCAACACGTTCAGCATTACGCCCCGCTCTTTGGGGAAAGACGACGACGGCACGACGGATCAGCAGGCGGAGAACCTCGTGAATATGCTCGACGGATACATGGGAAACGGCGGGCATCACCTTAACGTCAACGTCTTTAACCGCGATACGCTGTTGGACGCGCAGGCGCACCCCGAGAAATACCCCCAGCTTACCATTCGTGTGAGCGGGTATGCCGTGAACTTCATCAAGCTTACCCGTCAACAGCAGGACGACGTCATTTCCCGCACCATTCACGAGAGCATGTAAATTATTTAAGGTATTATATAAGGTATAAGTATTTATGAAAAAACTCACCGAGGAAGAACGGGCGGCGATAGAAGAGCAAAAGAGGGAGGAGCGGATCCGCAAACGTCGGGCGCGCCTTGAAAAGCACGCCGTCGATTGTCCGCACTGCGGAAAGAGCGTTTTGGATCATATGACCAAGTGTCCGTACTGCGAGGGAGAGCTCAAACCGCGCGGTTACAGCCCCGCGGACGAGGCTAAGATGAAAAAAATAAAGTCGGTTTTGTTCGTCGTCGGGCTGGTCGTCGCAGTAGCGGTCGTGATCACCGCTTTGTCCCTGCGCGGATAATGCCGAACGCTTTGGAAATTTTCCTAAAAAAGCAAAAAAAATCAGAAAATACTTTCAAAAACGCTTGACTATCTTATTCTAAGATGTTATTATAGATAAGCTCGCGACGAGGGCAATGTGTTTTCGCGCGTAGCGACCCTTCTTTCGTAAGGGTATCCGAAGATTGACAACTGCATAGCAAGAAAGAAAATTAAGGCAATAAAATTCTAAGGAGTTGCATAGCGGGAGCTATGTAACGGACGAAATTTTAAGGTTAATACAATTTGCGAGAGTACGATTAAGCCAAAAGGACTCTTGGGAAGAGTGTGAGAAGAAAATTGCGTCGAGTAGAAGTCATAAGAATTTTTGTAAAGAGAGACGAGTAGAAAGATCAAGCTACAAAGGGCTCACGGAGGATGCCTTGGTATATGGCGCCGAAGAAGGACGTGGTAAGCTGCGAAAAGCTGCGGGGAGGAGCAAA